>JASHNV010000061.1 GCA_030041455.1 Spirochaetia bacterium
CGCAGCCGGAACCTCGGCCCCTGCGAGCACGGCGCCGACCACGACGGCCCCCGCCGCCGCCGGCACGACCGGGGCAGGCGCCACCCCCGCTCCGGCTTCGACTCCCGCGCCGGGCGCCCAGGCGAGTCCGCTCGCCACCCTCGATGCAAGCATCGAGCAGGTTCGCGAGCGGATCCGGTTTCTCCGCTCCCTCGATCCGGACTCGGTCCACGTCGAGGCGGTGAAGCCCGTCGAGCTCGCGACGCCCTCATCGGGCGGCACGACGAAGACGACGGGCGCCCCCGCGGCCGGGTCGGGAGCGTCAGGCTCGAGCGCGGCGCAAGGCGCAGGCGGTGCGCAGGCCTCGGGGAGCCCGGGCGCGAAGGCGGGAGCTCAGGCGGCGGCAGGCGGGTCGGGAGCGACCGGCTCGAGCGCGGCGCAAGGCGCCGGGGGCGCGCCGGCTTCGGGGAGTACGGGCGGCTCCGGCGCTTCCGGGGGCGGCGCTCCCGCGGGGGCGTCGAGCGCGGACCAGCTCATGCCCTACCCCGCGGTCTCCTTCGAGTCGGCCGCCCGGGAAGAGGGCGTGGACTGCATCGTGACCGGGACGCTGAGCGAGGTCGAAGGGTACCTCATCGTCGAGATATCGGCCTACAACGCCGCGCTGAAGCGGGTCATCTACTCGTTCCGGAAGGTCGTGACGCCCGAGGACGCGATCTCCGCGGCGGAGGAGACCACCGGGCCGCTCATCGCGGCGGTTCTCGGCCGCAGCTGGGCGAACTTGAGCCTGACCGTCGAGCCCTCCGACAGCCTCGTCTACGTCGACCGGCGATTCTACGGCATCGGATCGACGGAGATCAGGCTCATGACCGCCGCGTTGCATACCATCCTCGTCAGAGCGCCCGGCTATCTCGACCGGCGCGCGACCGTGTCGCTCAGCCCGAGCCAGACGCGCTCGCTCACGGTGAAGCTCGCGAAGAGCGAGAACGCGCAGATCGGCATCACGTCGTTCCCCGACGACGCCGACGTCTACGTGAACTCGCAATGGCAGGGAAAGACGCCGATGCTCCTTGACCGGCCGGACGCCTCCGCGGCGCTCTTGATCCGCAAGGCGCACTATAACGACTACGACGGCACGCTTTCCCCCACGAGCCCGCCGAACGTCGAGGCGACGCTCCAGCCGGATGTCTTCAATCCCGCAGACTACGCCGACGACCTCAGGAGCCGCTTTTACGGCTCCTTCGGAGCGTTCGCGCTCTCGGTGATTCTGCCGGTCACCTTCTACAGCCTCTACTCCGATTACAGCGTCATCTACCAGGACGTCCTCGTCGAGCCCTCGCCGAACGCCTCGGAATACCAGCGATTGCAGACGTTGCTTCCGGTATGGTATTATTCGTTTCTCGGCGGAACCTTCATAAGCGCGGCGCTGTTCGCAAACATGGTCATGGCGATCGTCAACTATCTTGGAGCATCTCACTAGGAAAGGGTCGGCGGCAATGAAGAAGACGCTCGGCGAACGGCTACGCGACCTCTTTCTCGGCACGACGCGGAACGGGCTCCTGCTCGAAGAGCTCGAGGACATCCTCGTCGAGGCGGACATCGGCGCGAGCCTCGCGGCCGAGTTGGTCGAGGCGCTCCGCGGGGAGTCCGCCGGAATCGAGAGCAGGGAGGCCCTCGGCGCGGCGCTGAAAGCGCTGCTGAAAAAGTACCTCAAGGTCGAGCCCCTGACCGTCGATCCCGGCCGGCTCAACCTCTTTCTCGTGCTCGGGGTGAACGGGGTCGGCAAGACCACCACGATCGCGAAGCTCGCGAGCTTTTTCGGCCGCACCGAGGGGATCGCCGGGATCACGCTCGCGGCCGGGGACACCTTCCGCGCGGGGGCGATCGAGCAGCTGAAGGTGCACGGCGATCGGCTCGGCGCGAGGGTCGTGAGCCAGCAGCAGGGATCGGACCCCGGCGCGGTGATCTACGACGCGATCGACAGCGCGCGCGCGCGCGGCGGCCGCCTCGTCCTCGCGGACACCGCCGGACGCATGCATACGAAGGCGAACCTCGTGAAGGAGCTTGAGAAGATCGACAAGGTGATCCGGTCCCGAATCGGCGACGGCCAGTACCGCAAGGTGCTCGTCATCGACGCGACGACGGGGCAGAACGGCCTCCGCCAGGCGGAGATCTTCAACGAAGCGGTCGGCGTGAGCTCCGGGATCCTCGCGAAATACGATTCGGCCGCGAAGGGGGGAATCGCGGTCTCGATCAGCAAGACGCTCGGCATTCCCTTCTCGTTCCTCGGGCGGGGAGAGAAGGTGGACGATCTCGAGGTCTTCGATCCGGATCGCTACCTCGACACCCTCTTCGAGGCGTGAGATGAGCCGGTTGCCCGCGCGATGGGCAGGGCCCCTCGCCGCGCTCTTCCTCTCCTGTGCGAGCGCCTGCGGGGCCGAAGCGCTCTACCGCTCGAACCCGATCGGCATGGAGCTCGGCCCGCTCGGCGAGCGGCGCGCGGCTTCGACCGAGTGGGTCCTCGCCGTGCGCCACGAGGGCACGACGGAGATCAGGCTCCTCACCGATCGCGGCAAGGAGACCGAGCGCTGGGAGGACGAGTTCGACCACGGCGTTCTCCTCGCCGAGCGCGTCTATGAGGCCGGCGTCCTCACCGCCGAAAGCCGCTTCCGCAACGGCCGCCTCGCCGAGGAGCGGGATTACGCCGGCGGCAAGGAGGACTCCCGCGAGGAATACCGCTACGCCGGGGGAAATCTCTCCTCCGTCCTGGTCTTCACCGCCCGCGGCGCCCTCAAGTACCGGGAGCGCTACTACCGAGGCATGGACGGAAGGCTCCGGGAGGTCGTCCGGGAGTACCCGGACGGCCGGATGAGCGAGTCGGAGTACACCTACGCGGACGGGCGTCTCGTCGACGAGTGGCATGGGAGCGACACGGCGGGGGAGCTCTATCGCTACGACGGCGCGCGGCTCGTCGCTCGGGAAGACTGGCGGGGAGCCAAGCTCGTCGACGAGCTCACCTACGAGCGCGCCGGGAAGGACAGCGTCGCGACCGAAACGGACCAGAGCGACGGCACGGTGACGACCAAGGAGTACGGCGCCGACGGGAATCTCGTGAGCGAGAAGACGACGGCAGGCGGACGGGTGGTGGAGCGGTCCGACTACGCCTACCTCGACGGGCGGCTCGCCGACAAGGTGGTCTGGACGCCGGGCTCCCGGGACGAGAGCCGCTACGCCTACGGCGCCCACGGCGACCTCGCGAAGGTCGAGACCACCCACAACCGCACGCTCGCGAAGGTCACCGAGTACCAATCGCGCGAGAACTACGTCGAGGTGATCTACTCAGGCGGGCAGCCGGTGCTCCGCGTCTACTACAAGAACGGCACGAAGCAGGCGGAGGTGCAGGTGCCGGCCGGAACGGACGCTTCGGAGGCGGCGCAATGAAGGCCGCCTGGGTCCTCTACGTCGCGCGCCGGTACTTCCGCTCAAAGCGGCGGGAGCGCGGCCTCGCGCCGTCGACGCTCTCGGTGGCGGGAATCGCCGTGGGCGTTCTCGCGCTCATCTCGGTCCTCGCGGTCATGAACGGCTTTCAGCTCGGCTTCATCGAGGACATTCTCTCGATAAGCTCCTACCACCTGCGCGTCACGACCGGCGACGGGCCTCTCGGCGAGGCGGAGATCGAGCGCCTGAGGTCCCTCAAGGGCGTGACCGCGGTGGTCCCCTTCGCCGAGCTCCACACGATGATCGCGAGCTCGAGCTCCGAGCTCCAGGCGGCGCTCGTTCGGGGCCTGCCCGACGACGCCGCGCGCGTCGATCCCGATCTCCTCCGCCATCTCAACGTGATCCAGGGCTCGCTCGATCTCGGAGGAGGCCGTACCGTGGTCCTCGGCTCCGAGCTCGCCGAGAGCCTCTCGGTCGGCGTCGGCGACACCGTCTCGCTCGTGTCGCTTTCAGGCGGCGCGCTCGCCGCCTTGCGACCCCGGGGGCTCCCCTTCACGGTGAGCGGGATCTTCAGGTCCGGGTACTACGATTTCGACCAGTCCCTGTGCCTCGTCTCCCTCGCCTCCGCGCTCACCCTCGGCGCGGAGGCGGATCGCCTCACCTACGGGATCAAGCTCGCCGACCGCTTCGACGACCTTGCCGGGGCGCGCGCCGTCGCGCGGGCGCTCGCGCCCCGGAAGGTGTCGGTCGAGTCGTGGCGCCGCTACAACAGCGCGTTCTTCGGGGCGCTGCGGACCGAGAAGCTTACGATGTCCTTTCTCCTCAGCCTGATCTTCCTCGTCGTCGCCTCGAACATCTATCACCTGCTGCGCAGGGCCGTCTACGAGCGGCGCGAGGAGATCGGCGTCCTGCGCTCCCTCGGCGCCTCTCCCCGCTCGATGCGGGCGGTCTTCGTCTTCGACGGCCTCTACATCGGCGCGCTCGGCGCGACCGTCGGGCTCGTTCTCGGGCTTCTCGTCGCCGACCACATCAACGGCATCTTCGCGCTCGTCGAGCTCCTCGCGAGCCTCGCCACCGAGCTCTTCGACACCCTTGTCCTCCACTCGGGCGTCTTTGTCGGGCTTTCCTCCGACGCCTTCTCCTTCGGGACCGTTCCGAGCCGCGTTCTCTTCGGCGAGACGCTCTTCATCTACCTCTTCGCGGTCTTCTCGGCGGTCGCCGCGGCGTACCTCGCCTCCGCCAAGGCGTCCGAGATCAAGCCCGCGGAGGTCCTGCGCTATGAGTGACGGCGAGAAGCGGGCGGGCGCCGCCGCGGGGCGGACCGCCGGGCGCGAGGTGCTCAAGCTCGACCGCGTCGGCAAGAGCTACCTCACCGGCTCCGAGGAGCTGCGTGTGCTCGCGAACGTCTCGGTCGAGCTCGAGCGGGGCGCGATTCTCGCCATCACCGGCGAGAGCGGCTCCGGCAAGAGCACGCTGCTCAACCTCGTCGCGGGGCTCGACGCCCCGTCAAGCGGCGCGATCCTGTGCGGCGGGTACCGGGTCGAGCGCCTTTCGGAGCGGGAGCTCACGCGGTACCGAGCGAGGACCATCGGGCTCGTTTTCCAGTTCCACTACCTCTTGAAGGACTTTACCGCCGCGGAGAACGTCATGATCCCCTCGTTCATGGCGGGCGCGCCGCGGCGGGAGGCGGCGGAGCGGGCGAGGGACCTTCTCGAGCGCGTCGGGCTCGCCGGGCGCGCCGATCACTATCCGCTGCAGCTCTCGGGGGGCGAGCGGCAGCGGGTGGCGGTCGCCCGCGCCCTCGTGAACGACCCGGAGATCGTGCTCGCCGACGAGCCGACGGGCAATCTCGACCAGCGCAACGCCAAGGTCGTCGAGGATCTCCTCTTTTCGCTCGTGAGGTCGCTTGGAAAGACGCTCCTCCTCGTGACGCACGATCCGGGGCTCGCCGAGCGCGCCGGTCGCGCGCTCCATCTCGAGCGCGGCGAGCTGGTCGCCGAGCGGTGAGGGAGCTCTTCTCCTCGGGGGCCCCCCGGACGGAGCCGACGACGTGAAGGCGCGCTCGATCGCGTTCCTCGCGCTGCGCAACTTCTCGACCGCCGAGCGGGGACGCAGGCGCTGGGCGCTGAAGGGGGCGATCGCGGGCATCGCGCTCGCCCTCGTTCCGCTCGTGGTCGTGCTCGAGGTCGCAGACGGCATGATCCAGGGCATCACGAGCCGGTACGTGGAGATCGGAACGTTCCACTTCCAGGCGAGGCCCCTCCGCGCGGTCACGCCCCGGGAGCTCGACGCGGCGCTCGCGGAGGTCAAGCGGGTGCCGGGGGTGACCGAGGCGATCCCGGTCTCCTCGGGCCTCGCGCTCGCCTATTCGGCCGAGAGCAGAACCGGGGTGGCGGTGCGCGCGCTCCCCTCCGACCTCTACGCCAAGGACCCGGCCTTTCGCCGCTACCTGAGCTTCAGCGAGGGGGGCTACGACCTCTCGACGCCGCGCTCCGCGCTCGTAAGCGCGCAGGTGGCCGCCTCGCTCCACGTCGGAATCGGCGACCGGGTGGGCCTCCTCACCGCGAAGGTCTTCCCCGGCGGCCGGCTCATCCTGCGGCCCAACCAGCTCGTCGTGAAGGGCGTCTACTCCACCGGCTACAGCGAGCTCGACTCCCTCTCGGTCGTCGTCACCGAGGCCGAGGGCGCCTCGATCTTCACCGATCCCGGCTCGCGCTTCATCGGGATCAAGGTCCGGGACCCCTACGGCGACCTCCTGCCCCTGTCGACGGCCCTGAGGCTCGCGCTTCCGCCGGGATGGGAGCTCGCCTCGTGGTACGATCTCGAGCGGCCGATGTACGAGACCTTCGAGACGACGAGGAGCATGCTCCTTTTCATCATGGTCCTCATCGTGCTCGTCGCCTCGGTCAACATCTCGTCCTCGCTCGTCATGCTCGTCATCGAGCGGTCGGCCGAGATCGCGATTCTCAAGAGCACGGGGGCGAGCCCCGGCGGCATCACCTTGGCGTTCGTCGCGACCGGCTTCGTCGTCGGCGTCGTCGGCAGCGCGATCGGCATGGCCGCCGGGCTCCTCGTCGCGGTGAACATCAACGGGGTCATCGCGGGGATCGAGCGGCTCATCAACGAGGGCATCGCGCTCTGGGACCTCGCGCTCTCGCCGTTCGTCTCGGTCACGCCGGTCCACGTCACGCTCCTGAGCTCCCAGTACTACCTCGAGACCATTCCGATCCGGCTCCGCTCGAGCGATCTCGCGACGATCGCCTTCCTCTCGATCCTCCTCGCCACCGCGGCGTCGTGGTTCCCGGCCCGGCGCGCGGGCGCCGTTCGCCCCCTCGAGATCCTCCGCAAGTACTGAAAGCGCCGTACCCGATCGTGTACGAGAGGAGCTCGAGGGAGCGGCGCGGTCGAGCCGACTTTTTTGCGTTTCGAGAGGAGCACGCTTCGACCGAAGCTCTCAAGAGGGCCCCGAAGTCGACTTTTCGCGCAAAGAGGATTACTATTTTGCGAGGGAACCATGAAAGAGACGAAATGCGAGATCTGCGGCGAGAAGACGTCGACGGTCCACGTCCAGCAGGTCATGGGCAACGAGATCATCGAGCTCAATCTCTGCGACGCCTGCGCCCAGAAGAAGGGCATCTCGAGCAACGACGACAAGATCGAGCTCTCGCTCTCCCAGCTCCTCACCGGCCTCATCGATCTGAAGGCCGACGCGGGGGAGGAGAAATCGAGCGAGAGCTGCCCGCGCTGCGGCCAGAAGCTTTCGGAGTTCAGGAAGGAGGGCAGGCTCGGCTGCGCCGAGTGCTACGTCGCCTTCAAGCGCGAGATCGAGCTTTTCCTCGAGAACACGGTCGGGACGAACCGCCATCGCGGGAAATATCCGAGGAGGCTCCTCGCCTACAAGTCGCTCCTCACCGACCGGGAGCGGCTGCAGGGGAAGCTGAAGGAGGCGATCACCCGCGAGGACTACGAGGAGGCGGCCGAGCTCCGCGACGAGATCAGGACGATCGAGCGAACGGCCGGGGAGCACCATGATTAGGTTCACCGGGGTGAGGGAGACCCCCGGCTGGTTCCAGGAGGCGGGGCCGGAAAACGACGTCGTCATCGCGAGCAGGGTGCGCCTGTCGCGCAACCTCGCGGGCTACCCGTATCCGGGAACGATGAAGAGCGAGGAGGAGGCGGCGGTCCAGCGGGAGATCCTCGACGCCTTCGCGAAGGTCGGCGGCGATTGCAAGGCGGCGCTCCTCGGCAGCTTCACGCCCTCGGAGCGGCGGCTTCTCCTCGAGCGGAACCTCATCTCGCAGGATTTCTCCCTGAGCGCCCAGAAGGCGGTCATCCTGCGGGACGACCAGAAGCTGAGCGGCATGATCAACGAGATCGATCACCTTCGCACCGCGAGCTTCTCCGGAGGCTTGAATCTCAGGCGCTCCCACGAGGAGGTGAACGCCCTCGACAGCGAGCTTGAGAACCGGCTGGAATTTGCGGCTTCGCTTGAAATGGGCTATCTTTCAACGGAGCTCGCGAACAGCGGCACGGGCATGCGCGCCTCGATCATGCTCCACATGCCGGCGCTCGTGACCACGTCGCTCATCGAGCGGACCTTCAAGGCGGTCGTTCAGCTCGGGCTCTCGGTGAAGGGCTTTTTCGGCGACGACGAGCACTCGCTCGGCAGCATGTATCAGGTGTCGAACCAGTTCGGGCTCGGATCGAGCGAGAGCGAAATTCTCGACAAGCTTGAAAGTGTAGCCGCTCAGATAGTAAACTATGAGCGGAAAGCCCGGGAGGAAATGGTTGCGAAGCAGCGGGTGGATATCGAGGACAGGGTTTACCGGGCGCTCGGCATTCTCAAGTATTGCCGGTCGATCTCGGTTCGCGAGGCGATCGAGCACCTTTCGCAGTTGCGGCTGGGTGCCGCGCTCGGCTGGATCAAGCTGCCGTTGGAGAGGCTGACCGCGCTGCTGTTTCTCACCCAGAAATCGCACGTTCAGCAGCTGATCGACAGCCAGGAGACCGGGGCGGACACCAAGTTGATCGATTATACGCGGGCGCTTATGATCAAAGAGGCGCTCGGCGACGCGGACCTTTAACGGAGGAAGAGAATGTTCAAGGGGCTTACGCAGAGAGCTCAAAGAATACTCACCATATTCGCGCAGGAAGAGGCGAAGCGATTCCACTCCGACCAGCTTCTTCCGGAGCACATCATTCTTGCTCTCCTGAAAGACGGGGAAGGTCTCGGCTACAAGGCGCTCAAGCGGCTGAACGTCGATCCGAGCGAAATGCAGACCGAGATCGAGCGGAGCATTCCCAAGAAGCATTCGGGCTTCATCCTCGGCGACGTGCCTCCCTCCAAGCGCGGGAAGAAGATCCTCGAGGACTCCGCCGAGGAGGCGCGCAACCTCGGCCACGAGTACATCGGCACCGAGCACCTCCTGCTCGCCTCGGCGAAGGAGACCGGCAGCGTCGTGCAGCGCTGTCTCGCGAAGTACAACGTCTCCGTCGAGCAGCTTCGGGAGATCGTCATCGATCTGAGCGGCTCGGCGGGCTACGCGAAGCGGATGCCTCCCCAGCTTCAGTCCCAGTCGTCGCCGCAGTCCCAGGCGCAGAAGCGCAAGCAGCCGCTTCCCGGCAAGAAGGCGACGCCGACCCTCGACGAGTTCTCGCGCGACCTCACCGAGTACGCGAGGGAGGGGAAGCTCGACCCGGTCATCGGACGGGCGAAGGAGATCCAGCGGGTCATCCAGATCCTCGCTCGGCGCACGAAGAACAACCCGGTTCTCATCGGAGAGCCCGGAGTCGGAAAGACCGCGATCGTCGAGGGCCTTGCCCAGCGGATCGTCGACGGCACGGCGCCTGAGGTCCTCATGGGCAAGCGGGTCATGACGCTCGACCTCGCCTCGCTCATCGCCGGGACGAAGTACCGCGGCGAGTTCGAGGAGCGGCTGAAGCGCGTCATGAAGGAGATCGTGAACGCGGGCAACATCGTGCTCTTCATCGACGAGCTCCACACGATTATCGGCGCAGGCGGCGCCGAGGGCGCGATCGACGCTTCGAACATGCTCAAGCCCGCCCTCTCGCGCGGGGAGCTCCAGTGCATCGGCGCGACCACGCTCAACGAGTACAAGAAGTACATCGAGAAGGACACGGCGCTCGAGCGCAGGTTCCAGTCGATCTTCGTGAGCGAGCCGTCGGTCGAGGAGACCATGGAGATCCTGAAAGGGGTGAAGACCCAGTACGAGGACCACCACAACGTCACCTACACCGACGAGGCGCTCGAGACCGCGGCGGTCCTTTCGAGCCGCTACATCACCGAGCGCTTCCTTCCCGACAAGGCGATCGATCTCATCGACGAGGCCGGCTCCCACAAGCGGATCACGAACAGCGTGCGGCCGAAGGAGCTCGCGAAGCTCGAGATGGAGATCGAGAGGCTCACGAACGAGAAGATGGCGCTCGTGACCTCGCAGAACTACGAGAAGGCGGCGGCGGTGAGGGACACCGTTCGCCAGCTCAAAGCGAAGGTCGAGGACATGAAGCGCGGCTGGGAAGACACGCTGAAGGTCGAGAAGAACGTCGTCGACGAGGAGGACATCCAGGAGATCATCTCCAACATCACCGGCATTCCGCTCATCAGGATAGCGCAGACGGAGTCCGACAAGCTGCTCCACGTCGAGGACGAGCTCCACCACAAGGTCATCGGGCAGGACGAGGCGATCGGCGCGGTCGCCTCCGCGATCAGGCGCGCGCGCACCGGCTTGAGCTCCCCGAGGCGGCCGATGGGCTCGTTCATTTTCCTCGGGCCCACCGGAGTCGGAAAGACGCTCCTCGCGAAGAGCCTCGCCGAGTTTCTGTTCGGCGACCAGGAGGCGCTCATCCGCATCGACATGTCCGACTACATGGAGAAGCACAACGTCTCGAGGCTCGTCGGCGCGCCCCCGGGCTACATCGGCTACGAGGAGGGGGGCTTCCTCACCGAGAAGATCAGGCGGCGGCCGTACAGCGTAATCCTGCTCGACGAGATCGAGAAGGCCCATCCGGACGTCTTCAACCTTCTCCTCCAGGTCCTCGAGGAGGGGGAGCTTCAGGACAACTTCGGCCACCGCGTCTCCTTCCGGAACACGGTCCTCATCATGACCTCGAACGTCGGCGCGCGCGAGATCTCCCGCGACAGCGCGCTCGGCTTTCGCGCCGAGGACAATCTCATGAGCTTCAACGAGATCAAAAGCTCGGCGATGGCGGAGCTCAAGCGCGATTTCAGGCCGGAGTTCCTGAACAGGGTCGACGAGATCGTGGTGTTCCACAGCCTCACGCGCGAGGACGTGCGGAGAATCCTCGACCTCATGCTCACGGAGGTCCAGATGCGCCTGCTCGACAACGACATCCTCATCGACGTGAAGCAGAAGGCGAAGGACCTGCTCATCGACAAGGGCTTCGACACGAAGTACGGCGCGCGCCCGCTCCGCAGGGTGATCCAGAAGCAGCTCGAGGATCGCCTGTCGCTTGAGGTCCTGAAGGGGAAGGTGCAGCCGGGCCACCGGGTGATCGTCACGGTCAAGAAGGACGAGATCGTTTTTCTTTCCAAAAACCCCCAGAAGAGCCTGCCGGCCCCGGCCGGCGTCGCCGGATAGCCGCGCCGGCCGGCGCGGCGCCGCGGGTTCTGTCTCAAGGCCGCGGAATGTGGTAACGTCCTCGTAACGAACATGAATCTTGAAGCTTTCATCCTCGGCTGCGGAGGGACGATGCCCCTCCCGAATCGCCATCTCACCTCCGCGCTCCTCCGCCGCGAGGGCAGTCTCTTCCTGTTCGACGCGGGGGAGGGCACGCAGGTGTCCCTCCGCAAGCTCAACCTCCGCTGGAAGAAGATCTCGGTCGTCTTCATCTCCCATACCCACGCCGACCACGTGACCGGACTGCCGGGGATCCTCATGCTCTCGTCGCAGGTCGACCGCGAGGAGCCGCTCCTCATCGTCGGCCCTCCGAAGATCCGCCAGTACGTCGAGCTCAACCGGCGCGTGCTCGACATGTACATCAACTACGAGATCGTGGTGAAGGAGATCAGCGAGCCGCAGGTCGTCTACGAGGCCGACGATTTTCGCGTACGCGCGTTCGCGCTTCGCCACTCCAAGCCCTGCTTCGGCTACGCGCTCGAGGAGAATCCGCGCCCCGGGGTGTTCCATCCCGAGAAGGCGAGCCTCGCCGGGGTGCCGAGAGGGCCGCTCTGGTCGCGCCTGCAGGCGGGGCAGGCCGTGCGCCTCGAGGACGGGACGGAGGTTCAGCCGGAGGAGGTCATGGGCAAGCCGCGCCCGGGACGCAAGTTCACCTACGTCACGGACACCGGCTACTTTCCCGAGATCGCGCCTGAGGTGCGCGACTCCGACCTCCTCGTCTGCGAAGGCATGTTTCTCGACGACCTCGCCGTGAGCGCGCGGGAGAAACGGCATCTCACCGCCCGCCAGGCGGCGTTGATCGCGCGCGAGGCGGGCGGGGTGAAAAAGATGGGCCTCATCCACTACAGTCCGAGGTACACCGAGCACGATCTCCGCGGGCTGTCGAAGGAGGCGCGCGAGATCTTCGAGCCTTCCTTCCTCACGCGCGACCGCCAGGTCATTCCGATCCCGTTCGTCGAAGAGAAAGTCGTCGTCGTATGATGATCGAGGCCGAGAACCTCGGCAAAAGGTACGGCGCGCTCGAGGCGGTCCGGGACGTCTCCTTCACGGTCGGCTCGGGCGAGGTGGTCGGACTCCTCGGCCCGAACGGAGCCGGCAAGACCACGATCATGCGCATCCTCACCTGCTACCACCTCCCGTCTTCCGGAACGGCGCGGCTGAACGGGCTTGACGTCGTCGAGCGGCCGCTCGAGGTGCGCCGCTCGATCGGCTATCTGCCGGAGAACGCGCCGCTCTACGCCGAGCTCACGGTGCGCGAGTACCTCCAGTTCATCGCCGAGTCCCGCGGCCTCGGCCGCGAGCGCGGACGCGCGCGGATGGACGAGGCGTGCGAGGAGTGCGGAATCGAGGAGGTGAGGAACCGGCCGATCGGCGCCCTGTCGAAGGGCTTTCGCCACCGCGTCGGCATGGCGCAGGCGATCCTTCACGACCCGCCGGTTCTCGTGCTCGACGAGCCGACGAGCGGTCTCGATCCGAATCAGATCGCCGACATGCTCGGCCTGCTGAAGCGGCTCGGGCGCGAGAAGACCGTGATCCTCTCGACGCACATTCTCTCCGAGGTCGAGGCGGTGTGCGGGCGCGTCCTGATCCTGAGGAAGGGAAGGGTCGTCGCGGAAGGGGCTACCCGCGAGATCGGCGCGAGGGCGCGCGGGAAGCCGCGCTTTCGCGTCGAGATCCGCGCGCAGACCCTCGCCGAGAGCCACCTCCTTGCCGTTCGCGGCGTCGAGTCGGTCGAGTCTCTGCGCTCGGCGCCGGGCGGCGCCTGGACGGCGGAGCTTACCGCCGCGCCCGACTTCGGCGAGCGGATCTTCGACTGGGCGGTCGAGCGGGGGTTCAAGGTCCTCTCGCTCTCGCCGATCTCCGTAAGCCTCGAGGAGATCTTCCACGAGCTCACCCTCGGCGGGGAGGAGAGCCGGTGAGCATCGCGCCGATCGTGAAGCGGGAGCTTCGCTCGTACTTCAACACGCCGGTCGCCTACGCGGTCGCGCTGTTCTTTCTTCTCTCCTGCTCGGTGTGGTTTCTCGTTCTCGATCAGTTCATCTTCCAGAACGTCGCGTCGCTGCGGGGCTATTTCTCGATCGTGCCCGTCGTCTACCTCCTCGTCATCCCCGCGCTCATGATGAGGAGCTGGGCGGAGGAGCGGCAGACCGGCACCTCGGAGATCCTCTTCACGCTGCCGCTGCGGAGCTCCGAGCTCGTCGCGGGAAAGCTCGCGGCGGGTCTCATACTCATCGCGCTCATCGCGCTCCTCACGGTGCCGCTCCCCCTCACGTTGAGCCCGCTCGGGGACTTCCAGCGCGGGCAGATCCTCGGCGAGTACCTCGGCGTGCTCTTCCTCGCGGCGGCCGGTCTCTCGATCTGCCAGCTCGCCTCCGCGCTTTCGGCGAACCAGGTTTCCGCCTTCATCCTCGGCGTGGCGTTCCTCGTCGGGCTGACCCTCCTGAACACGCTGAACGGCCTCCTGGAGCTGCCCCTGTGGCTCTCCGGGATCCTCAACTACCTGTCCTTCTCCTTTCACTTCGAGTCCTTCGACAAGGGGCTCATCGACACCCGCGACGTCGCCTACTTCGCCGTCGTCACCGCGCTCGGCATGTACCTCACGACGAAAGCGCTCGCCGCCCGGAAGTGGCGATGAAGCGCCGCGACCTCGCGGGGACGCTCCTCACCCTCGGGGTGCTCGCCTTCCTCGCCGCCGACAGCACCCTCTACTTCGCGCGCATCGACGTCACCGACCACGGGATCTACTCCTTCTCGGCCGTCACGAGAAACCTCTACAAATCCGTCTCCGAGCCGGTCGAGATCACCTACTACGTCTCCGACCGCCTGCGGAAGATCTCGCCGGTGCCGCAGCAGGTCGAGGATGTCCTCGCGGAGTACGCGACCCTCTCGCACGGCAGGATTCACGTGCGCAGCATCGACCCGGAGCGGGTCGGGGTGGATCTCTCCGAGAGCGGCATCGTCGCCGAGCAGATGGAGATCGTGAACGACGACGAGCGGACGAGCGCAAACGTCTATTCGGGGATCGAGGTCGAGTACCTCGACCGCCACGACGCGCTGCCCTTCGTGAGCGGGACGGACGACCTCGAGTACGCCCTCACCTCCACGCTGAAAAAGCTGATCGAGGACCGCGACTGGCAGGCGGGAATCCTCGTCGGGGAGCGCGGCCGCACGGTCGACGGCGACTACAGCCTGCTCGCGGCCGATATCGGGAGATTCTACGACCTGCGGATCCTCAAGCCCGGCGAGCCCGTCCCGAGGTCCCTCGGGGTCCTTCTGGTCCTCGGAGGCGCGGACCTCGACAAGGAGGACCTCCGCCCGATCGACCGCTTCGTCATGGGAGGCGGCGAGGCGATCTTCTGCGCTCCCGGCGTTTCGGTGGACACGACCTCCCCCGAGCTCGCGGCGAAGAGCCTGGACGATACGCCGCTCGACGATCTGCTCGCCTCCTACGGCGTGCGCGTCCCCGGCGAGCTCGTTCTCGACGCGAACGCGAAGGACTTCAGGACCGTTCAGGAGGAGGCCGGTCAGTACCTGTGGCGGGACCTCGGCCCCTACCCCTTTTGGATCGACGTGCGCAAGGAGAACGTCGCCGCCGACAATCCGGTGACGCGGAACTTCGAGGGGCTCGACCTCCTGTGGACGAGCCCGCTCGTCCCGCTCGACGTTCCGGGCGTGCGCTACCAGAGGCTCGTGGAGTCGAGCCCGAGCGCCTGGCTCATGAAGGGGCGCTTCTCGCTCGATCCCGCCGACGCGACGTCCTACGACGCCGTTCGCGACGAGCAGCCGCCCGGCCAGTACACGCTCGCCTACGCGCTGTCGGGGCGGTTTCCGAGCTATTTCCCGGACAAGGCCGGCGAGCGCAGCGCCCCGACGCGTCTCATCGTGGTGGGAAGCGACGACTTCGCCTCCGATCTCCTCCGCTACTCGGACAGCGCCTACAACCTGACCTTCCTCGCGAACGCCGTCGACTGGCTGTCGGGAAACGGCGACCTCCTCGCGATCAAGGAAAAGAGCCAATGGGACCCGCGGCTCGACAAGATCGAGGACCCCGGGGAGAAGGCGCGAACGTTCCGCTTCGCCGAGTTCGTGAACATCGGGCTCGTCCCCCTCGTCGTCGTCGTCTTCGCGCTCAGGCGCGCCGCGCTGCGGCGGAAGCTTCGCCAAGGGGCCGGGACGTGAAGGGCTCCCCGCGGATTCCGATCCTCTCGGGGCTGCTCGCCGTCCTCGTCGCGCTCTACCTCGTCGGAGTCCTCCTCCTCGCGCCGCCGCCGACCAGGCTCCCGGAGGTCGCCCGCTTCGCCCGCTCGGGCGTCGACGGCATCGAGATCGTCCGCGGCGGGACGCGGATCGAGCTCTCCCGCGACGAGACCGGCCGTTGGTGGCAGCGGCTCGGCGGAAAGCGGTTTCCGGCCGACGGGAGGAGAATCGACCGCTTCCTCCTCGACCTCCGGGACCTGACCTCCTATCGGGTCGCGAGCACGAACCGCGCCGACTGGAGGCGCTTCTCGGTCGACGCGCCTCAGGCGACCCGCCTCACGCTCAGGCGGGGCTCCCGGTCAATCGAGCTCTTCGTGGGAAAGGCGGACGACTCCGGGATCGGCGTCTACGCGCGGCCGCAGGGCGACGACCGCGTCTTCCTCACCGACGCGTCGCTCGCCTCGTCGACGGAGCTCCCGCCGAGCGCCTGGTCGTACCTGAAGATCCTTCCGGGCTCCCTTGGCGCGGAGGCTATTCAGGAGATCGGGATCCGCGCCGCGGGCTTTCGGATGGGAGGGGAGGCCGTCGCCGCCGACTACCTGCTCGTCAGCACGATCCGGGGCGGCGCGCCGCGCTGGGTCGTCCACGGAGGATCGCCCAGGCCGATCGACCCGGAGCGACTGCTCTCCCTCGAAAGCGAGCTCCTCTCCCTCTCGGGCGACGAGTTCGTCCCCGGACCGAGCGCGACGGGGCTGTCGTCGCCGGTCGCCGAGGTCCTCGTCGTCGACGACCGCGGGAGGCAGTGGACGCTCGACGTGGGAGCCCGAGCGGGGCAGAGCTTCTACGTCGCGCGCTCCGATCTGCCCTACGTGTACCTCGTGAACGGGTGGACCCTCGCGAGGATCGTGCTTCCGCTCAAGGCGCTCCTCACCCCGGAGGTCCGATCCCGCGAAAGCCGCTAGCGTAGTGTCCGAGAAATAGCCTGACACGAGGTGCTCTCTCAGGTATTCGTGTCGTAGGTTCAGGCCGTCCTCACGATTGGTCCTTGATGCGGATCAACATACACGTTGCAGGTGCTGATTCGCTCAGGCGAGAGCGCACAGAAGGTAGCGCTGCGGGCACGGATCGTTCCTCCTGCTGGCGAGGGCAAGCCGAAACCGTTATGCCCCTAGCTTTGGTTTGAAGGACTTGAGAGAACGAGAGCTTACGTCTTCAGATCCTCCGACCTCACGCCCCGCCCGGCTGCAATGCGTGCCCGCGCCGCGGCAATACGGTTGAGGAACCGCGGGTCATGTGCTAGGCGGTACTCGAACCAATCGTCCTCGGATTCGAAGCCGATGAGGACTCCTGCCGGCTTGCCGTGACGAGTGATCACAACGACATCTTTCTCCGCCTCGCGCAGATACCTCGACAGGTCATCCTTCACCTCCGACAGAGGGACTTCCTTCATTCCTGTTTTTTCCCGAGCTGCTCCAGCCATGCGTCTGCCTCCGACGTAGAAACAATTGGACCTTCCCCGATTCGGTAGACACAGGGTCAAGCAGTTGGGTAGAACGAAGGGAAGGACAAGGACATGGCGATCCCCTGCTGATCCGGCACTGCACCCCATCGTCGACACCTGCAGTACCCACAAGAGTCCGCCGGTCAGACGCTGGCTGGCGCGCCACATAGTGTGGGCAAATTGACTGCGGCAATCACCGACGACGTTGATCACTACGGCCGAACCTCGAGAAGGTTCGCGTAGACCAAAGACGCCGGCATACTACTCTTGAAAGTCGAACGTGGCAAAGAAGCGTGACGTACATACCACTAGCTCGCCGTTCCGATGTGCTCCCGGTACTTCCCGGGGTCGACGCGAAAGGCGACGATGCGGGAGCGGCCCTCGGCGAGCGCCTTCTTGACGGCGGTCTCCGCCTCCTGCCTGAGGCGCGACCCGCTCATGAGGCGGCCGTTGCGGGCGCTCATGCCGACGTAGAGCGCGGGCAGGCCGGGCTCCTCGTCGGCGAGCTTTCGCTCGAAGCTCTCCATCTTGCGGATCGCCTGGTCGACGTCGGTGTCGGGAAGGATGACTCCGAAGACGTCGCCTTCGAGTTGGAAGCAGAGGTCCTGGAACGTGAAGGCGATGAGAATCTGCTTGGCGATGGCCACCCGGGCGGGCGGCGTCGCCCCGCCCGCGAACGCCATGATCGCGACGACGAGATCCTGGTCGAACGAGGCGGCTCTCCCGACCTCCGACGAGAGACGCTTCTCGAAGTAATCCGCCCAACCGAGGCCGGTCTCGGGGGAGAAAAGGCCGTAGGGGACCTGCCCGCCGCCCGACTGAGGAGCCCGAGCGGACGCCCCCGCGGCGGCCTCGTCCGGGGATTCCGAAGCCTCCCCGCCCGCGGCCGGCGCGTCCGGGACATCCCGGGCAGGCGCCTCCGCGCGCTTCGGGCGGTCCCGGCGCGGCGCTCTCGGCGGCTCGTCGAGCGCCCCGGACGGCCCCCCGTCGATCCGCTCGAGATCCTCGAAATCGTCGAGGTCGGGAAGCTCGTCCTCCGCGGACGGCCGCTTCGGGCCCGCATCGCGCGCGACGCCGAGGTCGAGCGGCTCGAGCACCTCGAACGGCTCCTCCTCGGACCACGGCGGGAGGGCCTCATCGCCCCGGTCGGCCTCCTCGGCGCCGGGCGAGCGGACGTCGAATCCGGGCGCCTGGGCGGGAGGCGGCCCGGAAGGATCGTGCGCAGGGAGGGCGGCCAAGGAGGGACCGGGCTCCGACCGCTCGGGAGACGTCGATTCCCCGGGTCCCTGATCCGGGTCGAGCGGTTCGAGGATCTCCGGGCTCGGCTCCTCCTCCTCCGGGGGATGCTCGACGGCGACCTCAGGAATCTCAGGGAGCGAGACGCTCGCGCGAGCCGCCTCCCGGGGAGCCTCGGGCGGCGGAGTCTCGACGGGCGGAAGATCCGCCGCCTCGGCGGGAGGCCCCTTGCGGGCGCTCGCTCTCACGGGCCGAGCGAGGAGGAGCATGATCGCGGTGAGGAGGAGAAAGCAGATGACGACGAGGCTCACGGTCCTGAGGAGCGCGAGGATGCCGCTCTTCCCGAGCGTCGAGTAGACCGCCTTGATCACGGCGTGCGGCTCGCCCGGCAGCGGAAGGTCGGAGGTCAGGAGTCCCTCGGTGATCTTGTTGTAGAGGATCGTCCCCTTCCAGCCGCTTGCAAGCGTTTCGGGGTCGGTGATGTACCACGAGTGGCGTTCGAAGACGTAGAGGACGACGCCAGGCTCCGACTCCACGAGAACCGCCTCGACCGTGGGATCCTCGATGAAGGCCGAGCGGATGAAGGTTTTCAAGGGAGCGGAGGCAAAACCGCCGGGAGCCGCGGAAAAGGTCGCGATGCCCTCTTTCAGGTGACCGAGCTTGCGGGTCGCCGCAACGAAATTGCCCGTTTTCTCGCTACAATAGGCCGCCGTCAGCCAGATGGAGAGCGCGAGAAAGGCAAGTATACTGAAAGTCGCATACAGCGCCACGACCCTTTTGTGCATGGAGGTCATTATTGCGCATTATCGGGAAGTTGGGAACTCTTTTTTATGCGGGAGATCGCGGCGGAACCGCAATGGATCAAGCATACTCACCTCCGCCCGACTCACGGCGGACGAACGGCGGCCAGGTGCGCGCCGAAAAGCCTGGGCCGGGCCCGGCGCGGGAGAAGCCTCGCCTCAAGTCCGTTCGCGCTCGGCCGGAGTCGCCCCGGGCGCTACGGCGAGAGCCGGCGGCCGATGAGGCTCCGCGCCCAGCTCCGGGCGCCCTCGAGGGTCTCGCGAGGGCTCGCGCGCGGCGGAAGCGCCGCGGCGATCGGAAGGAGCGTGAGGGCGAGCTCGCGGCGCTCCTCGTCGAGGGAATCCAACCCGTCGTCGAACGACAGCGCGTCGATCCCCTCCTCGTAGCGAGCGAGAATCTGTCGCCAAGAAAGCGCGTCGACCTCGCCTGCTCGCCCGGAAGCGGAGAGCCGCCGGGTCTCGCGGCTCGGCTTCGCGGGAAGGTCGAGCGCGAGGCGGACGCCGATCCCCTCCGCCTGCTCGATGCGGGCGCCGCCTCCCTGGAAGGCGGACTCGAAGCGGGCCCGGTAGGCGGCGAACGCATCGGTTCCGTAGCGGATCGCGCCGCCTGCCTGCTCGCGGGTAAGGACGGGATGGGCAAGCACGAGACCGAGCAGGGAGCCTTCGAGGGGCGCGATCCGCAGGCTCGAGCGCGAAAGGTGGGGAAACACGAACGATTCGCGCGCGTAGGGGCGGCCCTCGGGGTAGGAGAGGTCGATTCCGAAGAGCGTCACCCGCCGCGCGCCCATCGCGAGAGCGAGCGACACGGCAGCGTGGCCCACGTTGCCGCCTGAGGTATCGAGGTCGCGGAAGGGACGCCAGCGGCGCGAGAGGTAGCGGGCGAAGGGGTGGCCGCTTGCGAAGAAGAGCCTTCGCTCCGCGAGGCGGACAACCCGGGGCGGCGAGGCGAGATCGACCGCGAGGAGCGCCTCGGGCGGAAAGCCGCCGAGGAAGTGAAGATAGCCCGCGTGCTGGCAATCGATCGAGAGCACGACGTCGGGCGAGAGGCCGCCCGCGCGGAGCCGCGGAAGCGCCGCGTCGGTCGCTATCGTCACCGCGTTGCGCCGCATGGCGGCGAGGCGCTCCATCTGGCGGTCGAGCGATGGGCCCGCGCCCACCACGAGCGCCTCCTCGGCCCCGGGAAGCGGCGCGGGCTCCCGTTCCGCGGCTTCGAGGTTCATGATCATGTTCCGCATCCAGCGCGCGCCGAAGGCCGCCTGGGTCGAGAAGTCGCGCGACACCGCGTCGATGGCGCGCGAGATGGCGCCCGCCGCTTCCGCGAAGCGCTCGGGATCGCAGTCGACCCGCGCGCGAAGCGGAAGGGTCCTGAAGCCGCCTGAGAGCGCGGGGAGGTAGCGGGCGAGCAGGGTCTCCTCGATCTCGCGCTCCTCGGGGCCGGCGAGGAGCTCGAAGCGGGGGTCTTCGAGCAGCCGGCGAAAATCGCACCCCTCGAGGAGCGAGCGCGCCGTTTCGATATCGGGCTCCACGACGAGCAGGCCGGTGACCTCCGCCCGCTCGATCAGGGGGAGGAGCTGGTAGCCGCCGCCGAGCCCGAGGGCGACGACGAATCCGCGCCGCGCCTCGCCCTCGACGGCGCGGACCGCCTCGGCGCGGGGATCGACGAGCGAGTGGAGGGGGCGGAGCCTGCCGCTGCGAAAAAGCGCCGGCACCGGCTCGCCCGAGCGCGCCTGAAGCCACGAAACCGACCCGCTCGGCCTCGATCGGGCGACGCGCCCGGCGACCTCGGGCTGCCTCCTTGAAAGCAGGCGGAGGTTCGCCTCGAGGTGGGAGGTCATCGGGAAAACGCGCCCGACAATCGCTCGACCGCCTCTTCCGAGCGCGCGAGGGCGCGAAGGTACGCCTCGCGGGCGCCGTCGATCCCCTCGGAGCGGAGGCGCCCGCGGGTCTCCGCGAGGCCCCGGGTATCGAGGTAGTAGAGGAGCTCTCCGAGGCGGCTCCCGCTTCCCGGCGCGAGGTCGAGGTAGGGCCGGGGAGCGCCGCGGGCGACGGCGTCCCGCTCGGCGGCGAGCTCGCGCCGCCACGAGCCGAGGAGCGCGTCGAGCTTCCGCTCGGTCTCCCGCCCGATCGAGGCAGGCTCGGCTCGGAGCGGCTCGGCGACACGCCGGAGGCCCGATCCGCGGAGCAGCCGGCCGAGCTCCGCGCCCTCGATGCCGGGGATCCCCGGGAGGTCGACCGCGCTCGGATTGAGCCGATACAGCCTGCCCGCGAGGCTCCTCGCTCGTCGCTCGATCCAGCCCGCGTAGGTCCTCAGGGCGAAGGGCTGGCGCGGGCGCTCCGAGCCCGGTCGGGACGGGAGGCGATTGCTTCCCTCGACGGCGCGGCAAAAGAGCCTCCCGTACTCGGGATCGAGACGGCCGGTTCGGTCGCGCCACAGGGGGTCGAAGGCGTGCGGCCGCGCGTGGTCGAGGATGTCCTCGTAGGCGAGGTCGAGGCCCGCGAAGACGAGCGGTCCGTCGGAGAGCGCGAGGGCGAGATCGATCGCCGTCGCGGCGACGGTCCCGGTTTGGGGGAGGGGGTAGGCGACGATCGCCCGGTCGGGCGCCGCCGACAGGATGTCGCTCTCGAAGAAGGTCTCGTGGCGGAGCGCAAGCACGGGCGCCTTCAGGCCCCAGGCGCCGCGCGCGGCGGAGAGCGGCATCGCGAGCGGTATCCCTCCCGGCGCGCGGCGGAGCTCGGCGAGGTGCGACGAGGCCCAAAAGCCGGGATCGGTCGTCACGACGAGATCCGGGACGATATCCGCGGCGAGAAGCGCGGGGACCGACGAGGCAAGGGCGAGGATCCACGCCCCTTCCCGGTTCTCCCGGAGCAAGGCCGTCGCGAGGAGGAGGCTCGGGCCCGAGGCCGCGATGACGATCGGCCGGCCGGCGGCGAGCCGCCGCAGCGCGCCGAGCGGACAGTAGGAGGGAATCGAGAGGCGATTGGCGAGGGCGTTGGCGATCCATCGGGCTCCGAAAGCGCTCGCGGTCGCGAGGCTCCCGCCGCGCTCGCGGAGGAGCTGCGCGAGCGCGACGTCGACCCTGCCTGAGAGCTCGGGGAAGGCCCGCGCCGACGGCGCCCACCTGAGAACCTTGAGGCCTCGGAGGTCGAGCTCGTCGAGGGACCGATCGAGAAACTCCTCTATTCCGCATCCTGCTCCCGGATGCCAGGAGTCCGGGCGCTGAGCCCCGCGGTGGAACGCGTCGTGAAAGTAGATGACCACGATTCTCGCGAGCGGAAAACGGGACGCGACGGCGCGGGTCAAGTACCCGAGCGCCTCGCCGACGACGATGACCGTCGACGGCGTCTCGGAGGAGACCTCCGACGAGAGAAAGCGCTCCGCCTCGCGGGCGGGCTCGTAGGCGGAATGGAGGTAGAGCGCGCCGACTTTGGCGTACTCTTCGCCCCGCGGGGTGCGCGCGATGCTGAGCTCAGGCGTTGATTTCCGCGACAAGCTCATGTGCGCCGAGGCCGTCTCGGGGATAGCTCCACAGGCGAAGGCCGAGATCCTCGGAAGCCGGCGTCTTTCCGAGCAGTCCCTTGAGCGCGGAGGCGATCTGGTGGTGGATGAGCCGCTCGTCGTGGGGCCGCCTGCTCACGAGCACGAGAAGGACCCCCCGCCGCCCCAAGGTCAAAGCCTCGCCGCTTCCCTGAACCATGGAGGCGAGAACGCGCGCGAGGTCCGTACGGAAGCGGTACGGCTCGATCGGCGCCAGGCCGCTTGCGATGCGCTCGAAGCCGAGCTCGATGAAGGTCAGGTGCTGGCCGCCTGAGTCGGCGCGCGCCATGAGCTCGGCGAGCCTCGCCGCGAGGTCGCCGGTCTCCGGGGCCGGCGCCTCGCCGCGGAGCGCCGCTCTCGACCGGAGGATGACCGAGGCGGCGCGGCTCGCCGCCTCTTCGACGAGCCCTCCCGACTCGAGCGGACGGCTCGCCTGCGCGATGAACAAGAGCGCGACCGTCGAGCCGTCGGCGACGAAGGGGACGGCGAGCGGCGCTTCCAGGATCGCGAACTCGCGGCTGGAAAAATAGGGCGCAAGGGGCGCGAGCTGCTGAGGGTCCATCCTGACCGGCTTCCCGACCGGCGAGAGCGCCGAGACGAGCTCCTGCGGAATGCGCAGGCGGTGCTCGGTGGTCTTGTCGAACCCGACCGACGCCCACGCGGCGAACGCGCTCTCGCCGCGATCGGGGAGGAGGACCGCCCCCTTGCGGATGCCGAAAGCGGCCGCATAGACGTCGAGAACCTCGGCGGCCGTGCCGAGACCTTCATGGATCGAGGAGATTGCGGCGAGAAACGCCTGAGCCTCAGCGGGCGTCAGCGGCTCGCCGGTTTTTTTTTTGAGTCCTGCCCGTCCAGGGCCGGCCCGGCGGCCTTCGCTCGGTTTCGCACCGCGATCGCGCGCTGGAGAAGCCCGCGCCGCGCCGGAGACAGCGGCTCGCGGCTCAACCGGTTGAGGAGCCCCATCTACGTGGTGAGCCCTAGCTCGTCGAATAGCTTCTTGTAGACCTCAAAATACTCGGAGCGGGCGAACTCCTCGATTTTGTCCTCGGGAAGCGATTCGAGAAGCTGATCCATGTACTTGAGAATGGATTTGATTTCGATCTTGAGATCGTCGGGGAGAGCCCCGTTCGGCGCCTTCGAGCCCTGCGCCGGGGCGGCCTGAGGCGCCGCGGGCTTCGGCGCAGGCTCCTCGATGTCGATGTCGTCGAGATCGGGGGTGGAAAGATCGATCTCGTCGAGCTCCTCGACCGCGGGCTCCGACGCCGCAAGCGGCTCCGGCTCGATCGCGAGCGATTCTTCCTCGCTCTCGGAGAGCTTGAACTCGTCGTCGAGGGTGAGGTCCTCGACCCCGAGGCTCGAGTCGTCGGCCGGGAGGTCGGAGAGCTCTTCTTCGGCGGCGACGGGCTCCGATTCCGGAATCTCGATCGCGATCTCGTCGAGGGATTCCGTCTCGCTTTCCGGTAGGTCGTCGAAGGCGATCTCTTCCTCGACGAGGTCGAGCTCCTCTTTGGTCGTTTCGGCGCGGGACGCCTTCGGCTCGTCGTCGAGCTCGATGACGTCCTCGCGGTCGATGAGGCGTCCGGCGTCGGCGCTCTCCTCGACCCGGGGTTCCTCGAGGAGAAGGTCGTTCTCCTCCGGAACGACCGTCGGTTCGCCGGTCTCCTCCGTGATATCGGCCGTGTTGAGGATGTTGTCGAGCTCGTCGCCGGTGAGGGCGATCGTCTCGTCCTCGTCCTCCGCAAAAAAGCCGGACTCGGCCGCCTTTTCCTTCTTCTCTTCCGCGTTGGGCGCGAAACCGCTTCCGCGCAGGCCGGAGATCTCCGACTTGAGCGAGGAGAGCTCTTCCTTTATCGAAAGCAGATCTTTCTCGATCTTCTGAAGTATGGACTCCGACCCTTGTGGAATTGCCATGGACTCCTCTTTCGCTTCATTCGAATCTGCGAGGTCTGCCTCGAATGCGCTGATATCGTCGATCGTCTCGAAGCTCTTGGGCGATTTCGGTTGCGTCACATCCACGGCTTCGCGCCGCCGGCTTTCCTCCCGCCCGGCCGCCGGGGCGCTTTCGATGGTGAGGACTTCCTCCGCGGAGCCCAGCTCGGGGAGATCGTCCGGCGCCGCGCTCTCCTCTTGGAGGTCGAACTGGAAGTCTTCGTCGAGCTCCTCGAGCGCCCGACCGTCGGGTGCGCTCTGCTCCTCCGACGCGGCGGCGACGTCATCGCCGCTCTCCAGCGAGCCGAGGAGCTCCTCCTCCTCCGCGGTGAGGGTGCTCGCCTCCGCGTCGTCTCCCGGAGGGAGGCTCTCGAGGTCGAAATCCTCTCCGTTTTCGAGGATGTCTTCCGGACCGGCCTTGACCCAGACCCCGTACTGCTCGAGATCGGCCTCTTCCGTGTCGAGCGTGGAGGCGTCGAATGCCGCGGTGCTCCCGGGCTTCGGTCGTTCGCGCTCTTTCGGTTTCTCGCCGGCCATCGTTCAGCTCCTGGGATGATAGTTCACACTGCTCTTAGTGTCGGCAACAACGAATCAAGTATTGACCCATCCTCCGAGAAAAATGGTATCCAAGCCCTAACCGGTTGTCAATATAGCACAACCGCCGGGACGTGGATACCTGATTTAGGCGCCCCACGGGTAAAGAAAAAGGCGCGATTCTCCGTATAATCAGATATGAAAAGGGGCACGCGCATCTTCCTCTCGCTGTATCTCGGTTTCGTGGTGTATTGCGTCGCGATGCTCATTTTCGGCAGGACCGGCGTGCTCGCGAGCCGGGAGCTCCAGGAATACCGCGGGCGGCTCGAGCAGAATCTCTCCGGCCTGCACGACGTCAACGAGCGCCTTGCCGCCGAGTTCGAGTCGCTTCGCAGCGACCCCGACACGATCAGGGTAGAGGCGAACAAGCTCGGCTTCTACGCCCAAGACCAGCGCGTCATGAGACTCGGGAACTCGCCGCAGGACGCGAGCGTCTACTCGATCGGAAGCCTCGTGATCGAGGCAAAGCGCTCCTCCGCCTCGGACGGGGCTATTCGCTCGATCGGGCTCGGCGCCACCCTGATTTTTTACCTCTTTTCCGGAGTTTTCCGAAGGAAGCCGCATGGTTATAAAGAAAGGTGACCGACGAACCCTGCCGCTGCTCGCGGAGAATCTGTCGGCAGGCGGCATCGTCATCATGCCCTGCGACACGATCTACGGAATCGTCGGCCGCGTCCCCGACACCGAGGCGCGGATTCGCGCCGCGAAGGGGAGGGGGGAGACCAATCCTTTCCTCATGCTCATCGCCTCGCAGCTCGAGGTGGAACGCTTCAGCAACCTCAGCATCGACCCTCGGGTGGCCTCGCTCTGGCCGGGCCCCCTGACGTTGGTCGTTCCGGCGCGCCACGGCGGAACCGTGGCCGTGAGGGTCCCCGGCGACAAGTTCGTGCTGAAGCTTCTCGCGGAGGTCGGCTTTCCGCTCTATTCGACGAGCGCGAATCGGAGCGGCGAGCCTCCCCTCGACAAGATCGAGAAGATCATCGCCGAGTTCGAGAGCCGCGTCGACCTGATCGTCGACGCCGGCAATTTCACGGGCCGGAAGCCCTCGACGATTCTCGACGTGAGCGCGAAGCCCTATCGCATCCTCAGGCAGGGCGCCTGCGAGGTCCCCGACGCGCTCCTGAAGTAGCGTCGAGGGCTCCGCGAGCGCTATCGGATCCGGCGCGCCTCAACGTAGAAGCGCTTCTCGTTCGCTTCTCCCATCGAGAAGGTTTTCCGAGGAAGCACGCCGTCGCGAACGACGGCGCGGAAGATCTCCCCCTTGTCGATCGGCGGCAGGAGGAAGCCCACGGAGTCGCCCGCGCGGCAGATCCGCTCGACGACCTCTTCCCCGTGGATATAGTCGATGCGGGCCCGCGGATGGCCCGAGAGAAACTCGTCGAGGAACGATTGCAGGGTCCCCACCGTGAGCCCGGGGCCGTTCGCCTGCGCGAGGCGGCAGGAGTCCGCTCCGACCACGCCGAAGCGCCCCTGAGCGCCGGGATCGCGCACCTCGCGCGCAAGCGCCGCGAAATCGAGCGCGCCCCCGACGCGGAACCGGCTGCTCGCCCCGAGGGCCTCGCGAAGCTCGCCTCCCGCCCCGAACACGACGCGGTGGATCGGCTCGAAGATCAGGCCGGGATCGTGGAGGTTCGTGAGCTCGACGAGCGCGAAGCGCGCCGGATGGAGCGCGCTCGCCCGCGCGCTCCGCTTCGTTTCCTCCCACACGGCGCGCGCCGCCGCGAGCGAGTGGTTTCCGTCTCCGACGGCGAACAGCAGCACATCGGAGCCCGCGCCGTGACGCTCGCGGAAACGCGCGGGGTCGGCGAGCCGCGTGAGCGCGGCGGCGGTTCGCTCGAGGAGGTCGCCCGAGCTCACTTCGTATCCGCTGAGGTGGCCGCCGCCCATCATGAGATCAAAGTCGTAGAGGCTCGGCAGGCTCTCTGCCGCCTCGATGAGCGGCTGGGCGACCGTCTGGCCGGGATCATCGTAGAGCACCATGATGTGGGGGAGCTCGATGGGCGCGCGGCGGCGGACGCTCATGCGGGGCGGAAGCCGCTCGACGATGGTCCCCTCCGAGGCCCTGACGAGGCTCTTGGCTCCCGGCGAGTAATCGTAGCGCTCCAAATCGATCGAAGCCACGATGCCCCAGCGGGCCTGAGCGCGGGGCGTCGAACGCTTCACGAGAACGAGCGCGGGCGCGCGCTCCGTAAGCGCGCCGCGCTCGAGGAGCTCCTCCATCGAGGCGAGGATCCTCTCCTCCCTGCGAGCCTGGTCGTCGGCGCCGAGGTAGCACTCGGGAAGGATGAGCCGCAAGGTGGAGGGCGCCCGCCCGACGAACCGGTCGACTCGCTCCCAGTACTGCGGCTCGGAGGTGTACTGGTCGCACGCGACGACGGCCCACCGCGTGTAGTCGGCGCCCGGGGACGGCAGCATGACGCTCGGTATCGCGAGGCCGACCGACAGGAATGCCTCGTCGATCGGGCGCTTAGGCGGCTGTTCCACGCCTGAGCTTACCCGTGCGAACCGGGGCATGACAAGCGGCTCGGCTTGAAGAGTTCGCGGCGCCGGTATAGGCTGGGCCTATGCCCCTCAGCGAGGGAAACGCCCGTCCGGGCATCATCGTCGAGCTCGCCGATTTTCCCCCGACCCCTGAGCGGCTGATCGATCTCGTCGAGCTTCTCGGCGGCGAGTGCGGGTACCGCGCGGTCGCGCTCGATTGGGGCGCGAGCTTTCCGTGGTCCACCGACGGACGGTTCGCCGGACGCGACGCCCTGCCGGAGTCGGTCGTGGCCGGACTCGACCGGGTCGGAGGCCGGGCCCGGCTCCTGCAGCTCTTTCCGGGTCCCGGGGAGCTCCCGTTCGTCCGACGCATTTCGGCCTACCGCCCCTTCTTCACGGAGGCGGGAAGGCTCGATCTCGGCTCGCCGGGAGCCCGCAAGCTCTACCTCGACCTCCTCGACGATTTCCTCGATCTGCTCGGCGCTTCGGCCGATTTCGCCGTGAAGCTCGAAGGCGAAGGAGAGCCCGAGGCCGCGCTCGGCGTCCTCGCATCGAGGCTCGATGAGCGCTCGCTCTCGTTTTCCGCCGTCCTCCGGGACCCCGGCGGCTCCGGCCAGCTCGTCGCCTCGCCGCTTCGATCGCGCGAGGGCCCGCGCCTTCCGCTCCTCCGCTTCCGGCCTGGCTCCGGCCTCGGAGCCGTGATCGAAAGCTCCGTCGAGGCGGCTCTCCTCGAGGCGATCGAGCGGGCGCGCGCCTCCTTCGCCGTCGATCCGGCGTCCGCCGCGCGACTCGAGATCGAGCGTCGCGCGGCGGCGGAGCGCGACGGTATCGCGCGGGAGCTCGAAGGCGACCTCGCCGACGCCTGGGACGCCGTGAGGCGCCTGCGAGAGCTCGTCGCACGGAGCGAGCTCGGCGCCCCGTGTCCCGACGGCGCCGAGGCGCTTTCGCGCGAGCGCGACCGCCTCGACGGCGCGCTCAGGCGCGCGAGGCGCCAATCGGAGCGACTCGCCGGCGTTTGCCGGGGGATTCTGTCCGCGAACGCCCTCGACGAGGCTCTCTCGGCGAGGGTTCTTCCCCTCGAGGAGGAGCTCCACCTCCTCGATCCCCGGGTGAGGGTCGCGACGAGGCGAAGCGCGCCGCCAAGCGGCGGATAGCGCCCGCTCGCGCGATCGGCCCGGGCCTTGAACTCCGCGCGGTTCCCGGATAGACTGGCGGAACAAACGACATACGCGGCGCGGTCCTTCGGCCGGGAAAGATTGACCGCCCCGGGCAGACGCCAGCTGCGCGCCTGAGCGTCCAGGTCGGCATGGAAGGAGAGTGCTGTGAAGTCCGATCCCCTCGCGGAGTATCTCGGGCGAGCCGAGCGGCCCGACGCTCGATTCGTCGCCTACCTCGCGAGCCTCGAAGCGGTCGCGGAGGTCGCGCCGAGCGTCGCCGCCTCCATCGTCCGGGAGCTCGACGACCAGCGCCACAACCTCAAGCTCATCGCGAGCGAGAACTACTCGAGCCTCGCGACCCAGCTCGCGATGGGCAACCTTCTCACCGACAAGTACTCCGAAGGGTACCCGAGCCACCGCTTTTACGCCGGCTGCGACAACGTCGACGCGATCGAGTCCTTCGCCGCCGAGCAGGCGTGCAAGCTCTTCGGCGCCGAGCACGCCTACGTGCAGCCCCATAGCGGCGCCGACGCGAATCTCATCGCCTACTGGGCGATCCTGAGCGCGCGCGTCGAGACTCCGGCGCTCGAGAAGCTCGGCGAGACGAACCTGTCGAAGCTCACCCAGGCGCAGTGGAGCGCGCTCCGCGAGCGTCTCGGCGGCCAGCGGCTGCTCGGCCTCGACTACTACTCGGGCGGACACCTCACGCACGGCTACCGGAACAACGTCTCGGCGCGCATGTTCGACGCCTTCTCCTACGGCGTCGACCCGAAGACGCTGCTGCTCGACTACGACGCGATCGAGAGACAGGCGCGGGAGCTCAAGCCCCTCATTCTCCTCTCAGGCTACAGCGCGTATCCCCGCTCGATAGACTTTCGACGCATGCGGGCGATCGCCGACGAAGTCGGCGCCGTGCTCATGGTCGACATGGCGCACTTCGCCGGCCTTGTCGCCGGGAAGGTGTTCACCGGGGATTTCGACCCGATCGCCCACGCGCACGTCGTCACGACGACGACGCACAAAACCCTCCGAGGGCCGCGGGGCGGCCTCATTCTGTGCAGGCGCGAGTTCGCGGAGGCGGTCGACAAGGGCTGCCCGATGGTGATCGGCGGGCCTCTTCCCCACGTCATGGCGGCGAAGGCCGTCGCGCTCACCGAGGCGCTTCGACCGGAGTTCGCCCGCTACGCCGCGAAGATCGTCGAGAACGCGCGCGCCCTCGCGAAGGCGTGCGTCGAGGAGGGCCTCGCCGTGACGACCGGAGGGACCGACAACCACCTCTTCTTGATCGACGTGGCGCGCTCGGGTCTCACCGGCCGGCAGGCGGAGAGCGCGCTGCGCGAGTGCGGGGTCACGCTCAACAGGAACTCGCTGCCCTTCGACGCGAACGGTCCGTGGTACACGAGCGGGCTGCGCGTCGGCACCCCCGCGGTTACGACCCTCGGAATGGGCGAGCCTGAGATGAAGCGGATCGCGGGGATCATCGCCAGGGTGATCAAGAACGTCAAGGCCGCGGCGGGGGAGCGGCCGGGGACCACGAGCAAAGCGAAATACACCGTTTCCGAGGAGGCGCGAAGCGAGGCGAGGGCCTCGGTCAAGCTCCTCCTCGACCGCTTCCCCGTCTACCCGGAGCTCGACCTCGGTTTCCTCAAGGAGAGGTTCTCGGGCTAGGGTCCGAGGCGGCGCGACCATGAGGAGCGGGACGGGCAAAGGGCGGACGGGCGGGGCGGTCGGTCGGGTGTCGCCGCAGCTCGTGCGAATCGCCATCTTCGTCGGGCTCACCGTCGTCACCATCGGGTTCGTGCTCTATTTCACGGTCAACCGGGACACCATCAAGGCGCTCGCTCACTTCGATATCCGCTACGTCCTCGCCCTCGTCGCGATTTGGGTCGTCGCCTTCTCCATGGACGCGGTGAGCTTCATCTTCTACACGCGGGGTACCGAGGAGCGGCTGAGCCTCAAGGCCTCATTCAAGGCGGCGGCGTACCGCATCTTCTTCAATCTCATCACGCCGTTCAGCGTCGGCGGCAACCCGTTCGTGGTGTACTATCTCCAGAAGGAGGGCGTGCCGCCGGGCAAGGGGTCGTCGATCGTGATGGCGAAGCTCCTCATGATCTCAGGGTGGGTGCTCGCCGGGGCGGCGGCCGGATTCATCTTTTTCCACAACCACATCACGAAGGTCACCGCGCTCAACACGCTCTTCCTCGTGAGCGGCCTCACCCAGGTCGCCTTCATCGTGCTCATCGTCGTGGGCCTCATGCGGCCTCGGGCCATGATTCGGATCATCGCGCTCGTCGGGGCGCTGCTCGCCCGCTTCAAGCTCGTCAAGAACCCGGCTCGGCTGCACCGGCAGGTGATTCACGAAGCGTACCTCGCGAAGACGAGCTTCAAGAGCTACTTCCAGGGCCACTTCCTCGCGTTCGCCCTCGGGACCGTCGCGATCGGCACGATGTACTGCGTGGAGGTCCTGACGCTCTGGGTCATCTTCCTCGGGCTCGGCGTCGATCTCCCATTCGCCACCGGCGTCACCATCGGCGCGCTCCTGCTCTTCCTGCTGCCCTTCCTCCCGACGCCGGGAGCCGCGGGGCTCGGCGAGGCGCTCTTCATCCTCCTCTTCGCGGGTCTCGTCCCCTACTACGTGCTCGGGGTGGCCGTGCTCCTCTGGCGTTTCTTCTACAACTATCTCACCGCGATGACCGGCGCGATCTTCTCCTCCCGACTGGTCTCGAAGATGCTGCTGAAAGCCGACCGGCCGGGCGAGCATGCCTGAGACCCGGAGCGGCCGCTCGTGATCGTTGGTCTGTTCAACGACTCCTTCGAGCCGATTATGGACGGCGTCGGCGTGTGCGTGCGCAACTACGCCGAGTCGCTCGCGAAGAGAAGCGATTGCAGGCCGTACGTCGTGACGTCGAGCGTGCCGGACTACGTCGACACCGCGCCGTTCCCGGTGCTTCGCTTCATGTCGGTCCCCATTCCGAAGCTCGCTCCCTACCGGGCCGGGATTCCCGCGCTCGATCCCGAGTTTCTCTTTCAGGTTTGGAAGGTCCCCTTCGACCTCGTTCACGCCCACTGTCCCTTCGTGAGCGGCAGCATCGCGCTCAGGATCGCGCGCAGGCGGAGGATTCCCATCGTCACGACGTTCCACTCGAAGTATCGCGAGGATCTGCGCAAGGCGCTCTACTTCGAGAAGACCGCCGACCTCGCGCTGAGCTTCATCCTGCGCTACTACGACGCGGTCGATTACGTGTGGGTGCCCAACAACGCGACCGGCCAGACGCTGCGGGAGTACGGCTACGAGGGCGACTACGAGATCTTTCCGAACGGCGTCGACATCCCGGTTCCCACCGAGGAGGAATACCTGCGCTATCGAAGCGCGGGAGGCTCGCGCGCGGGCGTCTCCGCGGAGGAGTTCGTCTTCCTCTTCGTCGGGCAGCATCGCTGGGAGAAGAACGTGCGCCTCATCATCGAGTCGATGAAGGTGCTCCGGGATCGCGGCGTCGCCTACCGAATGGTCTTCGCGGGCGCGGGGAACGCCGAAAAGGAGATGAAGAAGCTCGTCGCGGCGCTGAAGGTCGCCGATCGCGTGCGGTTTCTCGGACAGCTCCTCGACCGGGAAGGGCTGAAGGAGCTCTACGCCCGCGCGGACCTCTTTCTCTTTCCTTCAATGTACGACAACGCGCCGCTCGTCGTGCGCGAGGCGGCGGCTTTCGCGCTGCCGTCGGTTCTCGCGAAGGGATCGTCGGCCGCCGAGGGCGTCGTCGACGGGGAGAACGGCTTTCTCGCCGAGAACAGCATCGAGGCCTTCAGCGACAAGCTCACCCAGATCATGCGCGACCCTGCGACGCGAAGCAAGGCGGGCCTCGGAGCGCGGAGGTCGATCTACGTAAGCTGGGAACAGGTCGTCGCCAAGGTCCACGCGCGCTATCGGGAGATCCTCGCGGCCCATCGGGCGTAGGGACGATTCAATAGTACTCCGGCTCGGGCGCCACCACCTTGAACGTCGTCGACGTGCGCGGCTCGGCGAGCAGCGGCTCCACGGTCTGCTTCCATTTATTGTAGTGCATCGTCTCCTTGTGGGTCATGGTGGCTTCCTCGTTCTCGTACACTTCATAGAGCACGAACTCGCTTGGAGCGGCGTCGTTCTGGAGGACATCGAAGCGGTAGACGCCGGGCTCTTTCAACGAGCCGGCATGATTCGCCGTGGCTGCGGTTTTGAAGGCTTCAACGGCATCGCTTTTCACCTTGCACGTAACCAGTCTCACGATCATACGGCCTCCGTCATGCCGATATTCTACACCGGGGACGGCCGGAGCCGTCAACCGATCCGCGGCTCTCGATCGAGCGTGTTGCCTTCGACCGGATATTGCGGTACCCTATCAAGCGTACGACAAACGGGAAACCGCCGGGAGGAATGCACGATGAAAATACCCCTTCGCAGCCTGACGACGACCGCCGGGAGGCGGATGGCGGGCGCACGGGCCCTGTGGCGGGCGACCGGAATGAAGGAATCGAGCTTCGGAAAGCCCATCATCGCGGTCGCGAACTCCTTCACGCAAATGGTGCCCGGCCACGCGCACCTTCACGACATCGGCCAATACGTGAAATCGGTGATCGACGCCGACGGCTTCCACGCCTCGGAGTTCGACACGATCGCCGTCGACGACGGGATCGCCATGGGCCACGACGGCATGCTGTACTCCCTGCCCTCGCGCGAGATTATCGCGGACAGCGTTGAGTACATGTGTAACGCGCACGCGGTCGACGCGCTCGTGTGCATCAGCAACTGCGACAAGATCACCCCGGGGATGCTCATCGCGGCGATGCGCCTGAACATCCCGACGGTGTTCGTCTCAGGCGGGCCGATGGAGGCCGGGCGGATCGGCGAGAAGCGCTACGATCTCGTCGACGCCATGGTCATGAGCGCCGATCAGAGCGTTTCCGACGCCGAGGTGAGCGCTCTCGAGAAGGCGGCCTGCCCGACGTGCGGCAGCTGCTCGGGGATGTTCACCGCGAACTCCATGAACTGCCTGAACGAGGCGCTCGGCCTCGCGCTGCCCGGAAACGGGACGGTGGTCGCCACCCACGTGAGCCGGAAGAAGCTCTTCGAGCGCGCGGCGCACCAGATCGTGCGCCTCGCGCGCCGATTCTACGAGGAGGGCGACGAGTCGGTGCTGCCCCGCTCGATCGCCACGAAGGCCGCCTTCCTGAACGCCATGGCGCTCGACATCGCGATGGGCGGATCCACGAATACCGTGCTCCACCTCCTCGCGATCGCGCACGAGGGGGGCGTGGACTTCACGATGAGGGACATCGACGAGCTTTCGAGGCGCATTCCCTGCCTCTGCAAGGTGGCGCCGAGCTCGGCGTTCCATCTCGAGGACGTCAACCGCGCCGGGGGGATCCTCGCCATTCTCGGCGAGCTCGACCGCGCCGGCTTGATCGACACGAGCGTCAAGCGGGCGGACACCCTGACGCTCCGCGAGGCGATCGACCGCTACGACATCAGGCGTCCGAGCGTGACGGAGGAGGCGCTCGACATCTACAGGAGCGCGGCGGCGGGGAAAGTCAACCTCGTCATGGCGTCGCAGGCGAGCACCTTCCGCGAGCTCGACACCGACCGGGCCGCGGGCTGCATTCGCGATCTCGACCACGCCTACCACAAGGACGGCGGGCTCGCGGTGCTCTACGGCAACATCGCCGAGCGGGGAAGCATCGTGAAAACCGCGGGGGTGAGCCCGTCGAGCTACCGTTTCTCCGGCCGGGCGAAGGTCTACTCCTCGCAGGACTCGGCCTCCGAGGGCATTCTCGGAGGCGAGGTCAAGGCGGGCGACGTCGTCGTCATCCGCTACGAGGGGCCGAGGGGAGGGCCGGGCATGCAGGAGATGCTCTACCCGACCTCCTACATCAAGGCCATGCACCTCGGCGAGGTCTGCGCGCTCATCACCGACGGGAGGTTCTCGGGCGGTACCGCGGGGTTGTCGATCTGTCACGTCTCCCCGGAGGCGGCCTCCGGGGGCGGCATCGCCCTCATCGAGGACGGAGACGTCATCGAGATCGACATCCCGAGCCGGAGCCTCAACGTCAAGGTCTCCGAGCAGGAGCTCGCGGCTCGGCGGCGGAAAGAGGAGGCGAAGGGGGCCCTCGCGTTCAAGCCTCCCAAGCGCAACCGCGCGGTAAGCCCGGCGCTCAGGCTCTACTCGCTCCACGCCGCCTCCGCCGACCTCGGCGCGATTCGCATCGTGCCGGAGGACGGCGCCCCAAGCGCGCCTGAGCCCGCCGGCCGGGCCTGAGCCCGGTCAAAAGGCCTGTTCTATCACGTCGTCCATGGTCTCGACCGGGTGGAAGGCGATTCCCTTCTTCACGCGCTCGGGGATCTCCTCGAGGTCCCTCACGTTCTGCTTCGGAATGATGATCGTCTTCAGCCCGTAGCGGCGCGCGGCGATCGTCTTTTCCTTCAGGCCGCCGATCGGCAGCACGTTGCCGGCGAGCGAGAGCTCGCCGGTCATCGCGAGGTCCTTCCTCACCGTTCGCGACGTCGCAAGGGAGAACAGGCAGCAGGCCATCGTGATGCCGGCCGAGGGTCCGTCCTTCGGCGTCGCCCCCGCCGGGATGTGGAGGTGGATCTGGTTCTCGTCGAAGAACTTCCGATCCACGCCGAAGCGGTCGGCGATGTGGCGGACGTAGGAGTAGGCGATGTTCGCGGACTCCTGCATCACCTGCCCCATCTGGCCGGTCAGGCGGAACCCTTCCTTCCCGGGATTGGAGACCGACTCGATCACGAGGACCTCGCCGCCGAAGTTGGTGTAGGCGAGGCCGACGGTCATGCCCGCCTTGAGCTTCCAGCGCGTCTCGTCGTCTCGGAAGAGGCGCTGGCCGAGATACTTCGACAGCCGCTCCGGTCCGACGGTGGTGGCGCCCTTCAGCTTGCCGCTCACGATCTCCATCGCGATCTTGCGGTGGATCTTGTCGAGCGCCTTCTCGAAGCTCCGCATGCCCGCCTCGCGCGCGTAGCCGTCCGCGATGGCGACGAGCGTCGCTTTCGGGTACCTCACCCGGCTCTTTTTCAGGCCGGAGCGCTGGAGGGACTTCGGGATGAGGTACTTCCGCGCGATCGCGATCTTCTCCTCGTCGATGTATCCCGACAGGTGGATGATCTCCATGCGGTCGAGGAGCGGCTGCGGCACGGTCTCGGTCGTATTGGCGGTCGCGATGAAAAGCACCTGCGATATGTCGAAGGGAAGGTCGAGGTAGTTATCGCGAAACGCGACGTTCTGCTCGGGATCGAGCACCTCGAGGAGCGCCGAGGAGGGATCGCCTTGGAAGGAGACGCCCATTTTGTCGATCTCGTCGATCATGAAGACCGGGTCCTTCGTCTTCACGATCCGCAGGCCCTGGATGATCTTGCCGGGCATGGCGCCGACGTAGGTCCTCCGGTGGCCCTTGATCTCCGCCTCGTCGCGCATGCCGCCCACCGAGAAGCGGAAGAACTTCTTCCCCAAGGCGCTCGCGATCGAGTGGCCGATCGAGGTCTTGCCGACCCCCGGGGGGCCGACGAGGCAGAGGATCGACCCCTTCGTGTCCTCGCGGAGCTTCCGGACCGCGAGGAACTCGAGGATCCGCTCCTTCACGTCCTCGAGGCCGTAGTGGTCCGAATCGAGAACCTTCCGCGCCTCCTTCATGTCGAAGGACTCGCCCTCGGGATCCTTCCACGGGAGGCTCATGATCGTGTCGAGGTAGTTCCGGGTGACGACGAACTCCGAGGCGTTCGGATCCATGAGCGAGAACTTCTCGAGCTCGGTCTCCACCTGCTCCTTGACCTCCCCCGTGAGGGCGAGCTTCTCGACCGCAGTCTTGAACCGCTGATACTCGCTTGACTTCGAGTCGGTCGGCATCCCGAGCTCCTGCTTGATCGCCTTGAGCTCTTCCTTGAGGAAGTACTCGCGCTGGCTCTTCTCGATCTTCTCGTTGATCTGCGTCTGGATCCGCTTCTGGATCTTCAGGAGCTCCTGCTCCTTCTTGATGAAGATGAGGACCTGCTCCATCCGTTCGCGCACGTTGACGGTCTCGAGAATCTTCTGCTGCGTGACCCGGTCGAGGTTGAGAATCGACGTGATGAAATCGGCGATCTTGCCGGGCTGGTCGATGTTCACCATGTTGAGCCGCATCTCCTCGGAGAACAGGGGATTGCCCTCGGAGATGTTCTTCATCTCGGAGATGAGGGACCGGGTGAGCGCCTTGACCTCCACCGTGTCGCCCTCGACGTCCTCGATGTACTCGATCGCGGCGGTGATGGGCGTCTCCTCCTTCAGGAACTTCTTCACCCGGAAGCGCTTGAGCGTCGAGATGAAGATGTTCATGCCCCCGTCGGGGAGGTTGATCTTGCGGACGATCTTCGCGATCGTGCCGACCTTGTAGAGATCCTCCGCCTTCGCGCTCGTCGGCTCCTCGGTGCGGATGAGGCTCAGCCCGATCATGTTGTCGCCCTGCAGCGCGAGATCGACGACCTGAACGTCCTCCTGCGAGTTGACGACCATCGGCGTGAAGATTCCCGGGAAGATGGGCTTCCCCTGGAGCGGAATGATGAGCAGCTTGCTCGGCAGCAGAAGCTCCGCCGGTACGATTTCCTTGTCCGACATGGCTCTCCTTTGCGATCGACGGGACGACCGGAGCTCCTCTCGGCGATCGAGCAAAGGTACCGTCAAAATCACCCCTTTTCAATCCGTCCGTTCGGCCGGGTCCCCGGCGAGGACGCCTGGGTAGCCGGCGGCGTTCCTGGTATGATGCGTCATGAGCCGGAACTTGGTCGTCGAGGCAATCGTGCTCAAAGCCGACAGGCTCCAGGAGTTTCACAAGAGCGTCACGCTGCTCTGCGCCGAGCTCGGAATCATCCGGGGCGTCGCGCACGGCGTCTACCTGGGAAAGGGCAAGCTCGGAAGCGCGAGCGACCCCTTCGCCTGCTCGAGGACCTACCTCTACTACAATCCCGTGAAACGGAGCTACAAGATCACCGAGATGGAGCCGCTCGACCTCTTCGCCGAGCTCCGCGCCGACCTCGACCGGTTCTACAATGCCTCCCTCATGGCCGAGGTGATTCTGAAATCCTTCGGCGGGGGAGGGCCCGAGAGCACCGGTCGGTGCTACGACCTCCTGAAGGAGGCGCTCGCCGCGCTCGACCGCGGCGCCGAGACGACGCGAGTCCGCGTTCAGTTCCTCTGGCGCTTCGTGGGGCAGCTCGGCTTCATGCCGAGCCTCGAGAGGTGCGAGTCGTGCGGCAGGTCGGGCCGCGAAGCCGCCGGCCTCGTCTACCGGGTCTCCGAGGGCGACTTCGTCTGCGAGGCGTGCGCGCGCTCCGCGCCGGATTCTCCGCGAGGCGCGACGATTCCCCTCTCCGCGGAGGCCGCGCGCTACCTGCTCCTTTCGTCCGCCATGGGCCTCCCCGAGGCGGTCGCGGTCGACGTGGACCCGGGATCCATGCGCGGCCTCGTGAGGGTTCTCCACACCCTCATCCAGGAAATCGTCGAGGCGCCGATTCAGACGCTCAAGGCCGGCATCCTGTGAGAGCCTTCGTCGCCCTTCCCCTTCCGCCCGCCGTTCAGGCGGCGCTCTGGCGGTCCCTCGGGAGCCTCCGCGCCGCGACCCGCGGCGTGAGGTGGGTCGAGCCCGAGCTCATGCACCTCACTCTGCTCTTTTTCGGGACGATCGGCCCGGAGCGGGCGGACCTCGCGGTCGCGCGTCTCGCCGACCCGTCGCTCCGCCGCGGGCCCCTAGCCGCCCGCCTCGCGGGGCTCGGAGGCTTCCCCGGGCGCGGCTCTCCGCGGGTGCTCTTCGCGAGCCTCGCCGAGGGCGGCGCGGAATGCGGCGAGTACCGCGAACGGCTGAAAGCGCGTCTCGACGACGTCGTCCGGTCGGACGATCGGCCCTTCGCGCCCCACCTCACGATAGGGCGGGCGAAGGAGAGGCTCCGCGGATTGGAGCTCGACAGCTTCCCCATCGACTCCGGCGTCTTCACGATCGATCGATGCGCGCTCTACGAATCCCTGCTCGGCGGCGGGGGGCCCCGCTACCGCGAGGTCGCCTCCGTGGAGTTCCGCGACAGGTAGACAGCGGCCGGGATTTCGTGTAGACAAAAGGCCGAATGGTCTGGCGTAAGAGAGAGTTGGACACCGCGCTCGTCAAGGAGATCGCCGCGCGCTACGGGACGGATCTCCTCACGGCGTCCGTGCTCGCGAGGCGCGGCGTCACGGCGCCCGAGGAAATCCGCTTCTACCTCGAGTCGGACCTCCGCTTCCTGCACAACCCCTTCCTGTTCAACACGATGGAGGACGCCGTCGATCGAATCATGGACGCCGCCGAAGAGGGCGAGCGCGTGAAGATCTACGGCGACCGGGACGTCGACGGCATCACCTCGACCGTTCTTCTCCAGGGAGCGCTCCAGAGCGTCGGCGTGAGCGCGGAATGGTCCCTGCCGGGCGGCGACGATCCCTACGGCCTCACGATGAAGGCGGTCGACGAGTTCGCGGCCAAGGACGGATCCCTCATCGTGACCGTCGACTGCGGCATTTCCAACGTCCGCGAAATCGACCACGCCGCCGAGCTCGGAATCGACGCGATCGTGATCGACCACCACAATCCGCCCGAGGAGCTTCCGCGCGCGGTCGCGATCGTCAACCCGAAAGTGAGCGGCTGCGGCTACCCGTTCCGCGATCTCGCAGGCTGCGGGGTCGTCTCGAAAGTCGTCTGGGCCCTGATGTTCGCCGGAACCGAGCTCTACAAGCAATCCCTCTGCCTGCTCAACGCCCGCCCGGCCAACGACACCTATGTCGTCGAGGCGGTGAAGCTGCGGAACCTCGTCGAGGAATCGAGGCTCACCGAGACCCTCGCCCCCGGGATCACGAGGATCGACCAGACCCGCCTCGTGGATTACCTTTCAGGCTGCCAGATCCTCGTCTACGACGCCCAGGCGACGAAACGGACGCTTCGCGCGCTCTTCGGCGACGGCGTGGAGTTCAATCTCCTCGACGCGGCTCCCGAGATCGGGAAGGCCTTCCCGCCCTTCGCGGGCAAGAGCATCCTCAAGATTCGCGAGGAGACCGGCGCGGGCCGCTACGAGCGGAGCGCTCCCGGAGAGCTCGACGTCTTCGCGAATCTCTACGTGGACTTCGTGCTCGCGAGCCTGCCGTCGCTCGCCTCCAAGTTCCGCGAGCATCTCGACCTCGTAGCGCTCGGCACCCTCGCCGACCTCATGCCGCTTCGCAACGAGAACCGCATCCTCGTGCGCAACGGCATGGAGGTGCTGAACTCCACCGGCCGGAAGGGTCTCCAGGAGCTCATCGTCGAGCAAAATCTCTCGGGCAAGCGGCTGAGCACCGCCGACGTCGGCTGGCAGATCTCGCCGGTCATCAACTCGACGGGCCGCATGGGGGTGCCGGACAAGGCGGCCGAGCTCCTCCTCACCGAGAACCCGTCGCGGCGGCGCGAGCTCGTCGAGACGGTCTCGGGTCTGAACCGGGAGCGAAAGAAGCTCGGCGACGCGGCGTGGGAAAAGATCCTGCCGAGCGCGAAGAAGAGCTTCGAAGCGCTTGACGGAAAGCTCGTCATGGTCGCGGATCGGGAGATGCATCGCGGCATCACCGGCGTGATCGCCGCGAGGCTCGTGAATTATTTCAACGCTCCCGCGATGGTCGTCGCCTTCCTCCAGGACAAGGCGGTCGGCTCCCTGCGGAGCGTAGCGGGCTTCAACGTGAACGAGTTTCTCGAGAAGAGCGCCGACCTTTTCATCGACTACGGCGGCCACGACTTCGCCGCCGGCTTCAGCATCACGCCCGAGAACTACGACGAGTTCGCCCGGAGGGTGCCCGGGCTCGTCGAGGAGATCGAGGCGCGCCGGACGCCCGAGACCTCCCTCGACATCGACGCCGAGCTCCCGCAGCGCTACATGACCCCCGAGCTCAACGCGCTGGTAGAGCGCTTCGAGCCGTACGGAGAGGGGAGCCCGCCCCTCGTCTTCCTCGCCCGCGCGATGCTCATCGCGGGTCTCGATCTCGTCGGCAAGCGCGAGCAGTCCCACGTGAAGCTTCTCCTCGATTCCGGCAGCTACAAGTGGCCGGCGGTCTACTGGAACGCCGCCGAGCGGGCCGGGCGGGATTTCGCGCTCGGCGACAGGGTCGACGTCGTCTTCAGGCTCGGGCGGAACTACTACCAGAATCGCGAGAGCCTCCAGCTCACCATCCTGGACCTGAAGCGGTGAAGCGAGCCGGAATCCGCGCGCTCGTCGTCGCGCTCGCGCTCGCCTGCGCGGAGAGCGCGGCGGGAGAGCCGCAGGTCTCCGCGCCGCGCTCGGCGGCCCCCGGATCGCCGCTTGCCTGCGAGATCGACGACTCGGCGGATATCACGGGGGCGTATGGGGTCCTCTCGGGCGCAGGCGGCACGAGACTCTCCGAGGCACGCGCCTTCCCGCTCGCCCTCCCCGGAGGCCGCGTCGGCTGGGTCGTTCTGCTCGCGGTTCCGAATACGCTCTCGCCGGGCGCCTACGATCTTCGCTTCGGCGTCAGGGAGCCGCGCGGCGTCGTTCGGATCGCGAGGACGTTGGACGTCCTTCCGCGCACCTTCGTCCACGAGACGATCCGTCTGAACGGGTCCCTCACCGCCCTCATCGAGAGGTACGACCCCGTGAAGGCGGCCCAGGCGCGGCAGCTCGCGGGCATTCTCGCCGCGTTCAATCCCGGGGACGTCTACGACGCCGGGCCGTTCGCGCTCCCGGTCGCGAACTTCGTGGAGACGGCCCACTTCGGGGATCGGCGCACGTACCTCTTCGACGACGGGAAGACCCTGCCCGACATCCACGAGGGCGTCGACCTCGCCGTCCCGCTCGGAACGCCCGTGCGCGCGGCGGGCGCCGGGAAAGTCGCGTTCGCAGGCGACTGGATCGTGACCGGCAACACCGTCGTGATCGAGCACCTTCCCGGTTTCTATACGCTCTACTTTCACCTGAGCCGACTGCTCGTCGCGACCGGCGCCATGGTCTCCCGGGGCGAGGAGATCGGGCTCGTGGGCCAGACCGGGCTTGCGACCGGCCCGCACGTTCACTGGGAGGCGAGGATCCAGGGCGTGGCGGTCGACCCGAGGCTTCTCCTTGAGGCGCCTCTCATTGACAAAAGCGCCATGCTGGGTAGAATGGAGACACAATCGCCGTAAGAGGGAGGTGAGGACAATCGCGTACGTAAGGATCGACGATGGCGAGCCGCTTGAGAAAGCGCTCAAGCGCTTCAAGCGCATGGTTGAGAAGGAAGGGATCATCCGCGAGTGGAAGAAGCGCGAGTACTTCGAGAAGCCGTCCACCGTCAAGAACAGAAAGCGAAAGGCGCTTGAGCGAAAGCAGCTGAAAAAGCTCCGGAAGATCCAGGCTTTGAAGAGCTACTGAGCCCGGCGGCTCAAGGCGAACGAGATCACGGAAGCCGGCGCCACGGTCGGCGGCGCCGAGAAGCGGGCCTCCTGCGGGGGGCTTTTTTATTGCGCTCCGCCGCGGAGCGGCGGCGAGCGCGCGATTCCCCCGCCCGGGGGAGGCACTCCTCGATCGCGCTCCGCCGCTTTCGAGCTCGGAGCGGCGCGAGCAGCCCTTTCGAACCCCCCTTCCGAATCGGCGAGGAAATCGGTAGTATCGGAGCCGACACATGCGGAGGGTCCATGTCAAGAAAGCTTAACTTCAACCCGGGTCCGGCGGCCATGCCCCTGTCGGTGCTCGAGACGATCAAGGAAAACATCGTCGATTTTCACGGAATCGGCATGTCGCTGCTCGAGACGAGCCATCGGAGCAAGGACTACGAGAGCGTGCAGGACCGGGCGGTCGCGCTCCTGAAGGAGCTCCTCGCGATACCCGACGGGTACAAGATCGTCCTCCTCGGCGGCGGCGCGACGCTTCAGTTCGCGATGGTGCCGCTCAACTACCTGCGCGAGGGCGCCTCGTGCGACATCGCGCTGAGCGGATCCTGGGCGCAGCGCGCCTACGAGGACGCGAAGAAGATCGGCAAGGTGAACCTCGTCTTCGACGGCAGCGCCTCGAAGTTCACGACCCTTCCCGACAGCCTCTCGCCCACGAAGGGAGCGGCCTACCTCCACCTCACGTCGAACGAGACGATCGGAGGCGTGCAGTGGCAGGCCTTTCCCGACACGGGAAGCGTCCCGCTCGTCGCCGACATGTCGAGCGACCTCCTGAGCCGGCCCGTGCCGGTCGAAAAGTTCGGGCTGATCTACGCAGGGGCGCAGAAAAACCTCGGTCCGGCAGGCGTGACCGTCGTCGTCATCCGGGACGATCTCGTCGCGCGCTCCCCGGACAGCCTTCCGGTCTATTTGAGCTACAAGACCCACGTGGAGCACAAGTCCCTCTACAACACGCCGCCTGAGTTCGCGGTCTGGGCCATGATGCTCGTCCTCGAGTGGGTGAAGGAGCAGGGAGGCGCCGCGGCGCTCAAGGAGGTGAACGAGAAGAAGGCGGCGGCGCTCTACGGAGCGATCGACGAGAGCGGCGGATTCTATCGCTGCCCGGTCGACCGGCGCTACCGCTCGAGGATGAACGTCGTGTGGCGCCTTCCGAGCGAGGAGCTCGAAGGCCGTTTCCTGGGCGAGGCGACCGCCTCGGGAATGGTCGGGCTGAAGGGGCACCGGAGCGTGGGAGGTATCCGCGCCTCGATCTACAACGCGACGAGCCTGTCCGACGCGAAGGCTCTCGCCGATTTCATGCGAAGCTTCGCCGCGAAGAACGGATGAGGCGCGACACGAGCGCCGCGCTCGGGCGGCCGTCACACGGCGCGGCGCTCCGCGGGGCGCCGGGTCCCGCGGAGGCGGGGAGGGCCTGAGCGTGCGCCGAACGCCGCTGTACGAGGCCTACCGGGATAGTCCGGGCGTGAGGATGACCGAGTTCGGCGGCTGGCAGATGCCGCTGTGCTTCGAGAGCGGCATCATCGCCGAGCACCTCGCCGTGCGCGAGGGCGCCGGTCTTTTCGACGTCTCGCACATGGGCGAGCTCTGGTTCGAGGGCGCGGGGAGCCTCGAGCTTCTCGACTGGCTCGTGACCAACGACGTGAGGGGCATGGAGGTCTGCCAGGCGCTCTACAGCCCGATGTGCGCCGAGGACGGCGGGACCATCGACGATCTCGTCGTCTATCGCCTCGATCGCGAGAAGTTTCTCGTCGTGGTCAACGCCGCGCGGACCGCGATCGATTTCGCGTGGATGAGCAGGGAGAACCCGTGGATCGGCTCAAGCGGCTCGCCGCCCCGGGTGAGCGACCGGTCGGAGGCGATCGCGCTTCTCGCCCTCCAGGGCCCGTCCGCCGCGGGGCTCCTCCAGCCGCTCGTCGACGTCAACCTTGCCGCCCTCGGGCGCTTTCGCTTCGCCGCGGGCGCGACCGTCGTCGGCAAGCGCGCGCTCGTCTCCCGCACCGGCTACACGGGGGAGGACGGCTTCGAGCTCTTCGTCGACCGCGCCGACGCGCGCGCGGTGTGGGAGGGGCTCCTGCGCTCGGAGGCGGGGGCGACGCCGTGCGGCCTCGGCGCGCGGGACACCTTGCGGATCGAGGCGCGGCTTCCGCTCTACGGCCAGGAGCTTTCCGAGGAGATCAGTCCGCTTGAGGCGGGGTTGAAGGCGTTCGTGAAGCTCGACAAGCCTGACTTCTGCGGGAAGCAGGCTCTCGCGCGGGAGCGAGAGCGCGGTTCGCGGAGGGCTCTGCGCGGCTTCCAGATGGTCGACCGCGGGGTCGCACGCCACGGCCATCGCGTCTCCCGAGCGGGGAGGGTCATCGGGGAGGTCACGAGCGGAACGAAGTCCCCGTCGCTCGGCGCCTTCATCGGGCTCGCGCTCCTCGAGGCGGGAAGCGCCGGGATCGGCGACGAGGTCACCGTCTCGACGGCGCCCGAGAAGCGGGCGCGGATCGTGCCCACGCCGTTTTATCGACGGATCGGAGGGGAGAGATGAGCGTTCCTGCCGAGCTACGGTACACGAAAGACCACGAGTGGGTGCGTCCGGACGGCCCGCGCGCGCTCGTCGGGATCACCGACTACGCGCAGAGCGCGCTCGGCGACATCGTCTTCGTCGAGCCCCCGAAGGTCGGCGCCGACGTCTCGCGGGGCCTGGAGGTGACCACGGTGGAGTCGGTCAAGGCGGCTTCGCCGATCTACGCGCCGGTCTCCGGGAAGATCGTCGAGGCGAACGGCGCGCTCGACGCGACTCCGGAGCTCATCAACCAGCGACCGTACGAAGCGTTCATCTTCGTCGTGGAGATGAGCGAGCCGAAGGAGCTCGACGAACTGCTCTCTCCGGAGCGCTACGAGCAGCTCATCGCGCCGCGGCAGTGAGACCGTGCGCTCGCCGTACCTTCCGCACACCGACTCCGAGATCGAGGAGATGCTCGCCTCGCTCGAGATGTCCTCGATCGACGAGCTGTTCGCCGACATTCCCGACGGAATCCGGCTGAAGAGGCCCTTGGACCTCCCGGACGGCCTCTCGGAGTTCGAGGTGACGGCAAGGATCGAGAGCCTCGCCGCGGCCAACCGGGTCGACCGCGTCTCCTTCCTCGGCTGCGGAAGCTACGACCACATCGTCCCGGCCACCGTTCCCTACGTGATGGGGCGGAGCGAATTCGCGACCTCCTACACCCCCTACCAGGCCGAGATCTCCCAGGGGCTCCTGCAGGCCATCTTCGAGTTCCAGTCGCTCATGTGCGAGCTCACGGGCCTCGACGTGTCCAACGCGTCGCTGTACGACGGCGCGAGCGCCGCCGCGGAGGCCTGCACCATGGCGATCGAGGCGAGGCCGGGCTCCGACGCGATCCTCGTCTCCGAGACGCTCCACCCGGGCGTGCGCCGCGTCCTTGCGACCTATTTCTCCCATCGCGGCGTGAGGCTCCTCGCCGTGCGCGAGCGGGAGGGCGCCGTCTGCCTCGACGATCTCGACGATCTCCTCGGCGAATCGGTCGCCGCCCTCATCGTCCAGTCGCCGAACATCTACGGCTATCTCGAGGACTACGAGGGCGTCGCGGAGCGGGTTCACGCGGCGGGCGCCCTTTTCATCGTGACCGCGAATCCGATGTCGCTCCCGCTCCTTCGTACTCCGCGCGAGTGGGGCGCCGACATCGCCGCGGGAGATACCCAGCCCTTCGGCATCCCGCCCTATTTCGGCGGCCCCACGGCGGGCTACCTCACCGCCGTCTCCGGGCTCCTTCGCAAGATGCCGGGCCGGATCGTCGGCGAGACGCTCGACGCGGCGGGAGACCGCGCCTTCGTGCTCACGCTGCAGACCCGCGAGCAGCACATCAAGCGGGAGCGCGCAACCTCGAACATCTGCACGAACCAAGCGCTCGTCGCCCTCGGCAACGCGGCCTACCTCGCCACGGTCGGGGAAAAGGGTCTCCGCGAGGTCTGCGCCCTGAACGTCGAGAAGGCGCGCTACCTTCACGCCCGCCTCGTCGAGGATCTCGGGCTTCGACCGCTCGCGGACCGACCCTTCTTCAACGAGTTTACGATTCGCCTTCCGCGGCGCGCCGAGGAGGTCCTGCGCGCGATGGAAGGCGAGGGGTACCACGCGGGAGTCGCCTTGGGCGGCTTGAAGGGCGGTCCGGACGACCTCGTCGCCGTCGCGGTGACCGAGAAGCGAACGAGGGCCGAGCTTGACGGCTATGTCGAGGCGCTCCGGCGGGTGCTCAGGTGAGCGAGCTCATGTTCGAGCGCTCGCGGAAGGGCAGGGTGGGTTACCGCTTTCCCGCAAGCGACGTCGCCCCGCTCCCGTCTCTCGACGCGGCGGAGCTTTTCGGCGAGCGCTATGCGCGGAGGATCCCGCTCCGACTCCCCGAGCTCTCCGAGGTGGACGTGGTGCGCCACTTCGCCGCGCTTGCCCGGAGGAACTACAGCATCGAGCAGGGGATGTATCCGCTCGGGTCGTGCACGATGAAGTACAACCCGAAGATCAACGACCAGCTCGCGGGTCTTCGGGGCTTCAGCGCGCTCCACCCGCTGCAGCCCGAGGCGTCCGTCCAGGGGCTGCTCGAGCTCCTCCACGACCTCACCGCGCGCCTGTGCGAGATCACCGGAATGGCCTGGGGCTCGCTGCAGCCCTTCGCCGGAGCGCAAGGCGAGTTCGTCGGCATGAAGCTCTTCAAGGCCTACTTCGCGGCGCGCGGCGAGAGGAAGCGCACCCGCATTCTCGTTCCCGACTCGGCGCACGGCACGAACCCCGCCTCCGCGCACCTTGCGGGCTTCGACGTCGTAGAGCTCCGCTCCGACGCCCGCGGCATGGTCTCCCTCGAGTCGATCGAGCCTCACCTCGACGAGCGCCTCGCGGGCATCATGCTCACGAATCCGAACACGCTCGGTCTCTTCGAGCGCTCGATCGAGGAGATCGCGCGCGCCGTCCACGGCGCCGGAGGGCTCCTGTACTACGACGGCGCGAATCTCAACGCGATCATGGGCAGGGTCCGACCCGGAGACATGGGCTTCGACGTCGTTCACCTCAACCTTCACAAGACCTTCTCCACGCCGCACGGAGGCGGCGGGCCCGGGGCCGGACCGGTCCTCGTCGGGGAGAAGCTCCTCGCCTTCCTGCCTGAGCCCGACGTCCGCTCGGATGCCGGGGGCTATCGCCTGGCCTACGACCGGCCGGCGTCGATCGGCAAGGTCGCCTGTTTCTACGGCAACATCGGCGTGCTCGTCCGCGCCTACGCCTACCTGCTCTCCATGGGGCGCGACGGGCTTGCGGCGGCTTCCGAGCGCGCCGTGCTCAACGCGAACTACCTCAAGCGCCGCCTTCAGCCGCTTTTCGAGGTCCCCTACGACCGGCTGTGCAAGCACGAGTTCGTGCTCTCCGCGAGGACGCTGAAGGCCTCCTTCGGCGTCTCCGCGCTCGACATCGCGAAGCGCCTCCTCGACGGCGGCGTCCATCCTCCGACCATCTACTTCCCGCTCATCGTCGCCGAGGCGCTCATGGTCGAGCCGACGGAGAGCGAGTCGAAGGAGAGCCTCGATCGCTATGCCGAGATCATGGGCCTGATCGCCCGGGAGGCGCGCGAGTCGCCCCAAGCGCTCCGCGAGGCGCCGTCCTCGGCGCCCGTGCGGCGGATCGACGAGGTTCGAGCGGCGAGGCATCCGATCGTCCGCTGGCGCGACGTTGACACGGGGGATCAACTCAAATAGGCTCATGCCCGGAGGAAGGAATGGCCGATCTGTCCACCGCCTACCTTGGCCTGAAGCTGCGCAACCCGATCGTAGCGGCGAGCTCCAACCTTACGTCGACGATAAAGAAGATCCTTGCCTGCGAGAAGGCCGGCCTCGGCGCGCTCGTGCTGAAGTCGCTGTTCGAGGAGCAGGTCCGCCACGACACCGGGCGCCTCGCCGAGAACATCGACTCAAGCGCGCATTCCGACGCCCACGACATCATCGCGGGCGCGGGTGAAAACCACCTCGTCGACGCCTACCTCAAGCTCGTCGAGGAGGCGAAGAAGCGAGCCGGGATACCCGTCATCGCGAGCCTCCATTGCCTTTCGACGCGCTCGTGGGTCACCTACGCCCGGCGCATCGAGGCCGCCGGCGCGGACGCGCTCGAGCTCAATCTCTATCGGCTCGCCGACGATCCGAAGCTCGGCGCCCGGGAGGTCGAGGGCGGTTACCACGAGGCGGTCAAGCGCGTCGCCGCCGCGGTCTCCATACCGGTCGCCGTGAAGCTTGGCCCGCACTTCGACTCCCTCGCCGAGTCGGTCGGGAAGTTTCGCGACGACGGCGCGACGGGGGTGACGCTTTTCAACCGCTACTACCGACCCGACGTCGACATCGAGTCCTTGAGAGCCATTCCGGCGAAGATCTTCTCGAGCGAGCGCGAGATGAATCTCCCGCTTCAGTGGATCAGCCTGCTCTCCGGAAGGGTGCAAACCGATTTTGCCGCGAGCACCGGCGTTCACGACGCCCCGGGGGTCATCAAGCAGCTCCTCGTCGGCGCGAAGGCGGTGCAGCTGTGCACGGCTCTCTACGAGAGCGGCCTCGATTTCGTGCCGCGGCTCCTCGCGGAGCTCTCCGCTTGGATGCTCCGCCACGGCTTCGGATCGGTCGCGGAGTTCAACGGAATGCTCTGCCGCGAGCGGTGCGCGAGCCCGAGGCTCTTCGAGCAGAACCAATACATCCAGGCGCTCGTCGGCATCAGCTGACCCCTGAGCGGGCACGCTCCGCCGCGCCGGAATGGCGCCCGCTCCGATCGGAGGCCGACCCGCGATTTCGCCCGGGCGGCGCGCCTCGGGCGTCGTGCGCGCCTTCGGGCTCCCTACCGGTCGCTCTCGGCCCGACGTCGGAAGCTTCCGAGAGCCGCTTCCTTCACACCACACGGCGCTCCCGGTTCCGTCTCGACCGTCGCGAGGCGGTCGCGCGCTCTCAGGCGACGGACGGGCTCTCCTGAGGTCGAACCTCCCGAACGGGCGGGCCGGTACCGGTTCGTGCGACGGAACCCCTTGTACGGTCTCCCGACCTTGCCGGGAGGACGGATCCGGGGATTGCGCCGGAGGTCGCTCGACACGCTGAAGGCGGCCCTGGCGCCCTTTCGGCGCCCTCGCGGACAGCCCGCGTTGTCCCCGGCGCCGGACAATGTTCATGCGAGCGAGCGGCATGCGCGGGTCGACGACCGTGCCGCTGGAGCGTCACCCGGCCGGTCCGGTCAGCGTCCGCCGCTATGTCCGGACCTCACGGCGCGGGACACGGACGGGGCTTGCGGCAGGGATCGCCGGCGCCGCCGCGCCAGTCCGAGCGCCACGCGCCTCGAATCCGCGCACGATCGCGATCCTGCGATCGCCCGGCTCGATCGAGATCGGGCGATGATCCCGGCCGCTTTCGGCGCGGCGCGGGGAACGTTGTCTCCTTCGCGGCCGTCGGATAGACGCGCCGGCTCCTAGCGGAGCGCGAGACGGGTCCGGTCGAGCAACAGGGCTCCCGTGTCGTGTCCTTACAAAAAGCTCGAACCTGATCGTGCCAGGATAGTACGGCAAGGAAAGACGAACCGCGCCCGCGGGTTTGCTCCATACGGTGCAAGGAGATGGCCGCGAAGGCCGAAGACCGAGCGCTTCGGTCGCCGCTCGACCGAATCCGATCCGGAAAGGTTTACATTCCGTGAGAAAGGGGTTACCATTACGTCAGGGAGAGGCGCGGCATGAACGGCGAGTTTGACGATATCCGTCCCTACAACGACTCGGAACTACCCACCGTACTCGAGAGAATTTCGCGGAACAAGTGGCTGATCGCAGGGGCGAGGAGCGTCTTCTGGCCGCACTGTCCCCGGATCCTCAACCCCAT
>JASHNV010000062.1 GCA_030041455.1 Spirochaetia bacterium
ATGCGGCGGCGGATCGTCGAGGGACACCGCATCATCATCCTGTACGGCGCCCGTCGAGTCGGGAAGACCACGCTTGTGCGACACCTCGTGTCGGGGGAGGGCTCCCGCTTCGCCGAGTTTTCAGGCGACGACAGTACGGTATCGGACACTCTCTCATCTCGGGATTCCAGGCGGATCCTCGGTATGGTTTCCGGATACGACCTCGTTTTCATCGACGAAATTCAGCGCATTGCAGAAATCGGCGTGGGGATCAAGATCATTCACGACAACCTTCCTGTCGTCAAAGTGATCGTCACTGGCTCTTCTTCGTTTGATCTTGCCTCACAAACGGGTGAAGCGCTCACAGGGCGGAGCTGGTCGTTTTCGCTTTCTCCCTTTTCGGTCGAGGAGCTTTCCGCGGGAAGGAATCAATTCGAGCTCGACCGGGAGCTCGAGCGCAATCTGGTTTATGGATTTTATCCTGAAGTTCAGGCGTACGATGCGGATATCGATCGGGCGGCCTTCCTTCGCGAGCTGCACGCTTCGTACCTCTTCAAAGATATTTTGCAGATGGGGGGGATACGCCAACCGCGCAAGATCGTCGACCTCCTGCGGCTTCTCGCCTGGCAGATCGGATCGGAGGTCTCGTTCTCCGAATTGGGAACGAAGCTCGGCATGAGCAAAGACACGGTGTCGGCGTACATCGACCTGCTTGAGAAGGCGTTCGTGCTGTTTCGCCTTGAGCCGTTTTCCCGCAACCTACGCAACGAAGTGGTTCGTTCGCCAAAGATCTACTTCGTCGACAACGGCGTTCGCAACGTCGCAATTTCGGACTTTCGAAGCTTCTCGCAGCGCAACGACCATGGCGCGTTGTGGGAGAACTTCATCGTCTCCGAGCGGCGCAAGCGGCTTGGAGCGTTGGCTGCAAGTATCGAATCGCGCTTCTGGCGGCTGCATACCGGGGCGGAGATCGACTACGTCGAAGCGAGCGCTGGGAGCTTGCACGGATGGGAAATTAAGCTTTCGTCAGACTCCAACGCCAAGGTGCCCCCAAGCTGGAGCCAAGCCTATTCGAACGCCACTTGGGGACTCGTCAACCGCTCGAACTATCTCAAGTTCATCACGGGTCCACTCCATGAAATCCCGTAAGACAACTCCATTCTGTAGGTAAGAAAGCCTGCACACGCGACTTCTAGTAGATAACACGTCTTCTCAACATAACCGCCACACAGGTTTTATCCGTCTTGAGGCGCTACGAGGACCTGGAGTCGCGTGAGCGCTGTGTCGAGTATGTCTCGCTCGGCCTCGGTGAGGTCGGGTCGTCCCTGGAGCGCAAAAAGCCGATCGAAAAGCTCCGCGGCGTCTCTGTCGGTTACCTCAAGCTCTGAGAGTCTCGTCATATCTCCGGAGGAGATCTCCGCAAGCAGTCGATCCCCTGGTGGTAGCCGCGGTACGAATACTCCGGCGGCGGTACGGGTTGTCAGGGCTCCTTTCCTCACCCGGCGCGTCAGATACTTCTTGAGCATGGGCGCAAGCTCCCGCAGTTCGCTTTCCGCGAACAGCGACGCGATGCGAAAGGACTTCTTCGTAGCGACGGATTCTCTCCTGAGCCACTGATGAAGGATGCTTGAGACCAGGGTCTGGTACGGAAGCCCTCGTTCGAGCGCGTGGACCTTCAGCGCCATAATGTCGCGGCGGTTGACCCGAATATTCATCCGCTCTTCTTTTGCGACGGATGCTCGGGCAATTGCCCGCGATCGCTCGATTTCTTCGTCGAGCTTTTCGATCGATCGCCATTCGTTTTTCTCGATACTCTTAAGAAGCTCGCTCTCTTCCTTATCGAGTCTCATCATCTCCCTCCGGTTCATCGACGGGAAAGGTAACGCTGCGTGAGTTTTCGGCTCGCGAAAGCCGTTTTGAGAAATCGAACGTCTCCCGTGTCGACAAACGGCACGACCCAGGCGTAATTATCGATCGAAAGGATGTAGATGCGCTGGGCACGGTACTTTGCCTGATTTGGATGTTCGATGATATCAAGAATTGCATTCTGCTCGATCGCAACGACGATCTGCTCAAAAGAGACGCCTCGCTCGGCCTTCAGTCGTTCGTTTTTCTCCTCGCTCCAGTCGAAGACCACGGAGAAAAGTATCGCAATGTGTGCCGAATGTCAATACTTTCCGTGGGTGGCCAAAAACAAAGAAATACTGCGTTTTCTCTCTCCGAGAGGAGGCCGGAACACAGAACACTCCGTGCTTTCAGGGTATTCAAGCGAGTCGAATACCCTACCGTCAGAGTAAGGTTTGCCTTACTCTTTCGAATTTCTTTCCGCCGTGTTCCCGACTCTTATCAACCCCGCCCGGCCGACGAAGAGAAGGGCGCCTCGGTGCATTCATCCCCGATCCGCACCTGCCGATACCGGGCCGCCTCCGTTCGCCCGGCGTCTCGGTCGGGGGACGCGCGGGGGCTGCTTCCGATCCCATCACGGAGGCCGCCGGCCGTCCGATTAATCGACCCCCAGGAAACTCACTCGCGAGCCGAAGTCTGTGGGAGCCTTTGGACGAATCCCGACGCCAGGCCGTATGCCTTGCTGTCATGTCGGAACGTACGGTTTCACGGGAGGTCCCGGGCTGGTTCAGGAAAGATAGCCGTCCAGGCCCTCTCGGAACGCCAGGTATACGCCCTGGCGTACGTCGAATGGTCCCGGTGGGGATCCCTCACACCCGTCGCCGATCTTTGTATCAAGCCCGAGCGCGCTCAGGCGCATCCTCGCTTGCCGGATGACCCGGAAGGCCGGGCGTATTGACGCGGAAAGGGGTGCCAAGGTATCGTTCCCGACTGGGTGTTTTTCAGAATGAAGTATTTTGACGACCGCGAGGGGTTACGGTCCAAGCGTAGAAAGCAGCTCGCGGCCGATATGCCGCTGTCGGCGGAGCCGGGTTACGAACGGCGGAGCGGAGCGAGCCCCCGCTGGGCGACGCTCTTCTCGTTTCAGCCCTCCGGCGCGTCGACCGTAAGCCGGCCCCGCGCGACCCGGGAGAGGACGCGCGGGCGCAAACCGCTCCTCGGCGGAATCTGGAGCGGCGATCTTCCGGCACCGGCTATCCGCCGGACCCGCGTCGAGCGCGAGAGCGCCGTAACGGAACGCCGCGGGACGAAGGTCCAGTTCCTCGACGTCATTCCGGGCGCCCTCACGATGCTCATCATCGCGCTCCCGCTCCTCTTTTCGTTTTGGATTCCCGCCATCCCGGTCTTCCTCGCGATCGCGCTCCAGACCTACTGGGGCTTCCGCGGCCTCGGGATCATCGTCTTCGGGCTGCGCGGCGTGCGCCGCTTCGTCGAGGCTCGCCGAACCGACTGGTACCAGCGCTACGTCCACGACGCCGCCGGCAGCAACGACGTCATCCCGTGGCACGAGATTCGGCATGTCGTCGTGGTTCCGAACTACAACGAGCCGATCGAGACCCTTCGCAAGACCGTGGAGGGCCTCGTCTGCCAGCGGGAGGTCGCCGAGCGCATTTGGGTGGTTCTCGCCATGGAGGCGAAGGAGAGCGGCGCGAGCGAGAAGGCGGCGCGGCTTCAGACCGAGTTCGAGGGGCGGCTCGGGGGGATCTTCTATACGCTCCACCCGAGCGACATTCCCGGCGAGGTTCCCGGGAAATCCTCAAACGAGGCGTGGGCCACCGCGTGGGCGTACGACTACTTCGTCCAGGAGCTCGGCTTCGACATCGACACCATCACCATCTCGAGCTGCGACGCGGACTCGGTTTTCCATCCGAGCTATTTTTCGTGCCTCTCCTATCACTTCAGCCTGAATCCCGACCGGTATCTGCGGATCTGGCAGGCGCCGCTCTTCTTCCACAACAACGCGTGGGACGTTCCGGCGTTCATCCGGCTCGTGATGCTCTTCACCGGCATCAGCCAGATGGCGCAGCTGTCGAGGGATTGGCGCGACAACTTCCCGATCTCCACCTACAGCGCGAGCTTCACGCTCTTTCACGGAGTGGGGAACTGGGACGCCGACGTCATCCCGGAAGACTGGCACATGTTCCTGAAGTGCTTCTTCGCCCGAAAAGGGAAGGTGGTCGTCGATCCGATCTTCCTCCCCACCACCGGAGACGCCCCGCAGGCGGAGAACTCCTTCAAGACCGCCGTGAACCGCTACCACCAGGCTCTCAGGCACGCCTGGGGCGTGACCGATTTCAGCTACGCCGTGAAGCAGGCGCTCCGCCACCCGGAGATATCGCTGTTCCAGAGGCTTCGCACGATCGGAGCGGTGCTCAGGGAGCACCTCCTGTGGTCGGCGAGCTGGTTCGTCCTCGTGCTCGGTTTCACCTTGCCCCACGTGGTGAACCCCGGGTTCTTCGCGACCCCGCTCGGGATGTTCTGCTCGAGGTTCTACGGGGACGTCATGGTCGGCGCTTCGCTCGTGGCGCCCGCTTTCCCGCTCCTCGATTATCTGCTCGGTCCTCCGCCGCCCCACGTGAAGCGATGGCTGCAGATTCCCCTCGCGGTCATCGAGTGGAACCTGCTTCCGATCATCACCCTGTTCCTCGTATCGCTTCCCGCGCTCCACGCCCAGGCTCGACTCATGTTCGGCAAGGATCTCGCCTATCGGGTGACGCCCAAGGCGCCGCTCGCCTCCGAGGGATGAGGGAAGCCCTCTATTTCCAGGACCACGTCGGGAGGTCGCCGTGTGCGCATTCAGAGGCGTTCAGGTTCCCGTCGGATGAGGCGACGAAGATTCCGTTCGTGCCGTCCTTCGTAACCGCGGAGAAGACGAGGTACTTTCCGTCGGGCGACCAGATCGTGGAGGCGGCCTGGCTTTGATCGTTGAAGGGCACGCCCTCGAGGGAGGCCGGCGTCATCGGATAGCGCGCGATCGACCACGACTGGCGGCTTCCGACGTCGACCACGCGGAGCTCCACGAGGGAGCGGTTCCCGCCCTGCGCGAACGCCGGATCGACTTCTTCCCCGGCCTGAGCGGGCACGATGAAGGCGACCTCGCGGCCGTCGGGCGCCCAGAAGAATTCGATCACCGGGCGCTCTTTCACCTCGAAGGAGGCGCGGGGGTCCTTGAGACTCACGATGTGGAGCGCCTGCGTCTCGACGTCGTTCGGCGTCGCCTGATCGACGTACGCGACGCGCTCCCCGTCGGGGGACACCGAGTAGCTCACGCTTCCGGAAGGCCGCGCGACGACTCGCCCGTCCTGGCCCGCCGGGTCGAGGAGGGTGAGCCGCGCCTTTTCGGAGGTTCCGAGCGGAAGCAGGAGCTTCCTCCCGTCTTGGGACACCGCGGGAGCATCGAAGGCGCCGAGATCGATGTTCTCGATCCGCTCGTCGGTCCTCCCGCCTGAGAGGCCGTAGATCTCGATGAAATCCGGGGCGTCCTCGCCCGGGCCGACCTGGGTATGGGCCACGATGCCCGAGCTGTCCGGAAGCCAGACCCAGAAGATCGGAGCGTCGGTGTGGACCACGCGGTAGTCGTTGCCCCGGGCGGCGGAAACGACCCCGAGCTCGGTCGAGTCCGCGACCCCGAGCTTCTCGGAAAGAATCCCGATCAGGGAGTCGTCGGGGGACCACGAGAAGAAGAACGGCGCGAGGGAATCCGTCGAGAGGATCACCCGCGCTCCCCCGCCGTCGCGATCCGCCACGAGGACCTCGGCGCTCCGGGAGCCCGCGAGCCGCGCGAAAACCACGCGCTTGCCGTCGCGGGACCAGACCGGGGCCGTGTAGCCGACCTTCGAGGAGCCGCCGTCCGTCGCGTCGCTCGTCACGGCGACCGAGCCTCCCGCCTGATCGGTGATGCCCACGTTTCCGTCGTCGGCGAGGTAGGCGATGCGGCCGACTTTCGGCAGGAGCTCCCTCGCGAGAGCGCTCTGCTCCATGTGGAGGCCGTGGATCCCGCATCCGGCGAGAGCCGAGAGACAGGCGCCGAGCGGAACGGCGGTTCGAAGAAGCGATTTTCGGTTCACGATGGGTCCAACAATCTACGCCCGAGGGAGGGAAAGTCAATACGCCCTCCCTTGGCGCAATCCGGCGCTTGAATCTACAATGGGCCGTCCCGGGATCCCCGGACAAGGAAGGACGGAATGAAGATCTCCATCCTCGACGACTATTTCGATACGCTGCGCACGCTCCCCTGCTTTCGCAAGCTCGCCGGCCACGAGGTCGCCGTGTGGAACGATCACGTGCAGGACTTGGACCTCCTCGCGGCGCGGCTGAGGGAAACCGAGGCGCTCGTGCTCATCCGCGAGCGGACGCAGGTCCGAGCGCCGCTCCTCGATCGCCTGCCTGAGCTCAGGCTGATCAGCCAGCGCGGCGTCTTTCCGCACATCGACGTGGAGGCCTGCACGCGCCTCGGCATCGTCGTGTCGTCGAGCCTGACCGCGGGCACGTCCTACGACACCGCCGAGCTTGCCTGGGGCCTGATCATCGCCTCGAAGCGGCGCATTCCTCAACAGATGGCGGCGCTTCAAGCCGGAACGTGGCAGATCGGGGTCGGCGAGCGACTGCGCGGAAAGACCCTCGGGATCTTCGGCTACGGACGAATCGGCGCGGCGGTGGCCGGGTACGGAAAGGCCTTCGGCATGAACGTCCTCGTCTGGGGGCGGGAAGGGTCCCTCGATCGCGCCCGTGCGGACGGCCATGCCGTCGTCGGGTCGAAGAGGGAGCTCTTCGAGCGGTCCGACGTGCTTTCCCTGCACGTGCGGCTGCTCGCCGAGACGCGCGGAATCGTGACGCGCGACGATCTCGCGCTCATGCGGCCGGACTCGCTCTTCGTCAATACGAGCCGGGCCGGCTTGGTCGAGCCCGGAGCGCTCGTCGAGGCGCTCGGCGCCGGCCGGCCCGGCGCGGCGGCGTTGGACGTGTACGACGAGGAGCCTCTTCGAGATCCCCGCTCGCCGCTCCTGTCGATGGGAAACGTCGTCTGCACGCCGCACATCGGGTACGTGACGAGGGAAGAGTACGAGAGCCAGTTCTCGGAAGTCTTCGACCAGATCATCGCATACGAGACCGGAAAACCGACGAGCGTCGTAAACCCGGAGGCGCTCCGGTCCGAGCGGAGGCGGCATGGCGTGGGATCCTGACCAATACGCGAAGTTTCGCGAGCAGCGGCTTCGGCCGGCGCGGGAGCTGCTCGCCCGCGTGGAGGCGCCCCGGCCCGGCGTCGTCTACGACCTCGGCTGCGGCGAGGGCAACGTAACCCGCCTGCTCGTCGAGCGCTGGCCCCGGGCCGGAATCACGGGGGTCGACGACTCGGCCGAGATGCTCGATCGGGCGGCGAAGGCGGTCGCCGGAGTGACCTGGGTCCTGCGAAGCCTCGTCTCGTGGGAGCCTGAGCGTCCCGCGGATGTCGTCTTCTCGAACGCCGCGCTCCAGTGGCTGCCCGATCACCGGGCGCTCTTTCCCCGGCTCTTCGGCCTTCTCGCGCCCGGAGGGACTCTCGCGGTCCAGATGCCGAGAAACTTCTCCGCGCCCTCGCACGCCCTCATCGCCGAGACGGCGCGGTCGAGGGCATGGAAGGACCGGCTCGGGCACCTCGTCGGGCCCGAACCGGTGTCGAGCCCGAGCGAGTACTTCAGGCTGCTCGGTCCCCTCGCGAAGAGCGTAGACATCTGGGAGACCGAGTACCTTCAGGTCCTCGAGGGAAAGGACGCGGTCAAGGAGTGGACGAAGGGCACCTGGCTCAAGCAATTTCTCGACGCTCTCCCGGAGGGCGAGCGCGCCGGTTTCGAGGAGGACTACGCGGCACGACTGCGCGTCGCCTATCCGCGGCTTGAGGACGGAAGGACGCTGTTTCCCTTCAAGCGCCTGTTCATCGTCGCGTCACGCTGACGAGGAGCTCCCGGGCGCTGGTAGGCCTGAGCGCAGCAAAAGAAAGGGGATCGTCGAGACGAGGCTGATCGCGAGCGCGGCGAAGAACACGTCGTCGATCGCCGCGACGAAGGCGCGCTCAGGGAGATCCGACAGGAGGATTGCCTCGCCGCGTTCGAGCGTGGCACTCGCCGTGCTGCCGTTCGTTTTCACCCGGGCGAAGTACGCACCGGCGAGATCCTGCCGAAAGACCGGAGAGAAGGGCTCGTCGCTTGGGCGGCGATTGCGAGGTGGAATTTCCCGGCGGACGAGGAGAGCGCTCAGAACCGCGACGCCGAAGCCTCCGCCGCGGCGCTGCATGTTTGGATCAATCCCGGATACTGCAATCGAGGTCATGCGGTTGGTCACCTCCGCCGCCTTTCGTCGTAATATTCCGCGTATGATGCTCGTTACGCGGCGACATGCTCCCACTGAATAACCTGAACTACCGACGGATTTCGACGTGAACCGTCCACGACGGTCTCCAGTCGGGCCGCGATCGGATCCTCGATCCATGCCTCGCCGCACTGGCTGCAAACGAGCGCGGGGACCTGCCTGATCACGATGACGCCAAAGCCAAGATCGACGGTAAAGGTCGTCTTTCCAGGCTGTTTCTCAGCCCCGCAAAGAGGACATGTTCCGTGATTATCGATCATCACTTTCTCCTTCTCGTCCGAAAGCCCGGCTCAAAATGCTCGAGATCGGGCCGGTATGCAGTAATGACATGGCAGATTCGGGCGGCCGGATCGACTGAGGCGACCACGTGAAGAGGGTCCTGTTCGGTATGCAGGAAAAGAGCGCTACGGTGTGATCGCCCCTCTGAATATACCTCGACGAGCTCTCCCGTTGATGGCGTATCGAGTACCTCCTGCCTGCTGATGCCGCGTTCAAGGAGACGCTCCAAAGCGTGAAGATGCCACTGGACGCGGCCCTCCGTTGCCAGTTGAACGAGCAGCGTACGATCGAATGCTTCATCCAAAGCCAAGATCCTCTAAATTCTTCACTATTGCCGCGTCGAACTTCGCGGCCTCCGCCCGGTGTTCTTTGAGCTGCGCCACCAGCTGATGGCGGTTTTGGATTTTGGCAGCGTCAGCCTCCTTTTCCCTGGTTGGAGCGTTGCGGTCGATTTCGGCGAAGACTTTCCGCCGAGCGGTCGTCGTATCGAAAGAATGATGACCCCTTTCGTACATCGGACTGCTCCGCCGCTTCACGCACCCGACGTCATTCTACGAGATTTGGCTTACGGTTGCAAATCCGGACCGGCGTGTTCATATGCCGGCGCGAGAGGAGCGAACCGCCATCGGCGCGAAATGTACCCACTATTGGAGAGATACAAGCGGCGGTTCCGGTCCTGGGTCTTGGTGAATTCGTCCGAAAGGCAAGTTTCAAACCAGTCCCATAGAGCGATACTGTTCGGTATACCACCGGCCTAGATTGCCGTTAAGTCGGCTAAAAAAGCTTAGTCGGTTCTCCAACTTCGAACCGGAACTCTCCTTGCTCATCTCCTCGAACGCTTCCCGTGCCTCCTGGAGCGCACCGAGTGCAATATTCACCACGACAAAATGGACTAGCAAGTAGAACCGCGGGAGACCCAGTTCAAATTCTCGTTTCAGTAGTCCTTTTGCCTCGTCGAATCGTTTCAGTCCAACGAGAGCGAGAACCTCATATTGAACGTAGATCATCGAAACGCGACCCTTCCAAAGTTCGTTCGCCCGATGGGCGAAAGTGAGTGCCTTCTCGAAGTCAGCAACGTGTATACACCAAATTGAATAGAGCAAGTTTACGTCGGGTAGCAAGGGAGCCAGTTGCAAGGCGCGTTCGATTTCCCATTTTGCCGCTTCTTCCTGACCCCTGAACATGAACAAGAAATAGCCTTTCACCCCATGGGCCATTGCATCGCTGTCGTCCAATTGAATTGCTTTCTCTATCAAAGAAAAAGAATCGGCTATTGTCGCGTTGGGGTCCGCGGCGAATCCATACATTACGGTCATGGTCAACAAGATCGCCTTTAGCGAATAGGCGAAAATCAATTGCGGATCGAGAGCGAGTGCGTGGTCGACGAGGGAGATAGACCGCGTCATTTCCTCCCGGCTTCCGACAGCATTATTGTAGTAGTGTGACGTTGCTTGCAAGAAAAGATCATACGCTTCGGCGTTCTTGGTCAAACGCCTCCAGAAGCGCGCCGACTCGCCATGAACGAGTCGAACGTCCAATTCGGTAACGATACTGTGAACGAGTTCGTCTTGGATTTCGAAGATGTCGGTGAGCTCCCTGTCGTACTTCTTTGCCCAGAGATGGTTTCCGTTGCTAGCGTCCACAAGCTGGACGTTGATGCGGAACTGCGTTCCCGACTTTCGAACACTGCCTTCGACCACGTGGGTCGCTCCGATGTCCTTTCCGAGTTGTTGAACGTTGACCGGCTTACCCTTATAGGTGAACATGGTATTTCGGGCAGGAACCTTCAATTGTTCGATCGTCGCGAGGCCAGTAATGAGATCCTCGGTCAGTCCATCGCTAAAGTATGACTGTTCGGGGTCGCTGCTCAAATTGTCAAACGGCAATACCGCTACGACGAGGGTGCTTAAGGGTTCCTGAGTCGGACCGTCCGCTCCTTGTTTGACGACAGACGGCGCTTTGAATGACGTTCCCGTCACGACTTTATAGACCTTGACCGGACCGTCGATATTCTTGACTGACTGCTCACCAAAATACTCGAAGAGTAATTCTGTATTTTTCCTTACTTGGTCATACATAGCGCTTGAAATGCAAATTCCGCCGGGCTCGGCCAATGATTGAAGCCGAGCGGCAATGTTCACTCCG
>JASHNV010000063.1 GCA_030041455.1 Spirochaetia bacterium
TTGAACCCCCGTCCTGAAGTGCAAACCACAAACGTCTACAAGTTTAGTCGATTGTTATGTGTTTACGGACGTCAAGAGAACCGACGCGCTTGAACGTCCGCTATTCCAGAATGTCTCCCCTTCGTCCCCTGGACGCTGGCGAAGGGAAAGCCCCGGTTGTTTCGGGCAGCTCCGGCCTCAGGACGGCGGCCGGGGTGCCCGTTGGTGGACTAAGCCGCCAAAGCGAAATCTGCGTTGTTGTCTTTCGCAGTTATGGTTGTGCCGGTTTTAGGAGTCCGACCCTCCACTTGCAGCCTGTGGATATACAATCCTCAGTCGAAGCCGTTGCACCCCCCTCTCCAGGTAAATATAGTAACGAGCGGTCCCAATATCAAGGTCCGCTCGCGCTATCCCGAGAAACGGCCTCTCATCTCCCGCTGCGTGTCGCGTTGCTGGTCCCGCGCTTTGATGCTTTCCCGTTTGTCGTAGAGCTTCTTTCCCTGGCCAACGCCAAGCTCGAGCTTGACGATCCCGCCCTTGAGGTAGAAGTTGAGGGGAACGAGCGTGAAACCGCGCTCGTCGGTCTTGCGCTTCAACCGCTTGATTTCCTGCTTGTGAACGAGAAGCTTGCGGGGACGGTCAGGATCGTGGTTGAAGACCCCTCCCATGGGATACGGCGTTATGTGAAAGCCGTTCAGCCACAGCTCGTCGTTCTTCACCTGACCGAAGGCGTCCGCGAAGGAGAACCTTCCCGATTTCATCGACTTGACCTCGGTGCCCCGAAGCTCGATCCCGCACTCAATCTTCTCGTCAATCGCGTAGTTGAACCGCGCCCTGCGGTTGTCCGCAAGGAGCTTTCTCCCGGTCTCTTGCTCGTCGTCCGCCTTTTTCGCGGCCATTCCGGTCAGTTCCTGACGAGCACCGGCCGAAAGCCCAGGAACGGCGTGCACCACGTCGGCGGCTGGGACCCCCTGGTGACGTAGCTCACGTTAACCCAGCTCGACGCGAACGATCCCCCACGAACGGAAACCTCCGCCCCGTCTCCGAACGGCTTCGTCTCGTACCGTGCGGCTCCAGTCCACGACGAGAGGACGTAGTCCGCAGGGAAATACCAGTCGGAGGTCCATTCCCAAACGTTTCCGAGGAGATCATAGATCCCGAGACTGTTGGCCGATCCGCTCCCGACCGGCTGCGCCGAGGAGGCGGTCTCGTGAAAGACCGACGTCCGGGGGTCGACGCCCATCCGCGCCGCCATTTCCCACTCGGCTTCGGTCGGAAGGCGTACCTTCCAGCCGGGAAAGGGGAGCTTGGCGGAAAGCCAGTCACAGTAGGCGCGTGCCGCATAGGAGGAGACGTAGGCGACCGGTTTCGAGCTGTCCTTCTCGACGTCCCAATCCTTCAGGTAGTCGGCCGTCGCGAGCCCCGCCGCTACGAGCCTTCCGCGCTTCTCTGGAAGCCATTTCGGATTCTCGGAGAGAAAGCGGCCGTACTGGGCATAGGTCACGTCGGTGACTCCCATCGCAAAGCCGGCGACGCGCTCGCGGTGCGGAAGCGCGAAGCCCATCGCGACGGGAGAGACGGGCGTCACCCCGACCGGAAGACCTTCGATGTAGCTCCCCGACGGCACCGGAATGAACCGCACGCCGTCGACGTCGACCCGGGGCGCGGAGGACGGCTCGGTCGAACCAGCTTGTTCCTCGAGAGAGGCGAGGTAACTATTCTCGAAATCCTGGAACCACGGCTTGAGCGCGACGCTGGTTTGCGCCTCCTTGTCGAGGGAGTCGTACACCCAGAATACTAGGTTGGGGTCCGCGCGCACCGCGCTTGCAAAACCCGACAGCATCGCGAGGAGGGAGCCTTCGGTCAGCGTTCCTCCGCCCGAGTAGAGATACCCTTCCGCGGAGAGAAAATCGCGGAGGAGGTAGACGTTGTGCACGTCTCGAGCGGCGCTGTGGAGGAAGCGCACGAGCTCGCCGCCGTCGGTAAAGCCGACGCTCCGCTCCGCGCCGCGGACCGTGTCGGTGAGGACGGGGGGAAGCTGATAGTTCGGAACTACCGTGTCGACGAGAGCCCACTCGCTCAGCGTCGCGAAGGCCGATTTCAGGAGGCCGTCGAGGTCGCTCACGGTGAGCGGGAAATCGAGCGTCATCGTTCTCGGGAAGAGCAGGCTTCCGAACAGCCTGCCCTCGACAGCGACTTTCGTGCGGACCGGCGTATAGAAGGGCTTTTCTATCCGAATGGTCCGCTCACCCTCGCGAACGTACACGCGAAGGGGAGTCGCGCCCACGTACCGGTTGTCCACGTAGACCGCGGCGATGCCGGGTGAGCTCGTTACCTCGACCGACGATCCGCCGTCGCTTATTCCCGGAAGAAAGAGAACGAGAAAGACGACGATCGCGAGGAGCGCCGCGTACAGGATGGTGAGGTAGAGGCCCGGCTCCATGCCGAACATGGGCTTCAACCTGACCTGCGTCTTCGAAATATCGCCCGCGTCGCGATCGCGCTTCTTTGCCATCGTGCGGGCAAGGATAGCGTCAACGGCTCCGCCATGTCAACGATTTGCGGCCGGCTTGTCGCGGCCGGTTCATGCATGCTATCGTCGTCGTCGGAGCCTTCATGGATAAATGGTACCCGGCAATTCAGGCGTTCACCGAGGCGCTGCTCACGCGGAGCAAGCGTCGACGACTGCTCAAGCAGGAGCGGCAGAAGCTAAAGAACCCGATCGTCGACTGGCTGGAGGCGTTCCTCTGGGCCGCCGGGGTCGTGCTCGTCATCAACCAGTATCTTTTCCAGGCGTATCAAATCCCTTCCGAGTCGATGATGAACACGCTCCAGGTGAGCGATCGAATCTTCGTCAACAAGTTCGTCTACGGTCCGGAGCTGCTTCCCGGAATCGGCAAGCTTCCCGGTGTTCGAGTCCCCGCACGGGACAACGTCATCGTCTTCGAGAATCCCCTCTACCTCTCGCGCGGCCCGATTTTCGACCTCACGCAGCGTATCCTCTACATGCTGACTCTCTCGATCGTCGACATCGATCGTGATCAGTACGGCAATCCGCGGGCTCACTTTCTTATCAAGCGCGCCGTCGGCGTAGCCGGCGACAGGATCAGGATCGTCGAAGGCGAGGTGCAGCTCATGCCGGCGGGTCTCGACAGGTGGCTCTCGGAGCCGGCCTTCAAGCAGCTTTCAGGGGCGACCTACCAAACCCGGCGGCTCATCGGCCCCCAGGATTATACCGTCATCCACGCGCAGGCGCTCGCCGACGCCTACAAATCGGCGGGGCTCACGGTCGACCAAAGCGTGGCGAGGACGGCGCAGGGGGAGGTGAACGCCTACGGCGACGAGTACGAGCGCGTCGGGACCCGGTATGAGGCCCTCCACGCGATCTATCCCGAGCAGCGGGACGCCGCGGACAATTGGCAGCAGTTCAAGCTCGGATGGTACATTCCCGCCGGATGGGTCTTTCCGATGGGAGACAACCGCGACAACTCGAAGGACGCCCGCTATTTCGGGCCCGTCCGCGTGCGGAACGTCCTCGGCAAGGCCATGTTCATCTACTGGCCGATCGACCGGATCGGGGCAATCAATTAGCGATGTCGCCGTTCGAGAACGTCTATTCATCCGCGAACGATCTCTACCATTTCAAACATCGCTCTCGAAGGCGGCTGGTGACCCTGATCAAGCTCGTCGTTTCGCTGTTTGTCCTCTACGAGATCGTGACGATCGTCTTCGCCACTTCGTTCGAGGTCGGCTCGATCGCGATGAGACCCCTCCTGTACCGGGGCGACCGCCTCATCGCCTCTCCGCTCGCCTACGGAGCTTGGATCCCGTTCACGAGCGTACGCCTTCCCGGAATCGTCGCGCCGCGCCGCGGAGACATCGTCCTCGCGCACCCCGCCTACTACTCGGCCCCGCCGTGGTACCTTGAGGCGGCCGAGCCGATCGTACGCTTCTTTACGCTCCAGAAGGTCGATCTCGCAAACGCCGTCCGGTACCGAACCGCCGACCTTGTCGTCAAGCGTATCGTCGGGATACCGGGAGACACCGTCGCGATGCGGCACTTCGTGATTTTCGTGAAGCCCCGGGGGGAAACCGACTTCGTGAGGGAGACCGAGCTATCCCGGGCGAGCTACACCGTCGCGTACGACCACCTTCCCGACGCGTGGCCGGCCGACTTTCCGCTTTCCGGCGACATGGCGCCGGTCACCCTCGGCGCCGACAGCTACTTCCTCGCCGGGGACAATCGGACCGAGTCGAGCGACTCCGTCCTCTGGGGACCCGCCACGGGAGCCGATATCGTCGCCAAGGTGGTTTTTCGCTACTGGCCCCTGAGCGTGATCACCGCGTTCTGAAACGGTCCGGAGCGCCGTCGGCCCGGTCGTTGACAGTCGTTTTTGCTCCGTGGTATCCTTTCCCCGTAATTCCCAAGGAGAACTTTTATGTCCGGTCACAGCAAATGGGCGAGTATTAAGCACAAAAAGGGCGCATTGGACGCGAAGCGCGGTCAGGCTTTCACCAAGGTCATCAAGGAGATCACGATCGCGTCGCGCCTCGGAGGCGGAGACGAAGAGGCCAACCCCCGCCTTCGCACCGCGATCCTGAAGGCGAAAGCGGCGAATATGCCCAAGGATAACATCGAGCGCGCGATCAAGAAAGGCACCGGCGAGCTCGAGGGGGTGAACTACACCGAGATGACCTACGAGGCCTACGGCCCCGGCGGGGTCGCTCTTCTCGTGAATACCTTGACCGACAACAAGAACCGCACCGCGGCCGACCTCCGGAATCTCCTTACCAAGGGCGGGGGAAATCTCGGCGAGTCCGGGAGCGTCGCCTACCTGTTCAAGAGGAAGGGAGTTATCGAGTTCGACGCGACCAAGCATTCGGAAGAGGAGATCTTCGAAGTCGCGCTCGACGCGGGCGCCGAGGATGTCGCGACATCAAGCGGCGTGATCGAGGTCACCACCGGTCCCGACGACTTCCTCAAGGTGCTCGACGCCCTTCAGAAATCCAATTTTGAGCCGACGGAGGCGGAAATCAGCATGGTTCCCGAGACCACGGTCTCCCTCGACCGCGAGAAGACCGCGAAGGCGCTCAGGCTCATCGAGCATCTTGACGAGCACGACGACGTGCAGTCGGTCGCCTCCAACCTCGACGTCCCGGATGATTTCGAGCTCGATGAGGAATGACCCGAGTCCTCGGACTTGACCCCGGCCTCGCGGAAACTGGGTACGGCGTGATCGAGGTCAGGCGGGGGATGTACGTCCACGTCGACCACGGATGCATTAGCACGAGCGCAGAGCTGCCAACGGGGCAGCGTCTGGAAAAAATCCAACGCGAGATTCTCGAGGTCATTCGACGGTTCAGGCCGTCCTCGGCGGGCGTGGAGAGCCTCTATTTCGCCAAGAACATCTCGAGCGCCATTCCGGTTGCGCAGGCTCGCGGCGTGCTCCTGCTCACGCTTGCGCAGACCGGCATTCCGGCCCGGGAGTTCGCGCCGCAGGAGATCAAGATGGCGATCTCCGGCACCGGACGGGCGAGCAAGTTCCAGGTCCAGGACCTCGTGAGACTGCTCATCGGCCTTCCGGAGCTTCCCACGCCCGATCACGCGGCCGACGCGCTTGCCGCGGCGATCTGCTGTTACAACACGCGCTCCTCGGAAGCCCTGATCCTCGGAAGCGCCGATGTTTAACAGCATCAGGGGGAAGGTCACCGAGAAACGCGAGGGAGCCGTCTACCTCGACTGCAACGGAGTCGAATGGGACATCGGGATGTCGGCGCAGTCGCTTTCCGCCCTGCCCGAGGTCGGGCAAACCGCGAGAGTCTTCACCTACCTTCATCACCGCGACGACCAAATGAGACTCTACGGATTCGCCGAGCCCGCGGAGCGATCGGTTTTTCTCGATCTGCTGAAGGTGGGCGGCATCGGGCCGAAGCAGGCGCTGAAGGCGCTCTCAGGCCTCCCGTTCTCCGTGTTCCTGAAGGCCCTCGACGACGGCGACGTCGAGGGCCTGAGCCGTGTGCCCGGGCTCGGGAAAAAGACCGCGCAGAAGATCGTCCTTGCCTTGCGAGGCCGCCTCAGCTTGAGATCGGAGGAGAGCGGAGGCGCGTACGCGGAGCTCGTCGACGCCCTCGTGGAGATGGGTTTCGACCGCCGCGAAGCCGCTGAAGCCGTGAGCGCCTCGGCGCAGGACATTTCGTTGCCGCCGGGCGACCCGCAGTTTGAGAAGGAGCTCATGAGACTCTCGATCGTGCGGTTGAGCGAGTAGGCATGGCCGAGCGCGGGTTGTTGTCCCCCGATTACGGGGACTCCGAGGATTCGCGTGAGGCGGGACTGCGCCCTCAATCGTTGAAGGATTTCCAGGGCCAGGACGCGATCAAGCAGAACCTTTCAGTCTTCATCCGCGCGGCGAAGGAGCGAGGCGACAGCCTCGACCACGTCTTTTTAAGCGGTCCCCCCGGGCTCGGAAAGACGACGCTCGCCGGCATCGTGGCGAACGAGTTGGGAGTCGAGTTCAAGGTAACCTCGGCGCCCGCGCTCGAGAAGCCGAAGGACCTCGCGGGGATCCTCACGACGATCAACAAGAACGCGGTCTTCTTCATCGACGAAATCCACCGCCTGAAGCCGGCGCTCGAGGAGATGCTCTACGTCGCGATGGAGGACTACGCGATCGACTGGGTCATCGGCCAAGGCCCGTCGGCTCGAACGATTCGCATTCCGATCCCGCCGTTTACCCTGATCGGAGCCACCACGAAGGCCGGGCAGGTGGCGAGCCCCCTCTACAACCGCTTCGGAATCAGCGTGCGCATCAACTTCTACGAGCACGCCGAAATCGTCACCATCCTCCGCCGTTCCGCCGAGATCCTCGGAATCAAGATCGGCGAGGACGCCGCGGATCTCCTCGCGCGCTGCTCGCGCGGCACGCCTCGAGTCGCGAACCGGCTCCTCCGGAGAATGCGCGACTTCGCCCAGGTCGCGGGCGACGGCCTCGTCACCCCGAAGGTCGTCGAGACCGGCCTCGCGAGACTTCAGATCGACGAGTTCGGCCTGGAGCGGCAGGACCGCGAGATCCTGCGAGTCATCGTCGAGAACTACGGCGGCGGGCCGGTCGGCGCGGAGACGCTCGCCATCTCGGTGGGCGAGCCGATCGAATCCCTCGAGGACTTCTACGAGCCCTATCTCATCCAACGGGGCTTTCTCCAGCGTACCCCGAGAGGGCGGGTCGTTACCGACCTCGCCTTTCGGCTCGTCGGAGTCGCCCGACGGCCGGCCCAGGGAGGCCTCTTCGGATCGAGCGATGAGAACGCGTGACTTCACCTTCGACCTCCCGGAGGAGCTGATCGCGCAGGAGCCTCCCGCGGAGCGGGGAAGCTCCCGCCTCATGGTGGTTCAGCCGCGGCGGGAAGGCGCGCCGGGAATAGAGCATCGCATGATCCGCGATCTCCCCGCCATCGTCGAGCCCGGCACGGTCGTCGTGGTCAACGACTCGAGGGTTCGCCGCGGCCGGCTCTTCGCGCGATCGCTCGCGCCTGAGCCGCGGCAAGGGACGGAGGAGGCTCGACCGCTCATCGAGCTCCTCCTCGTCGAGCAGCTCGACCCGCGCACGTGGAAAGCCATGTGCAGCCACGCGAAGCGCCAGCGGGTCGGCAAGAGGCTCTTTTTCGACGACGGCCTCGTCGGGGAGATCGTCGAGGCGTCGGGCGAGTTTCGCACCGTGCGCTTCGATCGGCCGGTCGACGACGCGTGGCTCGACCGCTTCGGCCGCCTGCCGCTTCCGCCCTACATCAAGCGGCCGGATACGAGCGCGGACGCCCAGCGCTATCAGACCGTCTATTCGGGGCGGGTAGGCTCGATCGCCGCGCCGACGGCCGGCCTCCACCTCACGAACGAGATCCTCGATGCGATTCGCCGCCGCGGGGCGGAGGTCGTGCGCGTGACGCTCGACGTCGGACCCGGCACCTTCCTCCCCATCCGGACCGAGACGGTCGAAGCCCACGTGATGCACGAAGAGCGTTACGAGATCGGACCCGAGGCCGCCGAGGCGATCACGCGGGCGCGCCGCGAGATGAGGAGGGTGCTTGCCGTCGGGACGACGTCGGTGCGAACCCTCGAGTCGGCGTGGGACGAGGGCCGACTGAAGCCCGGCAAAGGGGCGACGCTCCTCTACATCTACCCGGGCTATCGGTTCAAGGTCGTGGACGAGCTCCTCACGAACTTTCACACGCCCGCCTCGAGCCTGCTTCTCCTCGTTTCGGCGTTCGCGGGGATCGATGCGATCCGCGCCTCCTATGCGGAGGCGGTTTCGCAGCGCTACCGGTTCTTCTCCTACGGTGATGCGATGCTCATCCGCTCACGGTATCCGGAATCGCCTCGCTAGCTCTCGGGTAGCCGCATGGAGGGGCGATGAGGTCGGCGTTCGGCGGGCTCGCGCCGTGGTCCTCCCGGGCGCACGCGTCGGTCTCCAAGCCCCGGGACCGTCCGGGCTCCGGTAGGGATCCGCGCCTTCGCGCATGCACGAATCTCTTCGAGATAGAATACCTGAGGCTTCTCCGGCCCGCGCTCGTCACGCGGGGGAGCTCCCACACCGTTCGGCATGAGGTGTGAGCCCGCCTCCGGACGAACGGGTCGGCCGCGCGGCAGCGGCGGAAGGGGGAACGCCGCGGCTCCGCTACCTCGAGGAAACGGCGCGCGGCAGGGGTGATCAGTAGGTCTTCGGGCCCATCCGCTCGAAGACGCTTCTCACGGTCGCAAGACGCGCGAGATCCATGTGAAGGTAACGCCCGTAGTCGAGGTCGCCGGTCTGAATCCGGTAGCTCTCGTCCTCCCAGTCCTGGATCTCCTCGAGGTGGACGGTCGGAAGGCGGGCGGCGAGCGAAGACCATTTCTCGGCCTCCGGCCAGTACTGGAGCGCGATCGTATAGAGCTTTTCGGCGGTGTCGAGGCTTTTCAGGTTCGCGGCCTTCCAGGGGTAGTTGTAGAAGTAGGCGACCTGCTTGTCGTACATGCTCGCGAGGAGCCGGTACTGCTCGATGAGCTTGAGATTGACGTGCATGGAGAAGAGATATCGGTAGCGCTCCCACTGAACCCGGTTGTGAATCGTCGCGAGGGCGTAGAGCGGATTCGCGAAGTCGGCCTTCAGCGCCTGCTGGAGATACCAAATGTTCTCCAAGCAATCGTCGGGGTACTGGTAGAGGTGCTCATGGTACAGCTGGTAGTACTGCTCGGCGTAGAGAAGGTGATAGGCGCTCACGCGAGACGGCGCGAGCGCGAGCGCGAGCACAACGGTCGCGGCCAGAAGAAAGCGTCTCACATCCTCTCTATCGGAGCGCCTGAGAGGAAGCTCCATATCTTTTCGTGCACCGCCTCGCGGGTACCGGTTCCGTCGACGATCGCCACGTTCATCGGCGAGTCGCGGAAATGGTCGATCCCCCGTCGGTAGAACGCCACAATGGATTCCTGAAGCTCGATGTGCTCGAACAGATCGACGCCGTCGCGCCCGGCCATGCGCCGCTGGCATTCCGCGGGCGGGACGTCAAGGAAGATCAGGTGCTCCGGCAGGGGAAAGCCCTCGTTGAGGCCGAGAACGTAATCGAATCCGCTCCCGGCCGATTGATAGGCGAGCGAGGAGAAGAGGTAGCGGTCGCAGACGACCTTCACCCCCGAGCGGGCAAGGGACAGCATCCCTCGCGAAGGCTCCGCGAGGTGCTCGTTTCGGTCGGCGGCGAAGAGGAGCGCAAGGGTTCGCGGCTCGACGCGAAGCTGCTTCCTCAACACGCGCCTCGCAAGGCGTCCGATCTCCCCGTCGGAGGGCTCCCATGCCTTCGCGCAGCGCACCCCGACCCGCGTGAAGCGCTCGACGAGGAGCTCCGTCTGCGTGGTGGTGCCCGAGCCGTCAAGACCTTCCAGGACAATCAGATTGTGCGCAACGGAGCGCTCCATGTCGTGCTTTCACCTCAAGCGGAGAATACACCGATACTCAACCCGGGGAAAGGCGTCGGGGCGGCATTCTTGAGCTCCGTTAGTGAACAGAACGCCTGAAGGTGATAAACTCGGAACGGTGAAATCGAACATGCTCCGCACGTCGACCCCACGCCTTGGAAAAGCGCGATTGAGGGGAGCTCCCGCTTCTTGATCATGCCCACAATCGCGCGAAATCGCCTGTCTCACGGAATCCAGCTTCTCCTGCTTCTTGCCCTCGTCGGCCTCACCGTTTTGGGGCTGCTGCCGCTCCAGAGCCTCGTCGGGCACCGGCTCGACCTCCTGAAGCGCGACACGTTGGCGCAGCTCGAGCGGGTGACCGGAAGGGAGATCACCTACGACAGCATCTCTCCCTCTATTTTTCGGAGTCTAGAGATCCGAGGGCTGAGAATCTACGACACCGATCCCGCGCATTCGGAGCTGTTGTACATTCGCCAGGTGGAGGTCTCCTACGATATCTTCAGGCTCCTTACCGCCGATCCCCTGCTCGCCCTCGGAAAGATCACCATCGCGAACACGAGCCTCTCGATCAACACCACCACGGACAGGGATCTGATCGTGTTCCTTCGCTCCGTAGCGACGGGCTGGGCCGCGGCGCAGACGAACGGCGGGCTTCCCGCGCGTATCGTCGACCACCTCGAGCTTTCCGGCAAGAATCTCACGCTCTCCGTCACGAGCCCTGTCGGCACGTTCTCGATCGATCGACTCTTCTTCCAGGTCCAGAACGGCGCGCAGGGGCTCGATATCGCGGTGAGCGGCGGGCTCCGCGCGCTTCTCGCGGACCGGCCGGCCGGCATTTCCGACATCGACACGCAGGTCGCGGTGTCCGGCATGCTCGACCGAAACCTCCAATGGTCGGACATGCGGGTACGCTTTGAGAAGCTCTCCTCGAACGTCGTCACCCTCGTGCGGCCGACCTTTCAGATCAGTCTTCGCGACGGTATCTGGCAGGTTCGAAAGATTCAGGACAAGGCGCCGATCGACCTCCTTGCGACCTACGACCGGGGCAAGGGGACCGTCAGTCTCTCGTTTTCCGCCGACCACTTTCGACCGAGCTACTACTTCGCCTTCGGTCCGGCGCTGAGCGCCCTCGATCCCTGGATATCGACCGTCATGAGCGGCACCGGATCGCTCGCGTACTCCCTGAAGACCGGGAGCCTCACCTACGCGGCGGACGTTCAGCTCGCGCTCAACAACCGCGAGCTTCCGGCGCCGATGAGCATCGAGACGAGCCTTTCGGGGAATCTCGAGCGGGCGGATATCTCCTCGCTCGACGTCCGATCGGGGCTCGGGGACGGGCACTATTCCGGATCGGTCGACCTGCGAACGATGCTCCCGAGCGGCGAGCTCAGCGTGACGGACGTCCAGACGCCGATCGGAGGGCGTCTGAGCGGGAACTTCGCGTTCGCGGAAGCGGGTGGCGCGCTCACGGTGAAAAGCGACGTCCTGACGATCGGCGCCGCGTCCCTGCGAGACTTCGCGCTGAGCGCGACTCCGGCTCCCGGGACGGTGGGCTTTCACGTGTCGAGCCGATTCGCCGAAGGCCCCGAAGGGGGAAGCCTGAGCGCGGACGGAAGCTACCAGACCGGCGCGAGCCCCTTCCTCCAGGTCTCGATCACGACCGCCTCGGCGCCGCTTGCGGTGCTCTACTCGATGCTCTTCCGGGAGCGCTCGGCGCAGATCGAGGACAGTCTCCGGGATCTCACCGTCACCACGCAGGCGTACCTCGCGACCGATCTCGCAAAGGTCTCCTTCGTGTCGCCTGAGACCACCATCTCGAGCGTCACGAGAGCGGACCGCTCGCTCGCGCTGTCGTTCTCCGGAAACGACCGCAACGTCGACATCACGCGCTTTGCGGTCGACTGGGACGGCCACCGGGGCGCGGGAGCGCTTTCCGCGGATTTCTCGGCGAAGGGCAGGGTAGCCCTAGCCGCGAGCCTGAAGGTGCAGGGAGTCGACTACAAGGCCGAAGGCTTCGTGATCAACGGAGAGAGCTTGGTCGTCACGGGGAGCTACGGCATGAACCTCGTAGCGTTTCGCCAAGCGAAGCGCTACGTCTTCTGGCTGACGACGAGCCGCTTTCCCGTGCCCTTTCGCAACGTCGAGACCAAGGTTTCCCTCGACGTGAGCGGCTTCTATGCCGACCCCGGCGCATGGGAGGTCCTGTCGAGGGGCTCCTCCTTCGCCGACCTTCCCTACGTCGGCACGAAGAATAGCCACCTCACGCTGTCGGCACGCCTGTCCTCTTCGGCGGGAGACGTCTATTCGATCGTCTACGGCGATTCCGTCTCGACGGTGCGGGGAAACGGACACGCCTCGCTCCGCCGAAGCGGCGGCGTCACCTCAGGCTCGGGATGGCTCCAGCTCTCGGGCTCAGGCGCCAAGGAGCGATACGACGCGAGGCTCGATTTCGAGGGGGACCGGATACGGAGCGTCGTGAGCTTCGCCGGCGCGCCGCTTGCGCGGATCGGAGCGCTCCCGTTCACGGGAAGCCTCAACGGCAGCCTCGCGGTGGAGGGTTCCGTCGAGAATCCGCAGGTCACGGCAAACCTCTCGATTCCGAACGGATTGCTGAACTCCTCCCCGTTCTCGGCGAGCACCACGCTCCGCGTCGAATCCGGTCGACTCGATTACCGATCGCTTGCCGTGCGCTACCTCACGCACGCGCTGAGCGGGGGGAGAGGCTCCATCGACTTTCGCAAGGGAACGCTCTCCTTAAGCGCGGCCTATCACGGCGTGGTGAACGGGGACACCATCGACGCTCACGTCGCGGCGCAATCGGCTACCTCCTCGCCGCCCGTGGGCGCCTTTCCGCTTTCCTTTTTCCGCGGAGAGTTTCGGGCGGACGCGAGCGTCACCGACGTCAGGGTCGGCGGCAGGCCGGCCGCGCCATGGACCCTGAACGCTTCTCGGAAGGGCGGAAAGATCGCTTTCGCCGGCGGCCCCTCCGAGGCGATCGAGGGCTACCTGCTCGATACCGGAACGTTCTCGGTGAGCCTCGCCGATCCCCTTCCGATACGGCTCCAGGCGAACGGGACCCTCTCGGGCTCCACCGTCGACGCGTCGCTTGACGACGTCGTGCTCAATCTCCACGCCTTCGGAGAGGTGGTGAAGGTCCCGTACTTCGCGATCTCGAAAGGGACCGCGCGCGGCCGCCTGAAGATCGAGGGTCCGATCAACGACCCCGACATCGTGGGAAATCTGAGCGCCGACGACGTCTACGGGCGCACGGTGGTCGTCGCCGACGAGATAGGCCCCTTCAGCACGAACATCGCGTTTCACGGCAAAAGCTTCGCGATGCCCAACGTCGTCCTTCACAGCGGCAAGAGCACCGTCCTCGGCAATCTCAGCTTTACCATCGACCATTGGCTGCCTTCGGCCTTCGACGTGAGCTTCAAGACCGAGAATCCCACGGGGCTCCACGTCAAATCGGGCATTTCCGGCATAGACTTCGACGGCTTCGTCGTCGGAAGCGTCTTCATCGTAGGCGATCCGCTCCAGGTCTCGGTATCCGGAAATCTTCTCGTCGATTCCTGCGCCGTGACGCTCGGCCACCTCGGCGCCCCGGCGAACGCTCCCGAGGAGGACAATACCAACTACTCGTTCACCCTGACGACCGGCAAGCGAGTCGTCTTCCTGTGGCCGTCGGGCTCGCTTCCGATCTTCCGAGGCTACGCCGACAACGACCAGACTATCCGGATCCAGTCGAACGGGAGCACGGGAGACTTCAGCATCGTCGGCGACGTGAACTTCCGGGGCGGCGAGGTCTACTACTTCCGCCAGAGCTTCTACCTCGAGCAGGGCGAGATCTCGTTCAACGAGGACCAGGACAAGGTCGATCCCCTGCTCAACGCCCGCGCCGAGATTCACGAGGCGGATCAGAGCGGACGAGCCGTCACGATCTACCTCGTCGTCGACAACAAGCCCCTCAGCCAGTTCGCTCCGAGGCTCGAATCGGACCCTCCCATGAGCAATCCCGACCTCCTCGCCCTCCTCGGACAGAGCATCTACACGCAGTACGGAGGCCAGGAGCTCGATCTCTCCTCGGCGGTCCTCGCGACGAGCGATATCCTCGGCCAATTCAGCGTCGTGCGGACCTTCGAGCAGAAGGTGCTCGACGTCACGGGGCTCGACCTCTTTTCGTTCAGGACGGACCTGCTCCAGAACCTCGTTTTGGAGAGGGTTTTCGGCCAGTCGATCGGTCCGTCGGAGACTTCGGCGTCCTACCTCGGGCAATACCTTGACAACACAACCATCTATTTGGGAAAGTACGTTGGACCGAACCTGTTTCTGGAGGCGATGATCAACCTGCAGATGAACACGTCATACATCACGCCTCTCGGAACGATTCCGAATTATTGGAGCACGTCCACCTATTGGAGATCTCCCAACAACCAGGTTCCAGCCGGCGCTGGAATCGTTCCTAGTCTCCAGCCTGATTACGAAGTCCTCCTTCAGTGGAGAACACCGCTCTTTCTTGTCGAGCTGTCGTTTCTGCCCGACCCTTCGGACCTCGTCGCCAGCCTGGTCGACACGAGCTTTTCCCTTTCCTGGGCCCTTTCGTTCTAACGTCTAGGAGAATGTATGCGAAAACCGACGGTACTGTTGCTTCTTCTCCTGGCGCCGCTTTCTCTCGCGTTCGGCCAGGCCGATTCGCAATGGTATCTGGGTAAGCCCATCAAAAGCATCACGTTCACGGGCCTCAACCACGTTCAGCTGAGCGATCTCACGGGAATAACCAAGGACTACATCGGCAAGAACTTTTCCGACACGATTTTTTGGGATCTGCAAAGCAAACTCTACGCGCTCGACTATTTCCAGCAGTTCACGCCGACGGCCTTGCCGGGCGACGCGAGCAAATCGACGGTCATCATCAACTTCAACGTCATCGAGCGTCCGACCGTGAGCGCCGTCGTCATCCTCGGCAACGGCCACGTGACCAAGAGCGACGTGAACGGCGTGATCGTCCTCAAGAAGGACGACATCGTCAACAACACCAAGATTCGCACCGACGTGGACGCGATCAAGAATCTCTACCTGGAGCGGGGCTTCCCGCAGGTCCGCGTGACGAGCGACGTCCAACTCGACAGGAAGACCAATACCGCCGTGGTCCTCTACACGATCAAGGAGGGCGCGCAGACCAAGGTCAAGCGGGTCCTCTTCGTCGGCAACCGCTTCGCCGCCGAGAGCACGCTTCGAGGGCTCCTGAAGACCAAGGAGCAGTCGCTCTTCTCGAGCGCCGTCTTCCAGGAGTCGAACCTAGCCGACGACAAGACCGCCATCATCAAGTACTACCAGGACCACGGCTTCGAGGACGTCAAGGTAACCGCCATCACCCGCCAGCAGGAGATCGATCCGTCCAACGGACAGGTGGACTTGATCCTCACCTACCACATCGAGGAGGGCACCCAGTACACCTACGGCGGCACCACCTTCCAGGGGAACACGCTCTTCTCGACGGCGATGCTCACGAGCATGATCGATCAGAAGCTCGACGCGGTCGTCGACAAAACGAAGCTCGACGCGGACTTCGGAAAGATCAACGATCTCTACCTGAACGACGGCTACATCTTCAACACCATCAACCGCCACGAGACCAAGGACCCGCGAACGGGGGTCATCTCCTACCAGGTGACCATTATCGAGCGAGAGCGGGCGCACATCGAGAACATCATCATCAAGGGCAACACGAAGACCAAGGATTTCGTCATTCGAAGGGAGCTTCCCATCGAGGTCGGCGACGTGTTCAGCAAGGACAAGATCATCGAGGGGCTGCGCAACCTCTACAATACGCAGTTTTTCTCGTCCGTTACCCCGGAAACCCCGCCGGGCAGCGTCGACGGCCTCATGGATCTCGTGCTGAACGTCGAGGAGGCGAAGACCACCGACATCAACGTCGGAGCGAGCCTCTCGGGCGCCCAGGCGGGTTTCCCGCTCTTGCTGTTTCTCAAGTACACGGACCACGACTTTCTCGGCCTGGGCAACGAGTTCGACGTCGGCATCCAGGGCTCGGAGACCGAGCAGGATCTCACCTTCTCCTACAACCAGAAATGGCTGTTCGACCAGCGCTGGTCGAACGGCGTCAACCTGACCCTCGACCACACCCTCGTCACCGACGAGCCCGAGGACGATCTTCCTCCGATCTTCACCGGCCAGACGAACGCGGTCCCCAACCCGTATAACGGGCACTATGTCTTCGCGAACACGACGACCTACAACGGGACTACCTACCAGCCCGGACAGCCTTTCCCGGGCGTTCCAAACGAGACCCAGATCGCCGAATACGACCTCGAGACCGACTATGCGTACGCGATCTCCCACAACACGACGATTCCCGTCGGCTACCTCATGCAGTACGATTCCTACACGATCGCGCTCGGATTTAACACGGCCTACTCGTGGTACCTGCCGGTCGGGCGGCTGACCCTCGGCGCCGGGCTCTCCTACGGAGTCACCCTCGCCGTGTACGACTCCGATCTCTACCGGCCGTTCGATCCCATCGTGCGCGATAACCTGGACAACTGGGAGACGATCCCGAAGTTCTCGCTGACCGCCTCCTTCGACACGCGCGATCTCGTCTACAGCCCCTCGAGCGGATACTACGTGAAGCAGACCGCGACCTACGTAGGAGGCATCCTTCCGTCCTTCGCGTTCGCCGCGACGGGGCGTGAATACATCGCGACAAACTCCTCGTTCGAGATCTATCAAACGCTGTTTTCCTTCCCGCTCACCGATTCGTTCAACCTCAAGGCCGTCGCCGACGTCCGCACGTACCTCTCCTACATTTTCCCGCAATTCGGGGAGGCCACGCCTATCGCGACCAGCCAGGACCTCCTCTACATCGACGGCATCACGAGCGGGCTCGGCTGGGACCGACGCGAGGACGGCGAATCGCTCTGGGACACCTTCCTCGAGCTTCGGTTCCCGATCGTGGAGAAATACTTCTGGTGGGACTTCTACTTCGAGGGCACCGACATGGAGCCGGTCCCCTCGATCGAGGATCCGTTCCTGATGAACGGCCTCTCGGACTACCTGTTCAGCACGGGCGGAGGGATTCGCCTCACCGTGCCGGGGCTGCCGATCGCGGTCTACCTCGCGAAGCGATTCCAGGTGGAGAACGGCCAGATCCAATGGCAGCAGGGCGCCATTCCCGGCATCAACATGGACTTCGTCTTCTCGTTCTTTTCAAGCTACTGACGGATTTAAGGAAGGAGAACCTATCGTGAACGGAAAGGTGTTCGTTCTGGCGGCCGCGCTCCTGTGCTCGGTCGGGAGCGCGCTCGCGCGGGCCGATCAGCTGACGCAAATCGGGATCGTCGACCTATCGAGAATCATCTCGAGCTATTTCGAGGCCTCCTATGCTCTCCAAGAGATCAACGACATGACCCAGAAATTCGAAAGCGGCAAAGCCGCGATCGAGGCGAACATTCAGCAACTCGAGCAGCAGAAGCTCCAGGCGCAAAGCAACGGGGACCAGCAGACCGCGCTCGGCCTCGACGACCAGATCTTCAAGCAGAACAGCTACCTCCAGGAGTTCATTCGCATCAAGACCAACGAGATCAAGGAGAAGCGCGATACCCTGATGCAGTCGCCGACCTTTCTGAGCGATCTCGTGAAGGCCATCGCGTACGTCGCGGAAAATCAGGGCTACTCGATCGTCTTAAAAAGCGACGACCCTTCAATTCTGTACTGGAACCAGGAAGTGGATATCACCGACAAGGTCATCGACCGGCTGAAACAGATCGCGACTCCGAGCTCCTGAGATTCGGTCGCGTTTCGCTTCACCCGCGGACCAAGCTCACCGGGGGGCCCCATGACGGCGGATGCGACGCCGATGATGCTTCAGTACCAACGATTCAAGAAGCGCCACGCCGACGCCGTGCTGTTCTTCCGTCTCGGCGATTTCTACGAGATGTTCGAGCGGGACGCCCGCGAGGTGAGCGCGCTCCTCGGCCTGACGCTTACCTCGAGGAACGGCGTGCCCATGTGCGGCGTCCCCTATCACGCCGCGCGCGGCTACATCGCGCGGCTCCTGAAGGCGGGCAAGAAGATCGCCATCTGCGAGCAGCTCGCCCTCGCGAAGGACGGCAAGGGGCTCGCAGACCGCGAGATCGTCGAAATCATTACCCCCGGCACCGTCGTGGACCTGGACTATCTCGACGCGGCGTCGAACAACTACCTCGTTTCCCTCGCCCGCTCAGGAGCGCGGGTCTCGCTCTCCTACATCGATCTTTCGACCGGCGAGTTTCTCGCTACCGAGTTTCCGTGGGACGAGCGCGCCGAGCGCCTCCGCAAGGAGCTTTCCCGTCTCCGACCGCACGAGATCATCGTACAAGAGTCGCTCGCGAACGACGATCCGACGGTGAGGGACATTCTCGAGACGCTGCCGAGCCTCACGGTCAACCGGTATCCCGACTGGTCCTTCGACCTCGAGGCGAGCAGACAGACGCTCACGCGCCAGTTCGGGACGGCGTCCCTCAAGGGCTTCGGGATCGGCGAGGAGGACGCGGCGATCCTCTCGGCGGGCGTCGTCATCGACTACGTCGCCGAGACTTCGAAAAGCCTCCTCCCGCACGTCCGCTCGCTCAAACGCTACGACGATTCCGAGTTTCTCGGCATCGACGACTCCACCCAGCGCAACCTCGAGATCGTCGCGAACCTCCACGACGGAAGCTCGAGGTATACGCTTGCCGAGGTGCTCGACTACACCAAGACCGCCATGGGCTCGCGGCGGCTGAAAGACTGGCTCATGCGGCCGCTGCGTTCCGTCGAGGCCATCTCGTCGCGCCTGTCGAAGGTCGAGAGCCTCCATCGGAACCAGACGCTGCTCGCCTCGACGCGCGAGGGCCTCGCGGGAATCCTCGACCTCGAGCGGCTCGCCGCGCGGGTGGCGATGGACAAGGCGCACGGGAAGGACCTCGTCGCGCTCCGCTCCTCGCTTGCCTCCTTCGAGCGTCTCGCCGAGCTCCTCGATCCGTGGAGCGAGCTCCGCTTCTGGAGCCAGGAGCAGCGCGGGAGGATCCTCGCGCTCCGGGAGCTTCTCGACCGCGCGATCGACGACGAGGCCTCGATCCTCCTCACCGAAGGGCATCTCATCAAGAAGGGCTACGACGGCAAGCTCGACGAGCTACGGTCCCAGAAGGACAACAGCCGACAGATTCTCGACGGCTATCTCGCCGAGGTGCGCCGCGCCTCGGGGATCGCCTCCCTGAAGCTCCGCTACAACCGGATCATCGGTCACTACTTCGAGGTGACGAAGTCGAACCTCGACGCGGTCCCTTCGGACTTCATCCGAAGGCAGTCGCTTCTCGGCGGAGAGCGCTTCACCACGGAGCGCCTCGCGGATATCGAGAGCGCGCTCAACAGCGCCACCGAGACCGCGATGGAGGTCGAACGCGCGCTGTTTCTCGAGGTGCGCGACCGGGTCAAACGGGAGGTCGCTCTCCTCGGCGAGGCGGCCGGAGAGATAGGCGCGCTCGACGCGCTGCAGTCCTTCGCCCAGGCGGCCACGGTGCGGGGCTACGTCCGACCGGCTGTCGAGGATTCCGGCAGACTCTTCATCGCGGAAGGTCGCCATCCGGTCGTCGAGGCGAGCCTTCCCCCGGGAGATTTTGTCCCGAACGGATGCGCCCTCGACGCGGACGGAGTCTCCTTCGCGCTCATCACCGGGCCGAACATGGCGGGCAAGTCGACCTTCCTGCGCCAGGTGGCCCTGATCGCGCTCATGGCGCAAGCCGGCTCGTTCGTCCCGGCTCGAGAGGCGACCGTCGGAGTTCTCGACCGCGTGTTCTGCCGCGTCGGCGCCTCGGACAACCTCGCTCGAGGCGAATCGACCTTCATGGTCGAGATGACCGAGACCGCGAATATTCTTCGCGGCGCCGGGAGGCGCAGCCTCGTGATCATGGACGAGGTCGGCCGGGGCACCGGCACGAACGACGGCCTCGCCATCGCCTGGGCGGTCACGGAGTGCCTCGTGCGGGCAATCGGCGCGAAAACGCTCTTCGCGACCCACTACCACGAGCTCACCTCCCTTGCGGATTCGCGGATCCGAAACTTCTCGATGGAGGTGAGCGAGCACGACCGGGAAATCGTGTTCCTGCGGCGTATCGTCGAAGGACCTTCCGCGAACTCCTACGGCGTGCACGTCGCGCGCCTTGCAGGCGTGCCGGATGAGGTCGTCGAACGCGCCTCGGAGGTGCTTGCCTTCCTCATCGAGCGGGAAGGACGGCGAGCCGCCCTCCCCTCGGCCGCCGCCGGGCGGGAGCGGCGGCCGGCCGACGTCCAGGCCTCGCTCTTCGCTCCGGAGGCGTTGATCGGCGAGGAGCTGCGCTCGCTCTCGGTCGACCGGCTGACTCCCCTCGACGCCCTCAACCTCGTCGCGAAATGGAAGCGCGAGGTCGAGGGCGGCCAGGCGTCCTAGCGTTCGCGGGAGCCGTTCCGGCGGCGAGCCTTGACATCGTCTGAGCTTGTTGCTATCCTCTCCATAGTCATCTGAGTTGGGTTCGAGGGGAAAAAGAGTCGGAAAGCGACTCTTTTTTTGTAGGTGGTGGGCGCCGTGGAGCACCGAGCGCGCGCCGACCGGCTTGAGCCGGTCGTGCGGCTTCTCGTCGAGAAGATGGGGTTCGAAATCGTGGAACTGAGATCGGGCAGTGCCCGGCAGGCGTTGCGCGTGAGCTTGGTCATCCACAAGCCGGGCGGGGTGAGCCTCGAGGACTGCTCGTCGGTCTACCGGAACGTTCTTCCTCGAATCGAGGTGGCCGAAAACCGGCGGGACGTCCATCTCGAGGTCTCCTCCCCGGGGCTGTCCCGGGAGCTCAGGTCGGCCGAAGAGTTCAAGGTCTTCGCAGGAAGCGCGGTGAAGGTGCTCTCAGGCGGCCAGGCCGAATGGATCGAAGGGACGATCGCGGGCTCGACCGAAGCGGCGGTCGTTCTCGAAAAGGCCGGCAAAACCACCGAGCATCTCTACCGCGACATCCTCAAGGCGAGGCTCGATCCGGAGCCGCGAGGGGGGGAGGGGAGGTAACAATGGCAGCAGGGTTGGCCGACGCGATCAAAGGGCTCGTGCAAGAGAAAGGGATTTCCGAAGAGCTGGTGATTAAGACCATCGAGGATTTCCTTCTCGCGGCCTACAAGCGAAAGTTCGGCACCTCGGACAACGCCGTGGTGAAGTTCAGCGAGGACGGGAGCGACGTCGGCATCTATGCCCGCAAGAGCATCGTCGAGGAGGTCGACGACCCCGTCACGGAGATCGAGCTCGAGGAAGCGCTTCAATACAACGAGGAGTGCGAGATCGGCGACGAGCTTCTCATCGAGATCAACCCCCAGGAGTTTGACCGGGTCGCGGTGCAAAGCGCGAAGCAGAAGGCAAAGCAGACCCTCCGCGAGATCCAAAAGGACACGCTGTACTCGGAGTTCAAGGACAAGGTCGGCGAGATGATCATCGGCTACTACCAGCGCGAGCGCAACGGCAACATCTTCGTCGATCTCGGGAAGACCGAAGGCATCCTGCCGAAGCGCTTCCAGTCTCCGCGCGAGATCTACCGGCCGAACGACCGCATCAAGGCGCTCATTTACGAGGTCAACAAGAGCCCGTCGGGGCTGCAGATCGTGCTTTCCAGGACGCACACGGATTTCGTGAAGCGCATCTTCGAGCTCGAGGTCCCCGAGATCTACGACCGCACGGTCGAGATCTTCAAGATCGTCCGGGAGCCCGGCTATCGGACCAAGATCGCGGTCTATTCCAACCGCGAGGACGTGGATCCGGTCGGGGCCTGCGTCGGCATGAAGGGCGTGCGGATCCAGGCGATCGTTCGCGAGCTCGAGGGGGAGAAGATCGACATCCTGAAGTACGACAGCGACCCGAGGGAGTTCATCAAGAACGCGCTGTCGCCCGCGGACGTGGACACCGTCGTCGTCCTCGACGAAGCGAAGCGGCAATCCCTTGCGGTGGTAGCCGAGAACCAGCTCTCCCTCGCGATCGGCAAGCAGGGCCTGAACGTGCGCCTCGCGAACCGGCTCGTCGATTGGAGCATCGACGTGAAGACCGAGGCGCAGTTCGCCGAGATGGACATCACGGTGGAGTCGAAAAAGGCGGTTTCGGCGCTGTTCCACGACTTCGACGAGGAAGAGATCACGAATATCGCGGAGCTTCCGGGAATCTCGGAGCGGCTCGTCGAGCTCCTCAAGCAGAACGGCATCGAGCTCATCGAGTCCCTCATCGCCATGGACGGCGAGCAGCTCTCCAAGCTCGAGGGCATGTCGCCCCAGGACGTCCAGACCATTCAGTCGATCATCGCCGACAACGTCGACATCATCGAGGAGGAGCCCGCCCGGACGGAGGCGGCCGAGGCGACGGCGAAGGACGAGCCGGAAGCCGAATCGTACGAGTGCCCGGAATGCGGCTCGCCGATCACGGTCGACATGACTTCTTGTCCAAATTGCGGCGTTGGATTAAGCTTCCAGCTTGAGGACGAAGAGGCTCCGGGGGAGCCGAAGAGCTAAAAAACTCAGGCGGGGAGGGGCGTGTGCTTTCCTTTTCGTAACGCGGCCAGCTGACGAGACAAAGGTGATATATGTCGGAAGAGCAGGAGAACAAGCTGAAACCGAAGGCTACTCTCATCAAGCACAAGAGGGTCGAGCCGGAGCCGGAGGCACGAGACGAGCAGGCGAAGTCCGAGAAAAAGAAGGTCGTCGTCGTCAAGAAGAAGCCCCAAGCGAAAAAGGCCGCCGCGAAGGTCGTCACCGTTTCCGACGTCAAGAGCGAAGTGCTCGTCGAGACCGCTCCCGCCGAGGCCCCGGGCGCGCCCGAGAAGCCGCGCGCTCGGGTGGAGCCTCCGTCGATACCGGCGCCCGTCGCCCGAAGAGCGCCTGAGACTCCGAGCGAGCCCGCCTTCAGAAGGCCGCCCCTCCGCACGCCTGAAAGCGCGCCCGCGCGCGCTCCGTCCGCACCCGTGCCCCGGCCGCCGCGCTATCCGGCGCGGCCGCCGGGCTCCTCCCCCGCCTCCCAGCAACTCCAGTCCTCCGGCGGAACCGCTTTCGGTCGGAGCAGGGTCTTCCCCTCGCGCCGCTTCGAAGGGGCTCGCCCCGGAGCGCCGCGGGTCGAGGGCGCCCGGCCCGGCGGGCGGCCGCTCGGCTTCCGGCCCGGGGGCCCGGGCGGAGCCGGCCGCGGACCGAACAGCGCTTCGGCCGGCAGCGAGGAGGGAAAGCCCGGCGCCGCGAAGAAGTTCTTCAAGGCGAAGAAAAAGAACACCTACGTCAAGAGCAAGCGGGAGGAGATCCAGGAGAAGGACTTTCAGATCAAGAAAAAGAACGTCCAGCGGGTCAATCCGGTTCCCAAGGAGATTGACATCATGGAGTTCATCACCGTTTCCGAGCTCGCGAGAAAGATGAACCTCAAGGCGTCCGATCTCATCTCGAAGCTGATGTCGATGGGCCAGATGGTCACCATCAACCAGCAGATCGACTCGGAGACCGCTTCGCTCATCGCCGCCGAGTACGGGTGCAAGGTCAACATCGTGTCGCTGTACGACGAGACCATCATCGAGACCGAGAAGGACGAGGACGCCGACATGCGTCCCCGCCCGCCCATCGTCACGATCATGGGCCACGTCGATCACGGCAAGACGAAGCTTCTCGACGCGATTCGGAAGACCGACGTCGCCTCGACGGAATTCGGCGGAATCACCCAGCACATCGGCGCGTACAAGGTCAACCTTCCGAAGGGCGACGTGGTGTTTCTCGATACCCCCGGCCATGAAGCGTTCAACCTCATGCGGGCGCGGGGAGCCCAGATCACCGACATCGTCGTCCTCGTCGTGGCGGCCGACGACGGCGTCATGCCGCAGACCGTCGAGGCGATCAATCACGCGCGGGAGGCCAAGGTTCCGATCATCGTCGCGATCAACAAGGTCGACCTTCCCGACTCGAATCCCGAGCGGATCAAGCAGCAGCTCGCCGAGTACGGCCTCATCCCCGAGCAATGGGGCGGAACGACGCTGTACAACGAGATCTCCGCGCTGAAGGGCTCCGGCATCAAGGAGCTGCTCGAGTCCATCCTCCTTCAGGCCGAGATTCTCGAGCTCAAGGCGAACTACACGACGCGCGCCGAAGGGCGCGTGATCGAGTCGCGGGTCGACCAGGGCCGCGGCATCGTGTCGACCGTCATCATCGAGCGCGGAACGCTGAAGGTCGGCGACGCGTTCATCGCGGGGGTCTATCCCGGAAGGGTCCGAGCGATCTTCGACGACAAGGGCCAAAAGCTCGAGGAGGCCACCCCCGGGACTCCGGCCGAGGTCCTCGGCTTCACGGGCGTTCCGAACGCCGGGGCGCCCTTCCAAGTCACCGAGAACGAGAAGATCGCCCGTCAGGTCGGCATGAAGCGTCAGGAGCTCGAGAAGCAGGGCGAGGCGCAGAACGTGAAGAAGGTCACCCTCGACAACCTGTACGACTCGATCCAGAAAGGGGAGACCAAAGAGCTCAAGGTGATCATCAAGGGCGACGTTCACGGGTCGGTCGAAGCCCTCCAGTCGGCGCTTGAGAAGCTCTCGAACGAGGAGATCAAGCTGACGGTCATCAACGCGGCGGCCGGCGCGATCATCGAGAACGACGTGAACTCGGCGACCGCGTCGAACGCCATCATCATCGGCTTCCACGTGCGTCCGACTCCCAAGGCGACCGCGCTCGCCGACCGCGAGAAGGTCGAGATTCGCAAGTACAACATCATCTACGACGCGGTCGACGACATCAAGAAGGCGATGGAGGGCCTCCTGTCCCCCGAGCTGAAAGAGGAAACGATCGGAACCGTCGAGGTGCGGAACACGTTCAAGGTCCCGAAGGTCGGGCTCATCGCCGGCTGTTACGTCCTTACGGGGAAGATTCGCAGGGGCGGCAGCGTGCACGTCATTCGCGACGGCATCGACATCCACACCGGCAAGATCTCCTCGCTCAAGCGCTTCAAGGAGGACGTCCGGGAAGTGGAGTCCGGCTTCGAGTGCGGGCTCGGGATCGAGAACTACAACGATCTCTCGGTCGGCGACTCCCTCGAGGTGTTCGAGATCAGGGAGGTCGCGAAGAAGCTCACCCAGGAAGTGCGCAATGGGTGAGTTTCGCCTGCGCCGGATCGAGCATCAGCTGCGCGACGCGATAAGCTCCCTCATCATGGGCGACGAGATCAAGGACCCCCGCCTCAGCACCTTCGTGTCCATCACCGACGTCAAGGTGTCGAAGGACCTCGCCCACGCGAAGGTGTTCCTGTCGAGCTTTCAGGAGCGGCGGCGGCTGGAAAGCTCCGTGGAGGCGCTGAACCACGCCTCAGGCTACATCCGCGGCCGCCTCGGGCGCAAGCTCGGGCTCCGCGTGACGCCGGCCATGACCTTCGTCGCCGACACCTCCATCGCCGACGGCTTCACGATGACGCGCAAGATGGAGGAGCTCAATCCTTGAACCGGGACGGCGGCTACGCACTGCTGCGAAAGCCGCCGGGAATCAGTTCCTTCGCCGCCCTCGAGGCGCTAAAGAAGCGCCTCGGCTCCGGGAAAATCGGACACACGGGAACTCTCGACCGCTTCGCCGACGGGCTCCTCGTCGCGCTCTGCGGGCCCCTCACGAGACTCGCTCCCGTCGTCTCGGGGCTCGACAAGTGCTACGAGGCGGTGATCCGCTTTGGACGCGAGACCGACACGCTCGATCCCGAGGGGAAAACCGTCGCGGAGGCGCCCGCTCCGGAGCTCGACGCCCTCGCGAAGGTTCTCCCCGAGTTTCGAGGAGTCCTGCGACAGCGTCCTCCGGCGTTCTCGGCGCTCCACGTGAACGGCCGGCGCTCCTACGCGATCGCCCGCTCGGGCGGGATCCCGACGATCGCCGAGCGGGAGGTGACCGTTCACCGAATCGAGCTCCTCGCCTACGACCCGCCCGATCTCAGCGTGAGGATCTCCTGCTCGAAGGGAACCTATGTCCGCTCGCTCGCGCGCGACATCGGTCTCGCCGCCGGAAGCAGAGCCTACGTAGAGAGGCTGACGCGGACCGCCGTCGGGGGCTTTCTCCTCGATCGCGCCGTCGCCCCCGGCGATTTCCTTCCCGCGCGGGATCTCCGCTCCGCGCGGGAGCTGCTTGAGGCGCTCGGCATCGAGTGCGTTGCGGTGGGGGCGGACGTCGAGCGGGCGGTCCGCTCGGGCGGAAAGCCCCCCGCGCTCGCGCGCCCCGACGCGAGGGAGGAGCGCCTCGTCGCGCTTTTCGACCGCGCGGGGTCGCTCCTCGCGCTCGTGCGCAGCGGCACGGCGTCGGATCGCTACGAGTTCGTGGTCGCCTGAGCGCGCATTGACTTTTCTGCCGCTTTCGGTACACTATGGGGCAGAGAGATTTGGTCAGTCAGCTCGTATGAATGGCCTCTTCGCCGTCCACCTGACGAAAGCCGACCCGGATCCGCTTTCACGACAGACAGCACGGGAACGAGCATCCTCCGGCGGCGCTTCCGCCTGAGGCGCGCCTCCGCGGCGAAGCACGAAGGAATCGTAAGGAGAACTTATGTCGCTCACGAAGGAGCAGAAGACCGCCATCGTGGCCGAATACGGCAAGAACGAGAAGGACAGCGGAAGGACCGAGGTTCAGATCGCGCTGCTCACGAGCCGGATTCAGGAGCTCACGGAGCATTTCAAGGTCCACCAGAAGGACCACGCCTCGCGCAGAGGCCTTCTGAAGCTCGTCGGGCAGCGGAGGAAGCTCCTGAAGTACCTGAGCAGGACCGATCTCGAGAAGTATCGCGATACGATCAAGAAACTCAACCTCCGAAAATAGAAGGACGTCATACACATGGCACATACAGTGAGCCTGAAGGTGGGCCAACTTGAGCTTCGCCTTGAGGCTGGAAAACTCGCAAAGCAGGCCAACGGGGCGGTCTTTGCCACCTACGGCGGATCGGCGGTTCTCGCGACCGCCTGTTGCTCGGAAAAAGAGGTGGAGGGGCTCGACTACGTCCCCCTCCAGGTAGAATACAACGAAAAGTACTACGCGGCCGGGAAGATACCCGGAGGCTTTCTGAAGCGCGAGGCGAGGCCGAAGGACCGCGAGATTCTCGTCTCCCGCCTCATCGACCGGCCCATGCGGCCGCTCTTCGACAAGGGGTTCGGGCGGGAGATTCAAATCGTGCCGACCACCGTCTCCACCGACCAGATCAACCCGCCCGACGTCGTGGCGATGATCGCCTCCTCCGCCGCGGTGCTGATCTCCGACATTCCCTTCGCCGGCCCCGTCGGAGCGGTGCGGGTATGCGCGTTGAACGGCGAGCTCGTCGTGAACCCGACCCTCCAACAGATCGAAGCCTCGCAGCTCGAGATCGTCGTCGCGGGGAGCGAAGAGGGCGTCACGATGGTCGAAGGCGGCGCGAAGGAGGTGCCCGAGGAGGTGCTCCTCAAGGCGATTTCCGTGGCGCAGCCGGTCATCGCGGATCTCTGCCGCCTCCAAAAGGAGCTCGCGCGCCTCATCGGCAAGCCGAAGCTCCCCGTCAAGGAGCCCGAGGCCGGCCTCGAGAAGCGCGACGCCATCTGGGCCGCGGCCTATCCGCTCATGGAGGTCGCGTGCTTCGTCAAGGGGAAGGCGGAGCGGAGCGAAGCGATCAAGAAGGTGAAGCGTTCCGTCGCCGAGCAGTTCGCCGCGGACATTCCCGAGGACAAGGCGGGCCATTTCGGCGGCCTCATGGACGACCTCGAGTACCAGATCGTGCGAAAATCGATCTTGGATCGGCATATTCGCACCGACGGCCGCGGCCTCGAGGACATCCGGCCGATCGCCTGCGAGGTGGACGTCCTTCCGCGCACGCACGGAAGCGCTCTGTTCACGCGCGGGGAGACTCAATCCCTCTCGGTGACCACCCTCGGAACGGTGAGCGACGAGCAGATGATCGACGACATCGAGGGCGACAAGCGATACCAGAACTTCATGCTCCACTACAACTTCCCGCCCTTTTCCGTCGGCGAGGTCGGCCGCCTCGCGACCGGACGCCGGGAGATCGGCCACGGGCACCTCGCGCAGCGCGCCCTTGCGGGAGTCCTCCCGAAGAAGGAAGCCTTCCCGTATACGATCCGCGTCGTGAGCGAGATCCTCGAGTCGAACGGATCGTCCTCGATGGCGACGGTTTGCGCCGGGACGCTCTCCCTGCTCAACGCGGGCGTCCCGATCCGAAAGCCGGTCGCCGGAATCGCGATGGGCCTGATCACCGATCCCTCGAGCGGGAAGACCGCGGTGTTGAGCGACATCCTCGGCGAGGAAGACCACCTCGGCGATATGGATTTCAAGGTGGCCGGGACCGAGGACGGAATCACCGGCTTTCAGATGGATATCAAGATCTCGGGGGTCTCGTTCGACATCCTCTCGCGGGCGGTCGAGCAGGCCCACGCCGGAAGAATGCACATCCTCAAGATCATGAATCAGACCCTCGCGGTCCCGCGGAGCACGATTTCCGAGTACGCGCCGAAGATCGTCACCTTCAGGATCGACACCGAGAAGATCGGCGCGGTCATCGGCCCCGGCGGAAAGACCATCAAAGGCATGTCCGAGAAGACCGGCGCCTCGATCAACATCGAGAACGACGGAACCGTCACGGTCTACGGCAAGGACCTGGCCTCGGCGCAGGAGGCCGAAACCATGATTCGCGGGCTCGTCGAGGAGCCGGAGGTCGGACGGATCTACCAAGGGGTCGTGAAGCGGATCATGGATTTCGGCGCCTTCGTGGAGATTTTCCCCGGGAAGGAAGGGCTCGTCCATATCTCGAAGCTCTCGAGGAAGCGCATCAATACCGTCGGCGAAGTCCTCAAGATGGATCAGGAGATTCCGGTCAAGCTTACCGAGGTCGACCGCATGGGGCGGATGAACCTGAGCTACATCGACGCGATCGACCCGAACGGGACCTCCTCCGACGGCGACTCAGGCGACGGCGGAGGGAAGGCGCCCGCGCGCTATCCGCGTCGCGGCAGCGGCGATCGGGACCACCGAAGCTGAAGAGCCGCGAGGCCGAAAGCGGGGGTCTGACCGTGCGGACAGTATCGGTGCCGTGCCACGCCGAGTCGTCGGACTGCGTTCCGATCTACGCCTCCCCTTCGGCCGCCGGCGCGGACTTGCGCGCGCACATCGCGAGCGAGCTCGTCATCGGACCCGGAAAGCGCTCCCTCGTTCCGACCGGCGTGCGCCTCGCGATCCCTGAGGGCTACGAAGGGCAGGTCCGGCCGAGGTCGGGCCTCGCGCTGCGGGCAGGAGTGACCCTCCTCAACAGCCCCGGCACCATCGACGCCGATTACCGCGGCGAGATCCAGGTTCTCCTCGTGAATCTCGGCGAGGAGCCCTTCGCGATTCTTCCGAACGACCGCATCGCCCAGCTCGTCGTCGCGCCGGTCGTCAGGGCGGATTTCGTCCTCGAGCCCGACCTTCCGCCCACGAAGCGGGGAGAGCGGGGATTCGGCTCTACCGGGAGGTAGCTCCGGGCAGCCCGATGAGCAGACGGCACGTCGCCTTGAGCCTCTACATCGCGCGCGAGTACGGGCTCTCCTTTCTCGTGGCCTTTCTCTTCTTCTTCTTCATCTTCTTCGTCAACCAGCTCCTGCTCCTCGCCGAGGACATCCTCTCGAAGCATGTCGCCTTCACCGACGTCGTCCTTCTCGTCGTGTACTCGCTGCCCGCGATCATCGCGATCTCCTTTCCTTTCGCCTCCCTCGTCGGCTGTCTCATGGCGATCGGACGGCTCTCGTCGGACAACGAGATCCTCGCGCTGCAGGCCTCGGGCGTTTCGCACGGGCGGATCTTCGCGCCGCTTCTCGCCCTCGGTCTCGCGTTTTCCCTGTTCTCGTTCATGATGAACGACTACTTCCTTCCCCTCGGAACCATCAACTTCGGCCAGCTCTACATGAAGATCCTGTACTCCAATCCGGAGCTCGAGCTTGAGCCGTACTCCGTCAAGCGCTTCCAAGACAGCGACCTCGTGACCGGAGACGTGCACGGCGGGAGAATCTCCGATCTCGTGATTCTCGATTCGACGCCCGACAAAGGCAGCCGAGTCATCATCGCGAAGAGGGCGACGCTCTCCGAGAACAGCCGCCAGCGCGGCGTGATCTCCCTCGACCTTTCGGGCGTGTTCAGCCAGACCACCGACGCCAAGAACAGCGACGAGTTCGACTACTCGACGGCGAAACGCATGCGGTACAACATTCTCCTGAGCGACATTAACGTCTCGGTCCGCGCGCCGACCGCGCGGGAGATGAGCTCGGTCGACGTCTATCGGATGATCCGGCAGAAGAAGCGAGACCTCGCGAAGCTCGAGCGGGCGAAGCTCGAAAGCGTTCGCCTCGCCGAGGTCGACCTTCGCGAGGCGTATCGCTACGCCTCGACGATCCCGCCCGACGATCCCGCGAGCGCGGGGGCGCTGAAAGCGCTCGAAAGCGCGGCGAGCGACCTAGCGGCCGAGCGGACGAGGCCCGTCGCGGACACCTCGCTTCGCATCGACCAGATCGAGCTCAATCGCAAGTTCTCGGTTCCGTTCGCCTGTCTTTTGTTCGTGGTCTTCGCCTTTCCGGTCGGGCTCCTCACGCGGCGGAGCGGGCGCTCCGTCGGCTTCGGCGTCGGGCTGTTCGTGTCGATTCTCTACTGGGGCATGCTCGTCGCGGGTCAGACGCTCGGCTACCGCATGGAGTACTCTCCCGCCGTCTCGATGTGGCTGCCCAATATCGTCATCCTCGCGCTCGGGCTCGTGTTCTCCGCGCTGAGGCTCAGGCGATGAAAACGCTCCATTGGATGATCACCCGGCTCTTCCTCCCGATCTTCCTCCTCGCGGTGCTCTTCTTCGTGCTCGTTCTCGAGCTCGTGGATTTTTTCGGCAATCTCTGGGGTTACCTCAGCAACGACGTGAGCTTGCTCATGATAGCCCTCTCGGTGCTCTATTACCTGCCGAAGTGCCTCTCCTACGCCCTTCCGATCGCGCTCCTCTTCGCCTCCTCCTTCACGCTGGGATCCCTCTACGCGAACAACGAGCTCATCGCGATCTTCGGCTCCGGAGTCCCGCTCGCCCGCCTCGTGATGCCGCTCCTCCTGATCGGTCTCCTCATGAGCGCCTTCAGCTTCGTTTTCCAGGAAGACGTCGTCATCGACACCTTCAAGCACAAAAACGAGCTTACCCAGGAGATGCTCCAGCGGAGGGTGTCCTACAGCAATACCAACGTGACGGTCTTAAGCGGATCGCAGCGCGTGATCTACCACGCGGACTTCTTCAACGACCAGGACCAGAGCCTCTCGGGCCTCATCATCATCGAGCGGGACCCCGACGGCGGCTTCCTCAGGCGCATCGACGCCCGAGCGGCGCAATGGACCGGCGACCGCTGGCGCTTAAGCGACGTGAGGATCTACTCCTGGGACAAGCGCCACGCCTTCCTCGTCCAATCCCACCGGGACAGCTACGTCGACACGTCGCTCGACGTCGACCCGGCGACGTTCAGGCGGACGGTCAACAGCGTCGACGAAATGAAGGTCGCCGACGCTCGCGCGTGGATCCAGGGCCTGAAGCGCGCGGGGCTTCCCTATCGAGCCGACCTCACCGATTTCTACAACCGCTTCGCCTTCGCGCTCACCTGTCTCATCGTAACGTTCCTGTCGACCGCGATCGGAGGACGCCTTCGGAAGAACATCCTGCTCATGAGCCTCCTGTCGAGTCTCGTCATCTCGGTCCTCTACTATGTGACGCAGATGATGGCGATCCTCCTCGCGAAGCTCGGCTACATCTCGCCCCTCGCCGGCGCGTGGGGCGCGGTGATCCTCTTCTCCTTCGCGGGCCTCTACCTGTTCAGGGTCGCCCGCTCGTAGGCCGATATCCTTACGTAGAGAGGCGCATGGTGACGTTTACCGTAGTTGAGCGCGATCCGTCCTGCCGCGCGCGGACGGGAATTCTCGACCTTCCTCACGGCGCCGTGCGAACGCCGCAGTTCATGCCCGTGGGAACGAACGGGACGGTAAAAGCGATCGCCCACGCGGATCTCGAGGATATGGGAATCGGGTTGATCCTCGCGAACACCTACCATCTCTACCTCAGGCCGGGCGTGGAGGTGATCCGCGCGGCGGGGGGGCTCCACCGCTTCATGAGCTGGACGCGAAACGTCCTCACGGATTCCGGAGGGTATCAGGTCTTTTCCCTCGCGCCGTTCCGCAAGATCGAGCCCGAGGGCGTCGAGTTCCGTTCCCATATCGACGGCGCCCGCCATTTCCTGACTCCCGAGGACGTCGTCGACATTCAGAACGCGCTCGGAAGCGACGTCCTCATGACGCTCGACGTGTGCACGCCCCCCGGCATCGACCGCGACCGGGCGATCGATGCCCTTCGGACGACGAGCGAGTGGGCGCGGCGAAGCAAGGCGAGGATGAGCGAGGAGCGCTCAAGCGCCTCGGGGAGCCTCTTCGGAATCGTCCAGGGCAATTTTTTCAAGGACCTCCGGCGCCGGAGCGCCGAGGAGATCGCGTCGCTCGATTTTCCGGGGATCGCGATCGGAGGGCTCTCGGTGGGAGAGTCGTTCGCTCAGTTCGAGGAGCTCCTCGAGTACACCTCGGGTTTCCTCCCCCCCGACCGGCCCCGCTACCTCATGGGGGTCGGTACCCCCGACTATCTCTTCGCGGCCGTCGAAAACGGCGTCGATCTGTTCGATTGCGTCTTCCCCACGCGGATCGCGAGGAACGGAGCCGCCTTCACCCGGCGCGGCCTCGTTTCCCTGAAGAAGGAGGCGCGCCGGCTGGAGTTCGAGCCGCTTGAGAGGAGCTGTCGATGTCCGACGTGCCTGAGATACTCCCGCGCCTACCTGCGGCACCTCTACAAGGCAAAGGAAATCCTCGCGCCGATGCTCGCGACGCGCCACAACCTTCACTTCCTGAACGAGCTCGCGCGCGAGATCCGGCTGAGCATCCAAGAGGGGCGATTCGCCTCCTTCAAGCGCCAGTTCCTCTCGGAGTACTCGGCCGGCGAGGAGGACGGCAATGAGTAGGCGAGCTCGAGCGGGCCTGCGGGCGCTCGCGGCGATCGCTCTCTTCGCTTCCGCGGCGCCCTCTCCGTTCGCGCAGGCCGCTTCGCCGTCGATCCTCGACCAGGAGCGACAGACGCTCCTGTACGGCATCGATTCGCAGGTCCTCGACCTCCTGAAGACGATCGCCGAGGAGCAGACGAGCGCGCTCGACCCGCAGATCGTCGAGGTCTTCGAGCAGTCGACGAATCCCGACGTGCAGGTGGCGGCGCTCGGCGACTTGAGCGCGGAGAAGGACTGGTCCGCGGCGGGGCCGGCGCGCTCCGCCCTCCAAAGCTACGCGGCCGGGTCGAGCGTGAACGAGGACCTCGTGATCGCGGCGATTCGCTACCTTCGCGACTCAGGCGACGCGCAGTCGGTCGCGCTCTTCAGCCAGCTCCTCGGCGACCCCGACGCGTCGATCGCCTCGGCCGCGATCGACGCGGTCGGAAAGCGCGGAGGAAGCCCGGAGGCGGCGAAGGTCCTCGCCGACCTCGACAGCTCCGACTATCCCTCCGGGCTGAAGCCGCTCCTCATCCTCGCCCTCGGGGACCTCAAGGCGAGCGGGGCCGTCGCGGACCTCACGAAGATCCTCAAGAACGTCGACGAGGACCCCGTCATGAGGCGCTACGCCTGCGACGCACTCGGGAAAATCGCCGATCCCGCGAGCCTTGCCGCGATCATCGGAGCCTTCTCCGACAAGGACAGCTACCTCCGCGCCTACGCGGTCTCGGCGCTCAGCCGGTACTCCGGGCCGAAGGTGGACGCCATGCTCGCGCAGGGCTTAAAGGACAGCTTCTGGAGGGTGCGCGTCGGCGCCGCGCAAGCGCTCGGCGACAAGAAGAGCGTCGGCGCGGTGCCGATTTTGGAATACAAGGCGCGCTACGATCCGGAGCCGAACGTCCAAGGCGCGGCGATCGCGGCGCTCGGGAAGATCGACTCAGGCGGCGCTCCCGACTTCCTGAAAGGGCTGTACGGGAACGACCTCCTCGGCCCCGCGCGGCGGACCGAGGCGCTCGACGCGCTCGTCGCGAACGACCTGTCAGGCTCGCTCCCCGCCATCACGAAAGTGATCGACGCGCAGTGGGCCAAGGATCCGCAATCCAGCCTTCTCGACTACACCGCGAAACAGCTGTCGCAGGCGCGCGATCCCGCTCTCCACGATCTGTACGGCCGGCTCCTCAAGGCGCCGACCGTGAATCTTCGTATCTACGGCATTCGGGGAGCCGCGCTCAACGGCATGACCGACTTTCGCCCCGAAATCGAGGCGATGAGCCGCGACAAAACCGCCGCCGAGCCGGTCCGCGCGGCCGCCGAGGCGGCGCTTCAGGTCCTGAAGTAGCGCCTAGCGGCGGGACGCCGCGCTCACGCCCGGCTTGTCGACGAGGTGCATGATCTGGTTGAGCTCTTCGAGGGGCGAGACGTAGGCCTTGAAGACGATTCGGAGCTCCCGCTTGTCCTTCGTGCGCACCCTGATCTCCCTTCCGAGGCAGTCGGCAAGGGGTCCCCGGAGGTCGGGGAAGAGCTCCTCGCGAAGCGGCGTGAAGGTGTAGCGGTCCCCGTCGAAGGAGATCTCCGCGATGCGCGGCGGAAGCGGATAGAGGTAGACGAGGAAGCTCGATCCCCCTCCGCCCACGGCCTTGCGCGTTCCCGAGCCGATCGCGTGGATGTTCCGGCTTCCGATGTGCGGGTTCTGGCCCGTCACTTTCATCTCGACCGGTCTCAGGGAGCGGAGCGGGGCGCGGCGCGCGTCGTAGTGGATGTGCTGCGGAATGGCGGAAGGAGCGGGCGGGGCGGTGAGGCTCGCCACGATCCTCCGGATCAGGATGAGGACGAGGATGGCGCAGGCGATGAGCACGACGACGAACAGGACCACCAGGAGGTAGAACGACGCGCGGCCCGAGCCGAGAATGCCCTTCTTGAGCGTGAAGCTCAAGTCGCCCCGGTGGGGAAAAATCATCGCGGAATTGGAGAAGACGAGGTCGATCGAAATCGTGTTCGCTCCGGGCTTGAGGGTGACCGGAAGCCTGAGGCGCGCCCTCAGGATCCCCGACTTTTCGGCCTTGATCGGCACGGCGACCTTGTTCTGGAGAAGGTCGGCGCCGTCGTAGAGCACCTGATCGAGCCCGACGAGAATCGGGGAGTCCCCGTAGTTCCGCACGCCGAAGGGCACCGTGACGTCAAAACCGACCGTGCCGAGGTTCCCCGGGAAGACGAGGCCCGGAGCCCCCGTCGCGACGTGGGAGAGGTCGGCCTTCGGCGTGGTCTGATACTGCTCGATCGGCGAGCCGATCGCCGTCGCGAAGTCGCGGAAGAGCGCGTCTCCGCCGGCCCCGGCTCGCTCGCCGGCCTTGGATGAGGCCGTCGAGCCGCGTGAGCTCCGCGCGCCGCTCCCGAGCGCCTCGGCGCCGTTCAGGGGAAACTGCAGGAAATGGACGTCCCAGCCCCTCCGCTTGATCTCCTCGGCGGTGTCCATGATCTGCGCCCTATTGTCGCTGAGGTCCTTGCCGCCGGGTCCTACTTTGATCGGGAAGCTGCTTCCCGGCGGCGGGTTGTGGATGCCCTCGGTCAGGATGAGGATCTCCTTGTCGCTTCCGAGCGGGAGGTCGATCGTATACTGGTACAGGTACTTCACCGCGAGGACGAGATCGGTGTAGCGGCCGAGCGGCTGGAGGAGCAGGATGTGGTTGACGATGTCGTTCACGTCGTCGGGACCCTGAATCTGGCGGGAGATCTCGACCTCGGGCCGCGCCGAGAAGCTGAGCAGGTGAAAGGTGTCCCCGACCCGCAGCTGCTCGGTGAGGAGGTCCTTCAGCAGGTAGTTCGTCGCGTCGTTGAAGTACGGGAGCATGCCCTGCGACGTGTCGAGGAGCACCACCATGTCGACCGGGTCGGCCTTCAGACCCGCCACCCCGACGACGAGGGAGGCGGCAGCGCACAGCAGGAGTTTTTTCATGTCGAATCCTAAAAGTTCGCCGGGGTGATCTCGTTCACTTTATAGTCGTATTCGCGGTCGTTGATCACAAAGGCGAGCTCGTCGCCCTTCTTGTGGTTCCAGAGCTTGCTCACGAAAGGCGAGAGATAGGAAACGATGTTCTTCGCGGGATCGGACTCCCAAGGTCCGAGGATCCGGAACTCCTCTTCTTTGCCGGTCTTCTTGTTGAGGAGCTTCACGACCGTGCCGAAGGAGATCTTCGACGTGTCGACGGCGTTGCGGTCGAAGATCTGCGCCCGCTCGATCTCCTCCTTCAGCTTCGCGACCGTCGTGTTGAGGAGATCCTGCTTTTCCTTCGCCGCCTTGTATTCCGCGTTTTCCTTCAAGTCGCCGAGCTGAATCGCGGCGCCGATCTCCTTCGAGTTCGCGGGAACCTCGACGTCGAGAATGTGCTGGAGCTCCCGCTGCTTGCCCTCGTAGGCGCTCGCCGTCACGTAGAGCCCGCCGCGCACCCGCTCCGCCTCCTTCTCGCCGTAGAACTTGAAGGTCGGGAACTTCTCCATCACCTTGTGCTTGAGCTCGATGACCATGGAGGGGTCGAGGTCCTTCACGTCCTCCACGAGGGTGTAGATCCTCCCGATCGCCTCCTCGTCGGAACGCATGATGTACTGCTCGATCTTGTCCTCCTTGAACAGGAGCGACTGAACCTGCTTGTTGATCTTCCGGTTGGCGCTCACGTCCCTGCGGTTGCCGATCTCGCGAAAGCTGATCTCAAGCAGGTGGATGAGCGCGATGAGAATCTTCTCGTAGTTGAGACCGTACTTCTCGAGCATGCCGGAGTCGAGGTTTTTCGCGAGCCACACGAACGGCTCCCGGTACTCCTTGTACTGGTCGGTGATCTGGTCGAAAAGCGCCTTCAGCCGCTCGCTTTCCCCGGCCGCCTCGAGCTCGTCGATGATGTAGCGCGACAGGTAGTCCGGAAAGAGCCGAACGAACGTCTCGGGCCACGTGTCGACGTAGCGCTTCACGTGTTCGAGAAAATCGCGCTTGAGGTCGGCGTCCTCGATCGCCTTGAACATCTCCTCGACGTCGTGGCTGCTTCGAAAGAGCTCCTTGAACTCGTAGGTCGTCCCGGGGCTGAGGAACGGAAAGCGCTTCACGATGCGAAGCACGATGAGGTAGCTCGCCATCACGGTTTCGTTCACGACGTTGAACGACTTCAGAAACCCGGTGAAGTAGGCGAACATCTCCCCGAAGTACTCCGACTCCGGATCCGCGTGCTTGAGGAAGTCCTGAAGCGTCTGGAAGCGGGCGAAAAAGTCCTTCTCGGCCTTGAACTTGTTGAAGGTCTTCTCCTCGTAGGAGATCGGCTTGTCCCTCACGACGAAGTGGTCGATTTTGTCGGGAAGGTTCCCGAAGTTCGAGTCCGTCTTGAGGAGGCGCCTCGCCTCCGAGCTCCACCCGCTCCACTCGCCGGCCGTGAGGACGCTCGGCACGAGCTCGGCCTTGATCTGTTTCATGTTGGCGTCGTTGCCGAAGCCCTTGATGATCGTTTTCAGCGCCCACGGGATGTCCGATTTGATCTGGTCGTGGAGCTTCTCCTTCTTCCAGATCGCCTTCAGGACCCAAATGTGATCGTGGCTGAGCGAGGAGAGCGATCCGACCGCCATCTTCAGGGACATTTTGTGGCCGCGCTTGCGGGAGAAGTCGATCTCGATCTCGTCGTCCTTGATTGAGTTGATGCGTCCGATGCCCCAGGCGCGGTGGTAGACAAAGTTTCCTGCGTCAAAGGAGATGTGTTTTTCGAAGTCGGCGATCGCGTCGTGAACGTTGCGCCAGCTCTGGGTCAGGTTCGACAGCCGCAGATAGTCCTCGAGCTGGCTGTGATAGCTGTACTTCGTCCGGAAGCAGGCGGTGATTTCTTTGCGCGCCGTCTCATTCTTCGGATCGTACGCCAGCACCTGCTTGAGAATGTCGATGCTCTTTTCCCAATCACCCTTCGCCTTGTAGTGGCCGTAGAGGTCCTCGAGGAGCTGGGCCGCACGGTCGGCGCTGATCGCCTTCTCTACCTTCTTGTCGACGTGGTAGAAGAAGTCGATCTCGTCGGGGATGTACTCGATCAGCTTGTGCCAGATCTCGCGCACGTTCGAGAACAACCGCTTCGCCACGTAGCGGTGGATGGCTTTCTTGTAGTACTCGACGGCCTCCTCGATATTCCCCTCTTTCTCCTTCCGCTCCGCGATCATTCTCACGATATCGGCTTCTTCGTAGTCGACGCGGATGAGCCG
>JASHNV010000064.1 GCA_030041455.1 Spirochaetia bacterium
TTCCTCATCAAGGAGGGCCTGCCCGCGATCATGTCGGGCCACCTCGCCTATCCCGAGCTCTCAGGCGACGATGTGCCGGCCACCCTGTCCCGCTACTTCGCGACCGATCTTCTCCGGGATCGGCTCGGCTTTCAGGGGCTGATCGTGACCGACGACCTCCTCATGGCGGGGGCGGGAATCGGCGAGAGCGATCTCGCGGACATCTGCGAGGCGGGCGTCCTCGCCGGCGACGACATCCTCCTCGTCTCCCAGACCCCTTCGATCGACGCGCCGGTGTGGACCCGTCTTCTCGCGCGGATGCACCGGGATCCCGGCTTTCGCGCCCTCGTGCGCGCGGCGGCCGAACGGATCATCCGCGTCAAGGCGAGCTACCTCAAGGGGCCGGGCTCGGTTCCCCTCTTTCCCGACGCCGCACAGGCGCGCAGGACCCTTCCGGACCGCGAAGGCGAGGACTTCTTCTTCGAGCAGGCCTGCAGGGCCGTCACGGTCGTCAAGCCGGGCATGATTCCGCTCAAGATCCCCGCATCCGGCCCCCGGCCTCGGATCCTCCTCGCCGGACAGCTCGACGACTTTTTCTCCGAGGGACTGAAGCGCTTCCCCGGCGCCGCGCGCTACCGGTTCTCCTACGATCCGTTCTACTCGGCGATCCCCTCGGAGGTCGCCGGTCTCAGGGCGATCGCGGACGACTACGACGTCATCGTCCTCTGCGTGGCGAACCCCAACAGCGAGCAGGCGCTCGACGGGCTCAGGGGAACCCGGGCGAAGGTGATCGCCCTCTCGGCGCTCTCCCCCGAGTACCTGCACAGCGCGGCGTGGGTGGCCTCCGCGATCGCCGTCTACGGAACGGACAGGGACTCCTTCGCCGCCGGGTTCGCGGCGATCAAGGGGGATTTCGTGCCGAGCGGGCGCCTTCCGATCACGCTCCTCTCGGGGGTGTTTCGGTGACCGCCTGGCGGAGCGCGGAGCGAGGCGACTTGGACGAGGTGCTCGCCTATCTCAGGCCGAGGGAATGGGGTTGCGTCTCGTTCACCTCCCGCCTTCTCGCCCGGAGCTCCGCCGTCGACCACGTTTTCGTCAACCGCGCGCAGACCGGAGACCGAAGGATCCTCGAAAGCCTCCTCGCCACCGAGCAGGGCCTCGTCATTCCGGCGATCGACCCCGAGCACAATCCGCGGGGAGGCTACGAGGAGGGGCTCTCGCCCCTCCTCCGCTCGGCGATCAGGCGGGTGCACTCGATCATGGGGATAGCCGACCAGGTCGGCGTCATTCAGTCCCTCGTCCCTTGGCCGCCTTCCGAGCGCGTCGACTACCACTTGATGACCCGCGAGTACTTCAACGTCCTCCCCCCGACCGGGAGCGTCCCCGGCTTGAAGATCCGCCGCGCGACGATCGCGGACCTCATCGCCCTCTTTCCCCTCCAGCGCGACTACGAGAAGGAGGAGGTCCTGCTCGATCCGGGTTCCTTCAACGCGAGCGCGACCTTGCTCTCGCTCCAGAAGAACCTCAGGAGGGAGATCGTCTACCTTGCCGAGCTCGACGGCCAGCCGGTCGCGAAGGCCGGAACGAACGCGCGGGGCATCGACTACTGCCAGATCGGCGGGGTGTTCACGATCCCCGGGCTCCGCAATCGCGGAATCGCCGGGGAGCTCATGCGCACCCTCATGTCGGACATCGCCGGGCAAAAAAAGCACCTGTGCCTGTTCGTGAAGAAACGCAACGAGCCTGCCGAGCGGCTGTACCGCTCCCTCGGCTTCGCCGTGCGCGACGCGTTCGCGATCAGCTACTTCCGCCCGTGAGGTAAAAAAGGAGCCATTCGTGCCGAGATCGAAAATCTTGATGCTCTCAAGCGAGGCGGTCCCCTTCGCGAAGTCCGGGGGTCTCGCCGACGTGGTCTCGGCGCTCGCGAAGAGCTTGGCGGAGCTCGACCTCGACGTCCGAATCCTGCTCCCCCTCTACGGGTTCATCGACCGATCGGGCCTCGAGGACACCGGCGCGGAGATCGGGGTGCCGGTCGGAATCGAGGACGCCCCGGCGCGGATCTACCGGAGCGCGCTTCCGTCGAGCCCGGTCGTCGTCTACTTCCTCGCCATCGGGCAGCTCTTCGACCGCGACGGGATCTACGGCGACCGCGCGAACGCGCCGTACCCCGACAACGCGAGGCGCTTCGCCGCGCTCAACCGCGGCGCTTTTGAGGTCTGCCGCGCGATGGGCTGGATTCCCGACGTCATGCACGTCCACGACTGGCCCGCCTGCCTCGCCCCGCTCTATCTCAACCGGCAGGAGCGCGCCGAGGAGTTCGCCTCGTGCGCGAGCGTGCTGACGATCCACAACATCGCCTACCAGGGAAAGTTCGCGCGCCAGGACCTGTTCGTCACCCAGGTTCCCTGGGAGGCGATGCGCGACGCGGACAGCGACGATTGCGCGACGATCAACTTCCTCAAGGCGGGAATCCGCGCCGCCGACATGATCACGACGGTCTCGCCGACCTACGCGAAGGAGATCCGGACGAGCGAATACGGCGAAGGTCTCGACCCTCTCCTGCGCGAGCGCGCCTCCGAGGTCGTCGGGATTCTCAACGGCATCGACTACGCGGTGTGGAGCCCCGCGACCGATCCGCTCATCCCGTTTCGCTACTCGAGCGCGGACCTCGCGCCCAAGGCGCGGGACAAGGAGGCGCTCCAGGCGCGGTGCGGCTTTCCCCTCGCCCCCGAGGTGCCGCTCATCGGCATGGTGTCGAGACTCGTCGACCAGAAGGGCTTCGCGGAGCTCGTGAAGCCGGGCTGGGGAAGCCTCGAGCGGATTTGCTCGCAGATGGCGGTGCAGGCGGTGATCCTCGGCACCGGCGAGCCGTGGTGCGAGGAGGAGCTCAAACGGCTCGAAGCGAGGCTTCCGAACCTCAGGGTCTACCTCGAGTTCAGCAACGCGACCGCGCACCTCATCGAGGCCGGAAGCGATTTCTTCCTCATGCCCTCGCGCTATGAGCCGTGCGGCCTCAATCAGATGTATTCCCTCCGCTACGGGACGCTTCCGATCGTGCGGCGCACCGGAGGCCTCGCCGATACGGTCGAGCAGTACGATCAGGAGAGCGCGGGGGGAACCGGCTTTCTCTTCGACGACCTCACGCCCGGGTCGGTCTACGACGTGGTCGGCTGGGCGGTGTGGGCCTGGTACAATCGGAAGGACCACGTCGAGACGATGCGGAGGCGCGCGATGGAGAGGGATTTCTCCTGGACGGTGCCCGCGCGGGCCTACGCCGGAGTCTACGAGCGGGCCAGGCTCAAGCGCGGGAGCCGCCCCTAATCCGAACGGCGCGTCTTTCGCTCAAGGCGCGCCTTTCGGGCGAGGAGCCCCGCGCGCTCCTCTTCGCCCATCGAGGCGAGCCGACCCGGCGCGAGGCACAGCCGCTCCACGATCTTCAGCGCCTCGGCGGGTTGGCGGGCGGCGTGCTCGTAGTATTTCGCGAGCTCGATGCCGCCGAACAGGCTCTCCGAGCGCTCCCAGAGCTCCCGCCAGATCGCGAGCGCGCGGTCGTAGGAGCCCCGCCGTTTGTGGATGAGGCTCGCGGTCCGCGCCGCGCGGGAGTCTCCGCTCGACGCCGCCCGCTCGAGGAAGGCGACCCCCGACTCCACGCCGCGCTCGACGAGGAGGCGGCCGAGCGCCTCGCGGTCGAAGCGTCCGCTCGGGGCCGAGCCGCGCGCCGCCGCGGCGGCGATCCCTTCCATGTGCGCGAGGAGCCTCGCGAGCGACACGATGTCCTGGCGGTGGTGGGCGAATACCGTCCGGAGCCCCGAGGGGTCGCCCGTGCGGAGAAAGTCGAGGTAGATCTCCGGCACGAGAAAGCTCGGAACGTCCCCGCTCCGCTCGATGCCGAGCACCCGCTCCTCGATCGAGCGGAGCGAGCACGGGCCGATGAGCGCCTTCCAGAGCCTGCGCGAGGCGTAGAGGAGATCGAGCTGGCGCGCCTCGGGGAAGCGCCGGCCGTTCATGATGAAGCGGGTCCGAAGGAGCGGGACATCGAACGCCTTGCCGTTGAACGTCACGAGCACGTCGCGCTCGGAGAGCTCGCGTTCGAGGCGCTCGACGAGCTCCCGCTCGCCGGGAAAGTCCTCGAGAAAGAGCTGCTTCACGACGAGTCGCTCGCCGTCCGCTCGCGCGATCCCCACGAGAAAGGCCGTGCTCCCCGCCCCTCCCGAGAGACCGGTGGTCTCGGTGTCGAGAAAGACGAGCCGGCTCGCCTCCTCCCCGGGCGCGAGGCCCGGGAGCACGAGCGGGAGAGCGAGCCCGGCGAGCGGGCTTGCAAGCGTCTCTTCCCGGAGGAAGAGGTGGTCGCCGACGGGACGGAAGCCCTCGATCCCGGAGGGCCTCCGTGGGGTCTCCGCTCGGGGCGGCGCTTCTTCCCGGCTCCGGGGGCGAATCCACTCAAGCCGGGCGCCGAGGCGGTCAGCCATCGCGTGCCGCGCCGAGCCACGCCGCGAGGAAGCCGAGCACCGTCTTCTTTCGCCCCTCGACGGGCCCCGAGTCCCGGGCCGCGGGCCCGATGCAGGAGGGGCAGCCGTCCTCGCACGCGCAGGCGCTTACGAGATCGCGGACCGCGCCCATGATCGGCTCGATCCGGTCGAGGAAACCCTCCGAAAGCCCCGTCCCGCCGGGATACCGGTCGTAGACGTAGAGCGCCGGCACGCCGAGGAGCGGATCGCGCAGCCGCTCGGATACCCCGATGTCGGACGACGAGCAGAGGAGAAAGAGCGGCGCGACGTTCTTCACGAGGGTGCCGATGTCCGCGACGACCTCCTCCCGCGCCGGGGCCGGAAGGAGGGCGAACGCCGCGCCGCCGGGCGTATCTTCGCCGAGCTCGAGCACGACGCTTCGGGTGTGCATCTGCTCCTCGGGAAGCGCGATCTCGCCGTAGCCGACGTTCTCGTGGGTATGGAACTTCAGCTTCTTGAACTTGGCGACCTGGGACCTCACGAGCACGTCGCCCGATAGGACGCGGATCCCGAGCCGCTCGACCTCGCCGTCCTTTTGGAGCACCTTGATGTCGGTCTTCACGATCGCGTCGGTGTAGTAGTTGACCTCCGACTCCTCGACCATGCACCGGCGGTTTTCGAGATCGAGCTTCTTCACCATGAACTGGGCGCCGCGGTGGAGATAGACCGCACCGTCGAAGAGAAGCTCCTTCGCCGACGGGCGATCCATCTCCCCGATCACGGCGTTCCGTCCCTTCGTCTCGTCGATGATCACGACGTTCTCCGAGGAGGCGCTGCGAAGCGACACCTGCTCGGCGGGATAGGAGCGCTCCGACCAGTAGAAGGCGCCCTCGGTCCTCCGCACGACCCCGCTCTCCTCGAGCAACGCGAGGACTCCGTCCACCGGCCCGCCGAGCCGCTCGCCCTCCTTCACCGGCAGCTCGAAGGCTGCGCACTTCAGGTGGTCGGCGAGGATATAGGGGTTGTCGGGGTCGACCCACGCCGACTCGGGGCTCCGAGAGAAGAAATAGTCGGGATGGGTCACCATGTACTGGTCGAGCGGCGAGGAGGAGGCGATGAGAATCGCGAGGGAGACCGCGCTCCTGCGGCCCGCCCTGCCCGCTTGCTGCCAGGAGGAGGAGATCGAGCCGGGAAAGCCTGCGAGCACGGAGGCGTCGAGCCCGCCGATGTCGATGCCGAGCTCAAGCGCGTTCGTGGAGACCACTCCCTGGATCGCGCCGCTTCGCAGGCCCTGCTCGATCGCCCGGCGCTCGTTGGGCAGGTAGCCGCCGCGGTAGGACTCCACCCGAATCCGATGATTGTCGGTGAACACGCTCGCGAGGCTCTCGTTGATGTAGGAGGCGATGAGCTCGGTTCGAACCCGCGAGCGGGAGAAGACGATCGTCTTCACCCCGCGCGTGAGGAGGCGCGCGGCGAGCTTTCGCGACTCGAGCACCACGCCGCGCCGGATGCCCTGGACTCGGTCGACGAGCGGCGGATTGTAGAACACGACGTGCTTCTCGCCTGACGGCGCCCCGTTTCGATCGACGAGGACCGCGTCCTCCTCGAGGACCCGCTTCGCGAGCTCGAGCGGATTGCCGATCGTCGCCGAGCAGCAGATGAAGCAGGGGTTCGACCCGTAGAATCGCACGATACGCTTCAGCCGGCGGATGAGGTTCGTCATGTGCGAGCCGAACACGCCGCGGTACATGTGGATCTCGTCGATGACCACGAAGCGCAGCGAGCTCATGAACTTGATCCACTTCGGATGGTTGGGGAGAATCCCCGCGTGCAGCATGTCGGGGTTGCTGATGATGATCCGCCCGCCGTCGCGGGCGGCGACCCGCACCGAGCCCGGCGTGTCGCCGTCGTAGGTCGCGATGTGGATCCCGACCTCGCCCGCGAGGACGGTCTCGTTGAGCTCCGACTGCTGGTCTTGAGCGAGCGCTTTGGTCGGAAAGAGGTAGAGCGCCCTCGCCTCAGGCTCGCGGAGGAGCGCCTGAAGCACCGGCAGGTTGTAGCAGAGGGTCTTGCCCGACGCAGTCGGCGTGACGACGACCGTGTTGTTGCCTTGGGCGACCGAGCGAAAGCACTCGGCCTGGTGGCTGTAGAGTCGCGTGATGCCTCGCCGCGAGAGAATCCCCGCGAGCCGAGGGTCGAGCGACTGGGGGAACGGCTCGAAGGTTCCCTCGCGGGCCGGGATCCGCTGCCATCGGGTCACCTGCGCGAGGAACTCACGGTCCCGCTCAAGCTCCCCGATCGCCTCCTCAAGTCCCGCCATGCCGGGATCATAGCATTTCTTCCTTGACCAATCTACTGACCTGACTTAGTATTAATCGTAACGGGAGCGCCAAATTGTTCAAGGTTGTTGCGATCGTGCTCGGTGGTGGCAAAGGCACGCGCCTGTATCCCCTCACCAAAGAGCGTGCCAAGCCGGCGGTGCCGTTCGGGGGGAAATACCGACTCGTCGACATCCCGCTTTCCAACTGCATCAACGCCGGCTTCAAGCAGATCTACATTCTCACGCAGTTCAACTCGGTCTCGCTCCACAATCACCTCGCGAACACCTACATGTTCGACGTGTTCAGCCAGGGCTTCGTCGAGATCCTCGCCGCCGAGCAGACCTTCGAGAACTCAAGCTGGTACGAGGGCACCGCCGACGCGGTTCGCAAGAACTTCATGCACTTTCACACGCAGAACCCCACGCACTACATGATCCTCTCAGGCGATCAGCTCTACCGAATGAACCTCCGGGAGATGTTCGACAAGCACGTTCAAAGCGGCGCGGAGATCACGATCGCCTCGACTCCGGTGACGCGCGAGCAGTGCACCGGCCTCGGGGTCCTGAAGCTCGGCGACAAGGCGGACATCGTCGATTTCGTGGAAAAGCCGGCTCCCGCCCGCGACCTCGGCGATCTCAAGGTCAAGGCGTCGATGCTGCCCGACCAGTCCTTCGCCGATCAGGGGCGGAACTACCTTGCCTCGATGGGCATGTACGTCTTCAACGCCGACTGCCTCGAGAAGGTGCTCGACAACGACTTCACGGACTTCGGCAAGGAGATCATTCCGAAGGCGATCCAGTCGCGGCGCGTGAACGCCTACATCTTCAGCGGATTCTGGGTCGACATCGGGACCATCAAGTCCTTCTACGAGGCCAATCTCGACCTCGCCTCCGTCAGCCCCAAGTTCAACTTCTACGACGAGAACATGCCGATCTATACCCACCGCCGCCACCTGCCGGCGACGAAGGTCAACTACTGCACGATCTCGCAGTCCCTCGCCGCCGAGGGAAGCATCATCACGAACGCGACCATCTCGCGCTCGATCATCGGCATCCGGACCCTCATCGAGACGGGGGCGAATCTCGACGGCGCGATCTGCATGGGCGCGAACTATTACGAGACCAACGAGCAGAAGCAGACCAACCGCGAGCAGGGCGTGCCCGACGTCGGGATCGGCCGCGGCACCTTGGCGAGAAAGGCGATCATCGACATGAACGCGCGCATCGGCGAGGGATGCAGGATCGGGGTCGACGAGCGGGCGCGCGAGGACGGCGATTTCGACAATTACTACATCCGCGACGGAATCATCTGCATTCCGAAGAACGCCGTGATCCAGCCGGGGACGTCGATCTAGGGCGGCGAGCGCTACAGAAACAGCACCGCGGGCGCGAGGAAGTGGAGGAGCGCGATCGCGATCCCGGAGAGCCCCACCGCCGTGCGGTGATCGAGGAAGAGCCGCTCGCAGCGCTCGATAAACGGGCCGCCCGCCGCCTCGGCGCGGCGATCCTTGGAGAAATCGAGCCAGAGGGTGAAGCCGAGGACTATGCCCGCGAGGGCCGGCAGGAGATCCCCGACCACCGGCACGTCGCCGGGAGTCACGAAGATGAGCTTGCAGATTCCGACCGCGAACGCCGAGAGCGCGACGGCGAGCTCGAAGCTTCGGTGCCCCTCCACGTAGGAGAGAAAGCCCTTCGGGAGGGAGATTCTCCGCTCGAGAAACGAGGCGGCGAGGATGGCGCCGGCCAGGAGATTCGCCACGACCGAGAGCAGGTAGAACTGAACCATCGTCTCCTCCAAAGGGCTCCGCACACGAGGCGGCCTCTCATCGCGTTCGCGCCCGGGCGGGTCGTTAGGGCTCGAAACGCGTCGGGCGCGGCGGCCGGGCCGCGCTCTCCTCGAGGCTCGACGCGCGGGAGACGAACTCGACGAGCTCTTCGGCGCTGTACCAGCCGCGCTCGGCGAACGCCATGCGCCCGGCGAGGTGGTGCGCGATGACCCCCGCGCGCGCCGCCGAGACCGCGTCGAGCCCGGTCGCGAGGAATCCCGCGATGATTCCTCCGAGGACGTCGCCCGAGCCGCCGGTCCCGAGGGACGGGTTCATCCCGTCCAGGATCCCGTAGCGTCCGTCGGGAGCGGCGACGATCGAAACGTGCGCCTTGTACACGATGACGGCTTCAAGCTCCTCGGCGAGCGCGAGGACGCGCGGGAGCGGATTGCCCGCGAGCTCCGCGCGGTCCGCCCCCGAAAGGCGCGAAAACTCCCCGGGGTGCGGCGTGAGGATCCAGCGCCCTCCGAGCCGGCGGGGAAGGCTCGCGCGCTCGGAGGCGAGCACGTTGAGCCCGTCGGCGTCGATCACGCCGCGGGCGCCCGACGAGAGGAAGTACCCGAGCCACGCCTTTCGCGTCTCCGCCTGCCCCCAGCCGGGCCCGACGAGGAGCGCGTCGAAGCGCTCCGCCTCGAAGCCCTCCGGGGAAGCCGAGTCGTCCCAGGCTCTCGTCATGACCGCCGCGAGCTGAGCGGCGATCACGGGGTAGACCGCGCGCTCGGCGAAGACCGTCACGAGGCCCGCGCGGCTCCTCGACGCCGCTCGGGCGGCGAGAACGGCGGCGCCGGTGGTCCCCGCAGCGCCGCCGAAAACCGCCACCGAGCCCCGCCGGTTCTTGTAGGAGTCGGGCTCGACGGCCGGAACGCGGCTTCTCACCGTCTCGATCGTGAGGAGCTCGCCGGGGATGTCGTCGGCGTCGAGGAGGCCAGGGGGAAAGCCGATCGCTATCGTGTGGATCGCCCCGGCCAGGCGGCGCGCGCTCGGCAGGTAGAGGCAGAGCTTCGGCAGGCCCATCGTGACGGTGACGTCGGCTGTTACCGCAGGGTCGCCGTCGCGGTAGCCGTCTCCCACGCCGCTTGGCACGTCGATCGAGACCTTGAAGCTCCGCGACGCGTTGACCGCGCCGACCAGGGAATCGAGCGGCTTCTTCAGGGCTCCCTTGAGGCCGGTACCGGCGATCCCGTCGAAGAGGACGCTCGAGCGCTCGATCGCCTCCCGCGCTTCGGCGCCGTCCCAGCGACAGGCTCGAATGCCGAGGGCCGCGCACATCCCCATTTGGACGGGCTCCGGGTCCCCGGACGTTACGATCGTGAGGTCCCGCTTTCCGTCGAGAAAGCACTGCCGCGCGATGACGAGCGCGTCGCCGCCGTTGTTGCCCTTTCCGGCGACGAACACGGCCGGCCCTTCGGGAGGCCGGCCGCCCCAGTACCGATCCTTGAGGTACTGGTAGGACTTCAAGCCCGCGTTCTCAAGCAGCACGAGAGCCGGAATGCCGTACTCGACCTGCGCCCTGCGGTCGATCTCGGTCATCCGGCCCGAGTCAACCACCTTCATGGAGCAGCCCCGCGATCAAACGATCGCTCCTCCACCACACCACCTGCGCGCTAAAGGGATGCACGAGGAGACCGCAGAGAATGCCCGAGGGCGAGAGATAGAGCGCCCTGAGCACCACGTGCGCGTCGTTCATCATGATGCGCGAGCGGTGCACGACGAGACCGTTTCGATTGAGCACGAGGAGCTCGTCGTGGTCGCTCTGAAGCGGACTGAGAAGATACATGAAGCCCCCCGACGCGACGCCGACGAGCTGGTAGAGCACCTCGACCCGCTGGTCGGCCGCGAAGCCTCCCGGCTCGGCCTCGAGGATCTGCTTCGGCAGATCGACGTGCCCGACGTAGCGCTGCGTCTCGGCGTTCATCCAGTAGACGCTTGAGTGCAGGTAATCGACCGCGCCGTTCACTCCGTTGCTCGAGTCCGGCACGTAGTAGTCGAGCTTCAGGTACAGCATGCGCCGGTCCGGGTCGGCGAACATGGTCTCCACCGTCCCGATCACCCCCCTCGCCTTGGGAAGCGGGAGGTCGTCGGTGGAGATCCGCACCTTGTACAGGAGCGCCCCGGCGCTTGAATACCAGAAGGCGAACCACACCTTCGCCGTTCGGCAGATGACGATGAGATCGCCCTGCGAATTGGTCTGCAGGCGCTCGATGTAGGGGAACGGCGTTCCTCCCACCCCCTCCTGGCCGATGTAGTCGAGATACTGCCCGGAGTCGGAGAATCGAAGGACGACTCCGTCGAGAATGGCGCCGAGGGCGGAGTCCATCTGCTGGCGCTCCGGGGGAACTCGATCCTCGACGAGGATCATCTTGTCCTTCGAGACCGTCACCTCGCCGACCCCGTGGAGGGGGTAGGCGTGCGCCTCGCGCGTGGACGCCTCGGAGCCGCCGACGCCGGTCGCGAGGAGAACCGGCTTCGGGTTGTCGTCGGCGTTGTAGAGGAGCGAAAGAATATCGCCGTAGGAGGAGAACTCCATGACCTTGTCGGCGTAGCCGCTACTGATGTAGAAGAGGCCGTTTCGCATGAACAGCCGCGTTTTCTCGGCCGAGGGAACGCCTTCCGCGTCGAGGAGATCGAGCTGGTCCTCGCCTTTGCCGAGCGAAAGGGTGAAGAGGGTCTTCATATCCAGATCGATGATGCGCTGGCCGTCGCAGCCGGAAAGCAGCAAGGCGCCTAAGATCGCGCAGACGCCAAACCCCGCGGCGCCGCGTCGAAGCGCGCTCTTCGGTTGCATTACGGCTTGATACTACCGTCGGTCGATAGGCGTGTCAACGCCGCGAGGGATGAAAAAAAGGCGACGATCGAGTATATTAAGGGCTGGCTACGGAGGGAGACGTATCGCTCATGGCTCAGTCATTTCTCAACTTTCTCTTCGGATCCCAGCACGAGCGCCAGCTGAAGGAGCTCCTTCCCGTCCTCCATCTCGTCAACGAGAAGGAGACCTGGGCGATGAAGCTCACGGCCGAGGACGTGCGGGCGCAAACCCAGGCGCTTCGGGAGCGCTACGGGAAGGGCGAAAGCCTCGACGCGCTCCTCCCGGAGGCGTTCGCGCTCGTGAGGGAGGCCGCGAGGCGCAAGCTCGGCGAGCGGCACTACGACGTGCAGCTCTTAGGCGGCGTCGTGCTCCACCAGGGCAAGATCGTCGAGATGAAGACCGGCGAAGGCAAGACGCTGTCGAGCGTCACGGCCGCGTACCTCAACTCCTTGAGCGGCAAGGGCGTTCACGTCATCACGGTCAACGACTACCTCGCCGAGCGCGACGCGGCGTGGATGGGACAGGTCTACGACTACCTCGGCGTGTCGGTCGGCGTGATCCTCTCGAACATGGACAACAACGCCCGGAAGGCCGCCTACGCGAAGGACATCACGTACGGAACCAACAACGAGTTCGGCTTCGACTACCTTCGCGACAACATGAGCCACACGGTTGCGGACAAGGTCCAGCGCGGGCACAATTTCTGCATCGTCGACGAGATCGACTCGATCCTCATCGACGAAGCCCGCACGCCCCTCATCATCTCCGGTCCGGCCGAGGACGACACCGCGCAGTTCTTCGCGGTCGACCGGCTCGTCGACGGCCTCGTCGAGTGCGCCAAGGATCCCGAGAGCGGCGAGTATCCCGACGAGGGCCTGGTCGGAGACTACAAGATCGACGAGAAGTCCAAGCGCGTCACGTTCACCGACGACGGCATGAACAAGATCGAGCAGCTCCTCATGAAGCAGGGGTTGATCAAGGACTCGCTCTTTCAGGGCGACAACTTCGAGTACATCCACTACTTCACGGCGGCGATGCGCGCCCATAAGCTCTTCCATCGGGACGTCGACTACGTGGTCCAGGACGGACAGGTTCAGATCGTCGACGAGTTCACCGGGCGCATTCTCTACGGCCGCCGCTATTCCGACGGCCTTCACCAGGCGATCGAGGCCAAGGAAAAGATCAAGATCGCGCAGCGCAACAAAACCCTCGCGACGATCACCTTCCAGAACTACTTTCGCATGTATAAAAAGATCGCCGGAATGACCGGAACCGCCGACACCGAGGCCCGCGAGTTCTCGAAAATCTACAACCTCGAGGTCGTTGTCGTGCCGACGAACCGGCCGGTCATTCGCGTCGACCAGGACGACGTCATCTACCTCGACGAGGAGTTCAAGCTCAACGCGATCTGCGACGAGATCGAGCAGGTCCATAAGAAGGGCCAGCCGATTCTCGTCGGAACCGTCTCGATCGAGAAATCCGAGCGCCTTTCCAAGCTGCTCCTCAAGCGCTCCATCCGCCACGAGGTTCTCAACGCGAAGAACCACGCCCGCGAGGCCATGATCATCGCCGAGGCGGGCGCGGGCGGCGCCGTCACGATCGCCACCAACATGGCGGGGCGCGGCACCGACATCAAGCTCGGGGGCAATCCGGAGTTCCGCGCGCGGCGAAGCTCCGGCACCCAGGCGAGCGCCGAGGACTACGCGAAGGCGCTCGAGCGCGAGTACGAGATCTGGCGCAAGGAGTACGAGGCGGTGAAGGAAGCAGGCGGGCTCTACATCCTCGGCACGGAGCGCCACGAGTCGCGCCGCATCGACAACCAGCTCCGGGGACGCGGCGGCAGGCAGGGCGACCCCGGCCACTCCACCTTCTTCATCTCCCTTGACGACGACCTCATGAGACTGTTCAACAACGAGAGCCTCAAGCCCCTCATGGCGCGCATCGGCATGAAGGACGGCGAGCCGATCTACCACCCTTGGATCAACCGCGCGATCGAGCGGGCGCAAAAGCGCGTCGAGGAACGGAACTTCGAGATTCGCAAGCACCTGCTCGAGTACGACGACGTCCTGAACGAGCAGCGCGCCTTCATCTACGGGCAGCGGGACGCCATTCTCGAGGATACCCGCCTCACGGACCGGGTCCTGAGCTCCGCCGAGGAGATCGTCGCCGAGCTCCTCGACGCCTTCGCGCAGACGCGCGACGAGCCTGAGGCGGCGCTCCTTACGCTCCTCTCGGAGCTGAAGAGCGAGTTTTTCTACGCTCCGAAATGTCCGCTCGACGAGCTCCGCGCGATGCAGCCGGAAGCGCTGAAAGAAATGATCATGCGCGACTTGGCGGCCGACCTCCAGAGGAAGGCGGAGCAGGTGAGCAGCGACAACTTCAACCTCTTCATCCGCTTCGAGTACCTGCGCTACATCGACATCAAGTGGCAGGACCATCTCGAAAGCCTCGACGCCCTGCGCGAGGCGGTCAACCTGCGCGCCTACGGCCAGAAAAATCCCCTCCTCGAGTACAAGCTCGAGGGCTTCCAGATCTTCGACAAGCTCATCTACGATATCAAGACGACGATCGCGAAGAAGATCTTCAAGATCCAGATCCAAAGCTACGAGGAGCGCCCCTTCCCCATCGAGCGCTCGACGCCGCTGCAGGCGAGTCACCAGGCGATGGGGCAGTTCGCCGCGGCGGGCGGGGGCAACGGCGAGCGGGAGCGCGCGCGCGCTCCGCAGCCCGAGGCGGCGCAAGTGACCCGGTCGTATCCGAAGGTCGGGCGGAACGAAGCCTGCCCCTGCGGAAGCGGGAAGAAGTACAAGTACTGCCACGGCAAGTGACGGCCGCGGGCGGGATCCGCTCGCGCCTCGACCCGCGGCTCGCGCGAAGGCCTTCATGACGCGGGTCCGCGCCTGAGAACGCAACGAAAAGAGGGGGATCGAGCTCCATGAAACGTCTGGTCGTCCTGACCTTCCTCGCCATGCTTTCCGGGGCCGCGGCCTCCGCCCAGGACTGGGTTTCGGTGATACCCGCCTCCGGGACCGTCCCGACGGGAGCCTTCAAGGCCGGGGTCGATACCGGGGGAGGTCCGCTCTATTTCATCCGCTTCCCCTACCAGGGAGGAGTCGTCGTCGGGAAATACGATCCGCTCGCGAGGACCGCCTCCATCTCCTACGGCGGAAAGGAGATCCAGATCACCACCGACCCGGTGGAGATCTTCGTCGGATTCGGCTTCTGGTTCTTCAGCGCGGACGGAAGCCCTCCTCCGAACGCCATCGTGGGAGGGAACGAGAGCGACGGAAGCCCGCTCTACATGATCGCCGGGACGTGGCTCGGAAACGTCACGTGCGGAAAATATTCCTCCGAATACGCCAAGGGCTACGTTCCGTTCGAGGGAAAGGAAATCGAGGAGACCCGAAATATCTACTTCCTCGTTCCGGCCGGATCGGGGAGCCCGGGCTCGTCCCGGGCGGGCCAGGACCCCCCGCCCGTCCGCCTGAGCTTCGCTCCCGGCGCCACCTCGGGGGTCGTGAAGGGAGCGCTCGACCCCGATCAGACGCGCACCTACCTCGTCGGCGCATCCGCCGGGCAGCCGATGATCGTGTCGGTGGACTCCCCGAGCCATGACGCCACGATATCGGTGATCGGGAAGGACGGAACGGTTCTCCTCGACGCGGACCGCAAGGCCGCCTACTGGCAGGGCCTGCTCCAGGCCACCGAGGACTATCTCGTTCAGGTTTACGGCGGGACGCAAGCGGAGGGCTTTACCTTGAGCGTCAGCACTCCCGCGAGGATGACGATCGCCCCCGACTCGCCTTCCCCGGAGCGAAGCGGCGTGGCGCCCGAGGGAGAGAATCTCGATTTCGTCGTCCGCGGAAACGCCGGGGAAAAGCTCACGATCGATTTGGGACCGAACGGGATCCAGGACGCCGCGGTTCTCAGGGTCTACGGATTGGAGGACAACGAGACCTACCTGTCCTCCGACGCCGGCCGGACGAGCTTCGACTTTAGCGCTCCGAGCACGCAGGACTACGTCGTCGAGCTCGTCCGCAAAATCGGCGCGGAGTTCTTCTACGATCTCCGCGTCTCAAGCCCGCAGGCGAACGGCTCGATTCAAAAAGTCTCGGGCCAACGCTTCTTCGGCGACGCGGGCTACCTCTGGGGAGAGTCGGGGAGCGCCTTCGTCATGGAGCGGACCCCTGACGCGGGGAAAACGTGGAACCCGGTCGACCTCGCCTCGCTCGCGATCGACACGGGGAGCCTCTCGAAGGACTTTAGCGGACTGCCGGCTCTCCCCTACGTGCACTTCAGCAGTCTCACGAGGGGTTGGATGGTTTGGTCCACCGACGAGTCGGAGATTCACGTCGCGAGCACCCAGGACGGAGGCGCGACCTGGAGCCGGGCGGTCAACTTCTCCACCGACGCGATCGTCGAATACGAGGCCTTTCCCGGACCGGGACGAGCGTGCCTGCTCGCGGAGATGCCGGAAGGTATGATGCACACCACCCTCGTGACCCTCGCCACCGACGACGACGGCGCCACGTGGTCCGTTGATTCTTCGTTCAGCGGCGACGGAGCGGGCGCGATCGTCTTCCGCAGCCCGACCGACGGCTTCATCCCCGTCGACTGTCCGCCGTGCGGCTATTTCCTCTTCTATCGAACCGAGGACGGAGGCAAGAGCTGGAACACGATCGATCTTCCCCTGCCGCAGGGCGTCTCGAGCGATGACTTCAACGGCACCTGGCTCGGCGCTCCGGTCTTCCAGGGCCCCGATCGAAGGCAAGGAAAGATGACCGTAAAGATCGGGCTCGCCTCCCAGGGGATCACCGTCTTCACCTACACGACCAGCGACGGAGGAGACACCTGGGCGGTCGCGCCCTCGGCGGGCACGGTCGGGTCGTAGCCGGCCGGGCTCGACCCCGCTTCGCTCGCGCCGTGCGACGTCAAACGCCGCCGGCGGCGTCTTTTCGCGCGAGGGCTCTTCATCCCGGGCGCGAGAGGCTTGCCGTCGAGGCCGGCACCTCCGCGGCGCGGAGGCTCGTGTACGACTGGATGAACACGAAGAGGGCGAACAGACCGATGACTATGAACACCAGCTTGCGCATGAAGATTCCTTCGCTCGGGCTACCTGCTGCCGAGGTAGTTGAGCGGATTGACCGGCACTGAATCCTTGTAGATCGTAAAGTGGAGGTGCGGTCCGGTGCTGTAGCCGGTGTCGCCCATCTCCGCGATCTCCTGGCCCGCTCGGACGTATTCACCCATGTGCGCGATCCATTTCGACAGATGCCCGTACAGGGTCTGATAGCCTCCGCCGTGGTCGAGCAGGATGTATTGGCCGTAGCCGCGGTTCACTCCGAGGTAGACCACGCGTCCGTCCATGGCGGCGTCGACCGGCGTACCGATGGCGTTCGCGAGGTCGATCCCGTTGTGAAACATGTAGACGCCGGTGAACGGATCGGGCCGCATGCCGAACGGCGAGGTCAGCATGCCCACCGTCGGATAGATGAACAGGGTTCCGAGCGCCTTGCGATAGGTGAAGGAGTTCATGTGGGCGTGCGGCAGGAAAAGCTGCTGGCCGGCGTAGATCGTCGAGTTCGCGATGTTGTTGGCGTCGAGGACCGCGGCGAGCTTCACCTGGTGGGCGCTCGCGATCCCTCCGAGCGAGTCGCCTCGGCGCACCTGGTAGAGAATCCCGTCCATGCTCGGAATCTGGAGCTCCTGCCCGGGTCTCAAGAAACGAACGTCGCTGATGTCGTTGAAGCTGATGAGCGTCTCGTCGCTGATCCCATGCGACTGCGCGATCCCCGAGATCGTGTCCCCGGGCCTCACGGTGTAGGAGGACATCTTGAGCGGCTTCGGCCCCTGAAGCCGCTCGGGCGCCCCTCCGCCCGCGAGGGCGGGAGCGGTCTTCAGCCCAAGGCTGTAGGAGTTGAGGAGCGCCTCCAACTGGGGATCCTTCGGCAGGGCGAGCCCTCCGCGGGAGAGGGCGCTCGTTCCCGGGGAGGAGGTGAGAACGACGGCAACCCCGCCGATCGCGAGGATCGCGACGGCGAAGACCGAGACAAGCGGTATCTTCCTCTCGCGGCGCCTCGCGACGCCGCTTCCGCCCGAGCGCGCAAGGCGCTGGCGTACCCTCGCGACGAGCCACGCGCCCGCGTTGGCTCCGGTCGAAGGTCGTTTCCTGATCTTTTGCTTTCGGATTGTTGCTGTCATTGACTCATCTCTATGCGAGATATCGACAAGAATAATTCTTCATATTACCATTTGATCGCAAAGTTTGGCGCGACATGAATCCGAGCCCCGTCCTCTCGCCCGCCCCAATCCCGGCCGTTTTCTCGCTTCTCGACGCTCCGCACGCTCGGCCCCGCTCGGCGCCGACGGCCGATCGTAGCAGATCGTCGCGCGGTTTGCAAACCCCCCGCGCTGTCTCGGGAGGAGGGGCGGAGCTTGAGGGAGCCGCCCGGCCTGTCGAGAATATCCACGTGACCATCGACACCTTGGGCTCCGATCGAGCGCTTTCCGGATCGGCTCTTCCCGGGAACTCAGGCGGAGGCTCCCGTGGTTGAGCGCAAGGACCTCGTGCGCTTCGGGGTGTTCGCGGCGTTCATCGCCGTCCTCGTCGTGCTCGTGCTGTGGAAGTACGTCTCGGTGATGGTCATCGCGCCGGTCACCGACCCCCTCCAGGCTTCCGGCCCCGTCGTCGAGCGGGGGCCGATCCTCGACCGAAACGGAAAGCTGCTTGCCGTCGAGACCCGCCAGGACTCGGTCACCGCCTGGATTCCCGACGTCGTGGATAAGGCGGACGACGCGCGGCTTCTCTCCGGGGTCCTCGCGATACCCAAGCAGGAGCTCCTTTCGACCCTGAGCAGCCACACGGGCTTCGTCTTCATCAAGCGGCAGATCTCCCAGAGCGAGAGCAAGCAGATTCAGGCGCTGAAAGAGGCGGGCAAGCTCGCCGGGATCGAGCTCCGCCCCGATTACGGACGGATCTACACGGAAGGCGACCTCGCCGGCCACGTCATCGGCTACGTCGGAACCGACAATACCGGACTCGACGGCATCGAGCTCACGTTCAACAACCAGCTCTCTCCCCCGCCGCCGAAGTCGACCGCCGCCGGCGGGGATTTCTTCGGCAACCAGGTCTTCCTTACCATCGACCAGAATATCCAATATTTCGCCCAGTCGCTCGCGAGCAAGGTCTTCCAGGACTCCGAGGCCGACTCCGTGATCTTGATCGTCATGGGAGCGAAGAGCGGCGATATTCTCGCCTACGTTTCCTGTCCGGAGTTCGATCCGAACACCTTCAGCAAGTTTCCGGCCGCGGTGAGGCAGGATCGCGCGAACTCCTACATTTACGAGCCGGGCTCGGTCATGAAGATCTTCACCATCTCGTCGTTCCTCGAGCTCGGCGGAATCACCCCCGAGACCGAGTTCTACGACGACGGAACCTACGAGCATGCGCTTCCCGACGGGGACGTGATTCGCATCAAGGGGCTCGCTCCGCACGAGTGGGAGGACGCCCAGTTGATCATCAAGTTCTCGTCGAACGTCGGCGCGGCGTACGCGTCGGACACGGTGAGCGACAGCGCGCTCTACCAGATGCTCAAGGCCTTCGGCTTCGGATCGCCGACCTTCGTGCCGCTCCCCGGCGAAGCGAGCGGCATCCTCCGCCCCATCTCCGAGTGGACGCCGCGCTCGAAGCCCACGATCTCCTTCGGCCAGGAGATCGGGGTCACCGCCATCCAGGTAGCCGCCGCCGCGACCGCCCTCACCAACGACGGGATCCTCCTGAAGCCGCACATCGTGGAGAAAGTGGTCGGACCCGACGGCAGGCTCATTCAAAGCTTTCCGCGCGAGCCGATCAGGCGCGTGATCTCAAGCGAGATCGCCCACGAAATGCTCGGCTTCATGGAGACCGGCACCGATCCCGACGGATTCGCGCACGACGCGAAGGTGCCCGGGATGCCGACCTCGGCGAAGACCGGAACCGCGCAGATGCTCGATCCCCAGACGGGGCGGTACTCGGAGACCGCCTACACCGGCTCCTGCATCGCGATTTTTCCGACGGACGACCCGCAGGTCATCGTGTACGCGGTCGTGATCAATCCGAAAAAGGGCCCCTACTGGGGATCGGGCGTGGCGTCGCCCCTGATCCGCCAGGTGTCCGAGCGGCTCATATCGTACCTCGGGATTCCCAAGGAAGGCGATCAGGTGGTGAGCGCGTCCCCGCCCCGCGCGGGAGCTCGCGCGCCCTTGAGCCTGAGCACGACCCTGCCGGACCTCACCGGGCTGTCGAAGCGCGAGCTCTTGCCGCTCTTCGCGGACCGCGATCTCAACGTCAGGGTGAGCGGGAGCGGATGGGTGGTGAGCCAGACTCCGCCTCCCGGCACGCCGCTCACCAAGGGGATGACCGTCTCGGTGGTGCTCCAATGACCTCCGAGCCCCTACCGCTCGCGGAGCCTGAGGCGGCCTTCCTCTCGAGCAACCTCGCGGTGCTCAAGACGCTGCTATCGCCAGAAGCCTACGAGACGCTCAGGCTCCAGGAAGCCTCCGATCGGCTCGCGATCGTCGCGACCGGGGGGCCGCGGCCGACCGCGCTCTACGACGGCCGTCTCGTCTACTCGAGGAACGAGCCGTACCGAGAGGCCGAACGAGTCGTGAGGAGGGAGGTGAGCGCGGATAGCGGCGTCTGCCTCTTCGAGAGCTTCGGCCTCGGCTACCACGTCGAGGCGTTCCTCGAGCTCCACCCCCGGGCCCACGCCGTGGTGGTGGAGCCCGACGTCGGACTCTTCCTCGCGGGCATCGCCTCGCGCGACCTTACCGGGCTCCTGTCCTCCGAGCGCCTCCACCTCCTCCTCGCCGCCGAGCCTGAGATCGTTCCGATGGTCCTCGACGCCTTTCCGCATAGCGTCCATTCCGTCGTGCGCCTGCGCGCCTTCGCCGCGAAGGACCGCTCCTATTTCGAGCGCCTCCGCACGGTGCTCGCCGCCTACTACGCCCGCCGGGACATCAACCGGAATACCCTCGCGCGATTCGGGAAGCGGTGGGTCAGGAACCTCCTCCGCAACGCCGAGATCGTCGCCCGGTCCCCGGGCGTCGCGACCATCGCCGGGCTGTTTTCCGGGCGCCCGGCACTCCTCCTCACGGCGGGCCCGTCGCTCGACGCGGCGCTTCCGAGCCTGAAGGAGCTCGCGCAGCGGTGCGTCGTCATCGCGGTCGACACGAGCCTCCGAGCCGCCCGCGCCTCGGGCGTCCGGCCCGACTTCCTCGTCGTGGTCGATCCCCAGTACTGGAACTCCCGCCACCTCGACTGGTGCGCTCAAGGACGAGGCGACGAGGACGACCGGCCGATCCTCGTTTCCGAGTCGTCGACCTACCCGCGGGTGTTCCAGCGCCACGCCGGACGGACGCTCCTGTGCGGCTCGCTTTTCCCCCTCGGGAGCCTCCTCGAAAGCCGCCTCGGCGAGAAGGGCGCGCTCGGAGCGGGCGGCTCCGTCTCGACGACCGCCTGGGATTTCGCGAGGCTCCTCGGCTGCTCCCCCATCTATGCGGCGGGGCTCGATCTTGGCTTTCCCGGACGGCGCACCCATTTCAAGGGCGCTTTCTTCGAGGAGCGGGCGCACACGCTCGCAGGCCGCCTCGCGACCGGCGAGACCCACTCCTTCCACGCGCTCCACGACGCGGCTCCCTTTCTCGAGGCCAATATGGAAGGCGGCGTCACCCTGACCGACCGGCGGTTGATCGTCTACAAGTGGTGGTTCGAGAACCAGCTGAAGATCCACCCCGACGCCGACACCCGCTCGATCGGCGCGGAGGGCGTCCGCATCGACGGTCTCAAGCTCGCGACCGTGGCGGAGATCGCCTCGCTTCCGAGCATCCGGGCCGAAATCGATCGAACGATGTCGCTCTCCCGCGACCGCGCGTCGCCGGACGATGGGGCGCTCGACGCCCTCGCGACGGTTCTCCGCGGCCTCTCTGGCGAGATGGCCGGTCTCCGCGACCTCGCTTCCGAGGGCATGGCGGCCACGGAGGAGCTCTCCCGGGCGCTTGCCTCGGGCCGGGACCCGCGCGCCGCCCTCAGGCGCCTCGAGGGGGTCGACGGGAAAATCCTGAAGGAACGCTCGCGCCACGTGGCCGGTTTCCTCCTCCAGGAGACCGCGGAGGAGCTCGGCGAGGAGAGCGCCTCGCCTCAGGCGGCCGCCGATCGGTCGGCGGAGCTCTACGGCGAGATCGCCCGCTCCGCCTGCTACCATCTCGGTCTCATCGACAAGACCCTCGCTCGTCTCGCCGAAAACGCGCGACAAAGTCGCTAAAGCCGCGAGGCGCTTCGTCCGAGGATAGTAACGGGCGGCGCTTCGGCGTCGCTCGACTCAAAAAAGACGGTATGCGTTCGACGTCCAGGCATACCGTTTTTTTTTTTACGCGAAAGTCGACTGCGCCGGAAGAAGGAAGGTCAGCCCCGACTCGACGGTGACCTTGTACTGCGACGGACCGGCTTCCTTCGCGGCGGCAATGAGCTCGTCGGGAAAATCGCGCTCGAAAAGCAGCTCGTCGGCGAGCAGGCACACCCGCCGGCCAAGGTAATTGAGGACGACGAGCGAGCCTTCCGCCGGAACGAGGCGCTCGGCGTCCGATCGCTCCCCGCGGTCGAGTCGTCGGATGAGCCCGTCCCTGACCGTATACACGGGCAGCTCCTCGAACCACGCGAGGCCCGCCGTGTCGAGCCTGAGCACCGCCGCGTCCGCCCCGACCTTGTTCTCGATATTCCGCTGCTGCAGGCCCACCGAGGCGTCGCCGCAGCGCGCGAGGAGCAGGCTCGTGAACCCGGAGCCCTCGGGCACCTTCAGGGTGAACGCCGTGCCGCCTCCCTTGCGGGTCTGCATCCGGAGCTCTCCGCCGAGGGCCCGAGATACCTGCTGGTTCACGAGGTCGAGCCCGACGCCCCGGCCCGATACCGCGCTTGCCTCCTCGCGGGTGCTGAACCCCGGCCGTACGAGGATATCGAGAAGATCCTCGTCGGAGCGGGCCATGCCGAGCTCCTCGGCGCGCGCGAGGACCTTCTCCTCGTCGACCCCCCACCCGTCGTCGGCGACCTGGACGACGAGCTGTCCGTCCTTTCGAGCGGCGTTCACGAAGATCGTGCCGACCGGGGGCTTTCCCGCCCGAGCGCGCTCTTCGGGGCTCTCGATCCCGTGATCGACCGCGTTCCGCACGAGATGGAGGAGCGGGTCGGCGAGGTGATCGAGGAGCCGCCGGTCGACGAGATTCTCCGCGCCGCTTATCCGCACCTGCACGCGCTTGCCGAGCGATCTCGCGAGATCGCGCGCGAAGCGGGGGATCTCCTTGAGCTCGCGCTGGAGCGGCACCTTGCGGAGCTCCTTCAGGACCGTCTCGAAGCGCGGGAGAAGCTCGTTGAGCGCGGAGGAGCCCGGAATGGAGCGCGCGAGCAGCCTGATCTCGGCGGCGTACTCGAGGATCTCGTCGTACTTCTCCGACGGCACGCGAAGGTAGGGTTCCTCGGGAAGCCGCCGCCTCTCCGCGGCGGGCGGGGCGCTCCCGCGCGAGGCAAGGGAGTCGTAGCCGAGCTCCGCGATCGAGACCCGCGCGATCTGGTCGACGTCCACCGCGTCGTAGAGCGCGGCAAGCTCCGCCGAGGCGGTGAAGTACACCTCGAAGTCCCGAAAGCGCTCGTCGTCCTCGACCGGGTCGAGCGGAGGAACGGTCGCGATCACGTTCGCCGAGATCTCGAGGTTGTTCACGACGAGGTAGGCCTTCGCGTACTTGATCGGCGCCGCCTCCGCGATCTCGCAGCTGAGCCGGTAGAGGCGCTCGCCGCGCTCCGAGGCCTCGCGGAGGAGCTTCCGCTGGAACTCCGAGAGGAGGAGATCGAGATCGCGGGGGGAAGCTTCTCGGGGGGGAGCCTCGGGAGCGGAAGCCTCATGGGGGGCGGCCTCGCTCGCCGCGAGCTCTCCGGCGCCGCCGTCGGAGCCGACCTCGCGCTCGAGCTCGGCGATTCGCTCCTTGAGGCCGGCGTTCATCCGCAGCAGGGGATCGAGGAAATCCGCGTCCACCTCCGCCGCGCCGCTCCGCGCGGGCTCCAGGCAGCTCTCCATGTCGTGAGCGTGCGCGGCGATGGCCTCGAGCCCGAGAAAGGACGCCTCCGACTTGATCGAGTGAACGTAGCGAAAGGCCTGGTGGACGAGATCGGCGTCGTGGGGCTCGTCGCCCAGCCGCCGCAGCGTCGAGTCCAGGCTCTCGACCATGCCCGCGGCGTCCTGCAGGAAAAAAAGGAGCTTTTCGCCGTCCACCCGCTACCGCCTCCGCTCGCCGAGCGAGATGATGAGCTCCACCTCGCCGAGGGTCTTGTTGAGCTTGCTTGCGATGAGCCGCGGCTCCATTCCCTGGTCATGGAGGTCGAGGACCTCCTCGCGCGGGCTCTTCGCGCGAACGCCGGGCTCGGCCTCCTTCGCGACCGGGGCGGGCCGGGGCCGGAGGTTCGCGTAGACGCCGTCCTTCGCGAGGCTTCGCTCGGACTCCTTCTTGAGGACCACGATGCGCCGGTCGGCCTCCGCGAGCAGGCCGTTCATCCGCGCGATCCGTTCCTCGATCAGCGCGATGTTCCGTTCGGTCGTCTCGTTGATGTCGACGACCATGCGGCCGATCTCCCGCTTCACCTCCTCGAGCGCGTCGCCCGAGGCGAGGTAGCGCACGATCCGCCTGCGAAAATACACGAAGAAGGCCGCGAGAATCGCGCCGTTCAGGAAGACGATGAGCAGGGTTGCAGCCATGGCGTCGGGCGCTCTATCCGCTGATGTCGATATTCTTGCCGAGCTCGGGATCGCTGAAGGCGTCGCGCTCGGCCTCGTTCTCCGCTTTTGGCCTGCCCTTTCGCCGTCCGGCCTTGCCGCCGCTTCCGCCCGAGCGCTCGCCGATGTGCTCGATCTCCGACGATTCCTTCGCTTCGTTCACGCTGTGCGACTGCTGCTCGGTTCTCCGGACGAGATCGCCCGCCTGGACGGTCTGCGCGAGCTGCGTGGCTTGGCTCGCGACCGCCTGATCCTTGCCGACATCGGTCATCTTCGAGAAAAGGACCTGCAAATCGATCGGTTCAATCGGCATTACTTCCTCCGGTCGAAGTCTTCCTCCGGCTCTTCGTAACGCGTGACCTTCACGAGATTCGCCTCGTTGACGAAGGTCACCGAGCGGAACTCGTTACGGACCTCGAGGCTCGCCTCCTTGATGAAGATCTTGACGCCGGGAAAAACGTGTGCGGACGCCGAGATCTTGCCCCGGGTCTTCAGCGAGGCGAGGTAGGAGCGCACGCTCTCGATCTCGTCCTCGTGCGCCTTCCTCGACACGAGAAGCTCGTGCTTGTGCTCGAGAAGCTCGGTGAGATAGGCCTCTTTCTCCTCGGGCAGCTTCTGCTTCGCCTTCTTCAGGCTCTCCAAGGTGTGGATGTTCAGGTCCACCTCTTCGAGCTCCTTCACGATCGCCTGGACGGCCTCCTCGTTCTCGGCGAGCCTTGCCTTGCTTTTCGGATCGTATCCGACCTCCACGATGGTCTCCGATCCGTTGACCGAGCCGAAGGTTTTCGCGGTGACGAGCTCGGCGGCGCGGAGCCTCCCTCCGACGATGGTCGCGCGCTTTCCGTGGCAGGCGATGTTGACGTTGGCGTCGACGCCGGAATTGATGATGCCGTCGCTCGCGATGACCGATTCGCCGGCCTCGACGAAGGCGTTCTCGATGAACTTGGACCAGACGCTCTTTCCCGCGCGCACGAGCCCGCCGTTCTTGCCGTTGATGCCCTGGTGCACGATGACGTCGCCTTCGGCGTCGAGCTCGCATTTGCCGATGTTGCCGAGCACCTCGATGTTCCCGGCCGCCTTGACCTTGAAGCCGTCCTCGACGCTGCCTCGGACGAGCACCGTCCCGAGGAAAATGACGTTCCCGCCGGTCTTGAGGTTGACGTTGCCCGGAACGACGTACATCGGCTCGACGTTGATCTTGTCGGCGACGATGAGCACTTGGCCGTTGATCAGCGAGGTGAGCGTCATCTCGTCCTCGGAGAGCTTCGTGTTCTTGCCCGCCTGGATGCTCGTGTCCGCTCCGGTCTTCGCCGGAAGGTAGCGGCCGGTGACGGTCATCCCGGGGGTGCCCTCTTTCGCGGGGACCTTCCGCGCGAGAATTTGGCCTTCCACGACGTTCTGCACGAGATTGAGCTCGCGGAAGTCGACGCGGCCGTTCTTCTCCTTCAGCTTCACGTTCGAGTGATCCGTCTCGAAGCTGAAGATGATCTTCGCGTCCTCGCCGTTGATCGGCTTCGTTCCCTCGGCGGCGATGACCGTCTGCCCGTAACGGGGATTGTCGCAGAGCTCGACGATCGCCTCCTCCTTCAAGCCGTGCGTCACGCCGTGGTTCTTCAGCATCTCGACGACCGACTCTGCGGACAGGTCGGTGCCTCCGGCGCCGGGTCGCGAGATCGCGATCTGCGCCCTCATCTCCTGGTCGACGACCTCGACGGAAAGCACGGAGTCGTTCGCGGGATTGTAGCGGTAGTCGGCGACGCGCACGTACTCGCCCTCCGCCTCCCGCACCGCCTCGCCGATGAGTCTCGCGTCGTAGTCGACCACGCCTCTCGCGGACAGCCGCTCGATCGCCCTGCGCTCCTGCGCGCGCTTGCCCCTGCCGAGAGGCCGGGTGACCTTGATGAGGACTCCCTCCGGGGCGAGGCGGACGTACACCTCCCCGTCCCGATCGAGCGCCTTCTGAGTCTGGGCGATGTTGAGCTGCACCGACGCGTCGGGCATGTACTCCTCGACCCCGCGTTTCTCGCGGACCGCCTCCGAGACGACGAGCGTCCATCGTTTCTTGCCGACGCCGAAGGAGCCCCTCCCTCCGCTTTCGACGACCTCGTACTCGAGGCGCTTGATCGGGAGACCGAGCTCGATGGACGCCTGGCTGAGCGCCTCCTCGAGCGTGACGCCGCTCACCTGGATCGACTTCTTCTCGCGGTCCGCCTCGGCGCGGGATCGCATGTAGTCGCGAAGCTTCTCGACGGTTACCATGATGGCTAGAGAATCCCCTTCTTGATATTCGTGAGCTTCGCGCGCAGGCGCATGATCGCCTTCGTGTGAAGCTGGGAGACGCGCGACTCGGTTACGTCAAGAACCTTCCCGATCTCCTTCAGCGTCAAGTCCTCGTAATAGTAGAGAACGAGAACCTTCTTCTCCTTCTCCGGAAGCTCGCTGATCGCCTTGACGATCACCCGCTTCACCTCCTCTTTCTCGACGATCGTATCGGGGTTCATGCTCTGGGGCGACTCGATGCTCTCCACGATGGAGACCTTGTCGTTGTCTTCCCCGGTGTACCACACGTCGTTCAGCGAGAGGAGCGAGGTCGTCGAGATCTTGAGCATGAGCTTTTGGAACTCTCCCACGCTCATGCCGAGCTCGCGCGAGATCTCCTTGTCCGAGGCGGCGCGTCCGAGGGAGGACTCCAGGCGATGGACGACCTCCTCGACCTCGCGGGTCTTCTGGCGGACCGAGCGGGGCACCCAGTCGATCGAGCGGAGCTCGTCGAAGATCGCGCCGCGGATGCGCGTGACGGCGTACGTTTTGAACTTGACGTGCTTCTCGGGGTCGAACTTTCCGATCGCGTCGAAAAGGCCGAAAACGCCGAAGCCGACGAGATCGTCGAACTCGACGTTGTGGGGCATGGCCATCGCGATCTTGCCCGCGACGTACTTCACGAGCGGAGCGTATTGCCGGACAAACAGGTTGCGGATCTGGGGGTCCTTCGATACTCTATAGAGAGCCCAGAGTTCCTCTTCGGTCTTACCCTCTAAGAGCTTGTCCCTCATACTCATCCTTTCTGGTCCCGCTTCAAGACCGTTCGAATCGCCCGAGCGACGTCCCGGGCGTCGGTCGCGCCGCCGAGGATGCCCCCGGCTTTTTGAGCCGACGCGCCGCCGAGCGCGGAGAGCCCTCCGGAGCGCGGCTTGAGAGCGTCATCGTCGAACTCGGGAAGCCGGTCGGAGCCGGCGTCGTCCCTGATGTCGCTGAAGAATCCTTCGTCGGCCGCCTCCTTGCCGTCCGCGGCCGCCTCGGCTGGAGGAAGCTCCTCGACTTCCTCGACCATCGTCGCCTCCCCTGCCCCGCCGGGAGCGTAGTCCTCGTCGCCCGGCGCGCCCTCGGCGAACGCGCCGGGCTCAGCGCCGCGCTCGTGGGGGTTCTCGCCGGGAAGCACGATGTCGACCGCGCCTGGGCTCTTCTGCTCCGCCTTGCCGCCGACGAGGCTCGCGAGCTCCGGCACAAACCGCGAAAGGACGTAGTATGCGAGCGCGGCGAGCGCCCCGAAAAGGATCCCCCAGATGAGCGCGCGGAGCAGGATCGAGCCGAACGGCACCCCGCCGACCAGCCCCACCAAGAAGGAGAGCGCGAAACCGGCAATTCCGCCCCAATACGCCGCTTTCCAGCTGATCACTTTCAGCCACCTCGCCTCTGCCCGTCTCCCCCGCTAAGATTATGGCAAAAGAATCCCCGGGTCAAGGGCGGGCGCTTGCGCGTCGCGCTTCGAATCATGGAATCCCCATGAGCTTCTTCAGAAAATGACCGATTCCGGCGCCTTCGCGGTACTCCACCTTCTCGAGTCTGCTCACGATGTGGCGCACGCAGATCGCCGCCTTGCTCCCGGGCTCCGACACGAGGAACGGCCGCTGCCTGAGGACCGCGTTCGAGACCGCCGGATCGTCGTAGATGTAGCCGAGGTAATCGATCTTGAGGTTCAGGAACTGTCCGGCGATGTTGATCACCCGCTCCGCCACCTTCCTGCCCTCGGTCACCGATTTCACCCGGTTCACCACGAGCTTCAGGCTGAGATTCATGTTCTCGATCTCCGTCGCGATGATCTTGATGATCCCGTAGGCGTCGGTGATCGCGGTCGGCTCGGGGGTGGTCACGATGAGCGCCTCGTCGGCCGCCTTGATGAAGGAGAGGACGTTGTTCGAGACGCCCGCGCTCGTGTCGATCACGATGACGTCGGCGCCTCCGAGCTGCGAGAGCTCCTCGACGAAGGTGTTGCGCTCCTCGTCGCTTAAGTTCGCGATCTTGGAAAACCCCGAGGCGCCCGCGACGATCTGGATGCCGTAGTTCGTGTCGAGGATGATCTCGCTCATCCTTTTCTGCTTGCGGATCACGTGGTAGAGATTGTACTTCGGGATGATGCCGAGGATCACGTTCACGTTCGCGAGGCCGAGGTCCGCGTCCATCACGATGACCTTCTTGCCGAGCTGCGCGTAGGCGAGCGCGAGGTTGATGGAGATGTTGGTCTTGCCCACCCCGCCCTTGCCGCTCGATATCGCGATGATCCTCGTCTTCTTCTGCTCGCCCGTCGCGGGCGTCTGAAGCGAAGCCGCGGGCTTCGCCTGCCCGCGGCTTCGCACGAGCTCTCTCAGCTGTTCCGCCTGGTCTGCCATCGGTTACTTCCAGTCCGCGGCCGGGAAGTCGCTCGTCTTCGGCGCGGTTTTCGCGAATTTCTGGTCAAGGTACTCGTAGTTCACCTTGAATCCCTCCAAATGCCTGAGGAGCGCCTGCACCGAGGCGCGCTCGATGTCCTGCGGAACGACCTGCCCGGTCGTGAAGAAGATGAGCGACTTCTGCCGCTCCGCAAGGGCCCCGATGACGTTGCCGACGCGCATCGTCTCGTCGAGCTTCGTGAGCACGACCGCGCGGTACTTGAAAGGCTCGAACTGCTGGAGGAGCTCGCGGACGTCGCAGGCCTTCGTCGTGGCGCTCAAGGTAAGGTAGATCTCCGCCTCCTCGCCGCAGGCGGCGAGGAGCTCCTGCATCTCGGCGAGCTTCGTGAAGTCCTTCGGGCTCTTGCCGATGGTGTCGATGAGGATGAGGTCCACGTCCTGGTAGAGCGCGAGCTTTTTCTTGAGCTCCAGGGTCGTCTCGACGCAGGACACCGGGATCTGCATGATCTCGCCGTAGGTCTCGATCTGGTTTCTCGCGCCGATGCGGTAGTTGTCGATCGTGAGCATCCTCACGCTCTTCGCCTTCGCGCCCTTGTGTCCGAGGCCGTAGGCCGCAGCGAGCTTCGCTATCGTGGTGGTCTTTCCCACGCCGGTCGGACCGACGAGGACGACGATGCGCGGAGCGCTTCTCGGCGCGTCGCGGTAGACCGACACCTCCTCGCCGATCCAGCCCATGACCGTGGTCTGCACGAGCCTGAAATCGCCGAGGTCCTCGAAGGTGAGGTCCTTCTTCAGCCGCTCGACGATCTTCGCGACGAAGCGCCGCGGGAAATCGTTCTCGAAGAGGAGCGTCTCGATCTTCTCGATCGAGGGATGCGGCTCGGCGGAGCGCGCGGCGCCGGAGTCGCTCTCGACGCGGCTCTTGATCGCCTGTACGTCGGCGAGGAGCTGCTGGAGGGTTTGCTCGCTCTTCAGCGTCGAGAGAATCCGCCTCTTTTCCTCGTCGAGGTCGGGCTTCCGGGGCCTCGCGGACTCCTGCGACACGTATCCGGCGATCTCCACGCCCTCGCGGCCGAACAGGCCGAGAAACCCGCCGATGCGGACGCTCTTCTGCGTGAGGATCTTCGCGTTCTCGCCGTATTTCAGCCGAATCCTGTCGACCACCTCGCGATGCGTCGGAGCCTGTTCGGTAAAGTACTCCATCTATGCCTTCCTTTCCTGATCGATTCGAATCTCTCCGATTCCCTCGACTCGAACGTCCGGGACCACCTCCGGCACCGAGAGCACCACGAGGCTCGGGATCTCGCGCTCGGTGCTCGACTTGACGAGGGGACGGGCCGCCTCCGAGCAGAGCACGATCGCGTAGTGTCCCTGCTCCTGAACCCGCTTCACCGAGTTCGTGAGCGCGTTGATCCACGCCCGCTGCGTCGCCGGATCGAGGGCGGCAAGCGCGCCGCCGGCCGTCTCGACGCGCGAGTCGATGAGCTTCTGCTCGAGCTCCGGGTCGATCGTGAGGACGCGGAGCGTCCGGTCCTCGCCGTACTGCAGGCAGATCTGCCGTCCGAGCGCCTGGCGGACCTTCTCGATGAGGAAGCCGCCGTCTTTCGAGATCGGCCCGTAGTCGGCGAGGGTCTCGAGGATCGCGACCATGTTGCGGATCGACACCTGCTCGCGAAGGAGACCCTGCAGCACCTTCTGAATGTCGCCGACGCCGAGCGCCTTGCGGACCTCCTCGACGACCGCGGGGTAGTCGTTCTTCAGCGCGTCGAGGATCGCCTGAGTCTCTTGGCGCCCGAGGATCTCGGCCGCGTGCCGCTTGATGATCTCCGTGAGATGGGTCGCGATGATCGATGGCGCGTCGACGACGGTATAGCCGGCCCGCTCCGCGGCCTCCCGGTCCTCCTCGGAGATCCAGAGACCGGCGAGGCCGAAGGCGGGGTCGGTCGTCTTCTCGCCTTCGATCTCCTCGCGGGCGTTCCCCGGGTTGATCGCGAGGTAGTAGCCGATCCGAATCGTGCCCCTCCCGACCTCCATGCCCCGTATCTTGAAGCAGTACTCCGCGGGCTCGAGGCGCATGTTGTCGATGATCCGGATCCGCGGCACGACGAGCCCGAGGTCGAGCGCCGACTCGCGCCGAATCCTCGTGATCCGATCGAGGAGCTCGGCGCCCTGGTCCTTGTCGACGAGGGGGATGAGCCCGTAGCCGAGCTCGAGGGAGAGCGGGTCGAGGGGAACGACCGGCGAGATCTCCGGGCGCGCCTCCTTTCCGGCCTCCGCCTTCTCCTGCAGCTTCGCCTGGGCGCCCGCGGCATCCTGGCGGGAGGAGAGCCTGAAGGCGAGAAAGCCGGTGAGCCCGGCCATGGGGATGAGCACGTACCAGGGAAAGCCGGGAATGAAGGCCAGCACGAAGAGGAAGGCGGCTGAGATCCAATAGACCCGCGACTGCCGCGTGAACTGCGACGTGATATCGCTTCCGAACGTGCCGTCGGAGACCGCCCGCGTGACGATGAGACCGGTCGCCGTGGAGATCAGGAGCGCGGGGAACTGCGTGACCAGGCCGTCGCCGATCGACAGGGATATGTAGGTCGAGATCGCCTCCTGGAAGGACTCGCCGTGGATCGTCGTGCCGACGATCAGGCCTCCGACGAGGTTCACCGCCGTGATGAGGATGCCGACCTTGACGTTGCCGGAGACGAACTTCGAGGCTCCGTCCATCGCTCCGTAGAAGTCGACCTCGCGCTGCAGGTCGTTTTTCCTCCGGTTCGCCTCCTCCTCGCTGAGCGCGCCGGAGTTGTACTCCGCCTCGATCGCCATCTGCTTTCCGGGCAGGGAGTCGAGGGTGAAGCGGGCGGCGACCTCCGCGACGCGCGTCGCGCCTTTCGTGATCACCACGAACTGCACGGCAATGATGATGATGAAGATGATGAGCCCGATCACGAGCCCCTCGGTGCCCTTCGTTCCCACGACGAAGCTCGCGAAGGCCCTGATGATCCGTCCGTTGAAGTGCGCGCCCTGCGAGAGGATCAGGCGGGTCGAGCTCACGTTGAGCGCGAGACCGAAGACGGTCGCGACGAGAAGCAGCGTCGGAAAGACCGAGAACTCGAGGGCGTTTTTCGTGTAGAGAACGATGAGAATGATGAGGAGCGCGAGCATGAGATTGAACGAGAGCAGCACGTCGAGAATGACCGTCGGGAGCGGTATGATCATCATCATCACCACGACGATGACGCCGGCGGCCACGAAGATGTCGCTTTTCTGCGCGACGAACGAGCCGGTAATCGCGCGCCCTACGTCGGCCATGACCCTACCCCCCTGCTCCCGCGCCGAACGCGCGAAAGCGGACTCGATCCGTTCATACGAACATCTCCCTTCCCTTTCCGTTCATGCGGTAGACCTCCGCGAGCACGAGCGCCATGACCTCGTAGTACTGCTCGGGGATGACGTCGCCGATCTCGACCTCGCGGTAGAGCGCCTGCGCGAGGGGCTTATTCTCTATTATCGGTACATTATTTTCCCGGGCGACCTCCCTGATGCGCAGGGCGATGAGGTCGGCCCCCTTCGCGATCACCATCGGCGCGGGCATCCGCTCGCGCTTCCACTCGACTCCGACGGCGAAGTGGGTCGGGTTCGTGATCACGACGTCCGCTCTCGGGACGTTCTGAAGCATGTTCTTGGTGAGGAGATCCCTCATGCGCTCGCGGAGCCTGCTGCGGACGAGCGGATCGCCTTCCGACTGCTTGCGCTCCTCCTTGACCTCCTGCTTGCTCATCTTGAGGGACTCGACGTGCAGCCTGCGCTGGAACAGGTAGTCGGGAAGGGCGAGGAGGAGAAGCGCGATCGCGCTCTCGATGAGGACGCGAAGCGCGAGCGCGGCGAACTCGGCGACGCTCACGAGGAAAGGCGCCGTCGTCAGGTTCCCGATCTTCGGGAAGTCGCCGCTGATGTTGAGGTAGGCGATCACCGCGACGACGGCGACCTTGACCAAGGACTTCGCGAGGTTGAACGCCGCCTCCGCCGAGAAGAAGGAGCGCTGGAAGAATCGTCCGAATCTCGGCACGATGCGGTTCACGTCGGGCGTTATCGGCTTGGTCGTGAACAGGAAGCCGACCTGGAGCACGTTGCCCATGATCGCCGCGACGAAGGCGACGAGGACCACCGGAAGCGCGAGCCTCAAGAAGTAGGAGAAAGCGGCCGGCGCGATCGTCGCGTCGCGCGTGATGTCGACCGTGGCGGTGGTCTTCAGGAAAAACCTGATCATCTCGCCCATCGTCTCGAAGAAATAGCCTCCGAGGATCCCGATCGTGACGATCGGGAAGAGCAGGACGAACGCGGAGGTGAGCTCCGAGGACTTCGCGACCTTGCCCTCTTCGCGCGCCTTGCGGATCTTCTGCTCGGTCGGCTCCTCGGTGCGCCCCTCGTCCTCCGCGGCGAACCACTGGAGGTGCATCGCGAAGCGGGACCGCGAGAGCGGGAGCCCGGGCGGGACGAGCGGGCCGGAGGCCTGCGGGAGCAGCTCCAGGATCATCGGGGAGCCCCCTGCGCCACCATGAGGAGCCGCTCGAGCCCATCGAAGCTCGAGTCGACCACGAAGGAGAGCGACTGCACGAGGAGCGGCATCGTGAGGAACATCGCCACGAACGCGACCGCGATCGAGACCGGGAAGCCCATCATGAGGAGGTTCATCTGAGGCGCCGCCTTCGCGAGGAGCCCCATCGCGACCGAAACGAGCACGAGGGTTCCGAGGACCGGGAAGGAAAGCGTGAGGGCGGTCTTGAACAGCACCCCGAGACCCCCGAGGATCATGGGAAAGAGGCCGTCTCGGTGCAGCACGAAATCGACCGCGCGGGTCGTCTGAAAGCTCTGTTCGATTCCCACGAGGAAGAAGCGCTGGAAGCCGTCGACCGACAGGAACACGAACATCCCGATGATGTTGATGAACTGGCCGAGGAGCGGGAGCTCGACCTGCGCGAGCGCGTCGAACACCTCGGAAGCGCCGAAGCCCATCTGGAGGGAGAAGAACTCGCCGGCCGCCGTGAACGCCGAGTAGATCACCGTGAGAAAAAAGCTTATGAGAATGCCGACGAGCGCCTCGCCGACGGCAAGCAGCCCGTACTCGAGCGCGGCGCTCGGAATGGGGTAGCCTCGCGCCTCGACGCCCGGCAGGACCGCCACCGCGGTGAAGAAGGCGAGCCCGATCTTCGCGATCTGCGGCACGCCCGGCGATCCGATGATCGGGGCAAGCTCGATGATCGCGAGAACGCGAACGAAGACGAGGAAGAAAAGCTGGGCGTTCTGGACGATAAAGTCGACTGCCACGGAGCCGCTACCTCACCATGTCCGGGATGCGCAGGAACAGCGACTGGGTGTACTGGACGAGCGTCGTGAACATCCACGGGCCGAAGAGGATCAGCGCGAGAAGAATGGCGGCGATCTTCGGCACGAACGAGAGCGTCTGCTCCTGGATGGAGGTGGTCGCCTGGACGACCGATATCACGAGACCCACCGCCATGCTGATGAGAAGCGCCGGAGCCGAGAGGATCATGATCTGGAGCACCCCGGTCCGCATGAGAAAAGCCGCAAAGCCGATTGTCATGGCGCGTTCCTCCTACTTGAAGCTCAGAATGAGCTGCTGGGTGAGCAGGTCCCATCCGTCGACGAGGACGAAGAGAATCAGCTTGAACGGCATCGAGATCATCACCGGCGGCAGCATGATCATGCCCATCGACATGAGAATCGAGGCGACCACCATGTCGATCACGATGAACGGGATGAAGAGCAAGATGCCTATCTTGAACGCGATGGTCATCTCGTGAAGGACGAACGCCGGAATGAGCACGTAGGTCGGAACGTCGGCGAGGGTATTCGGCTTCGGAAGCCCGCGCATGCTCATGAAGAGCGCGATGTTCTTCGGATCGTCCTCCATCTGGCGGTACATGAAGATCCTCAGGGGCTCCATGCCGGAAGAGTACATCTGTTCGATGCCGATCTTGCCGTCGGCGAACGGCTTGAACGAGTCGACGTACATCCGATTGAAGGTGGGCCACATGATGAACAGCGTCATGAACAGCGCCACCCCCATCAATACCTGGTTCTGCGGCACCTGCTGCAGCGAGAGCGCCCGCTTGACGAAGTCGAAGACGATCGAGATCCTCAGAAACGACGTCATGAGAATGATGATCGAGGGCGCGAGCGTCAGGACCGCGAGCAGCAGCAGCAGCTGGATGCTGAGCGCCACCTCTTGGTTGCTCTTCGGAGCGCGCACCGTGAGGTCGACGAAGGGAATCTGCGGAGCATACCCCCGTTCGGTCGCCACCGTGCGGCTAATCGATTGCGCGAAGGCCCCCGTCGCCGTTGCCATGCCGAGCGTGGTCAAAAGCGCCGCGAGCAGTATAATTTTCCTTGTCATTCCCCCCTCCCAGTGTTCATGACAACCGCTACAGCTTCTTCAGCCGGTCTCGTTGCCGTCTCATGAAGCCCATCGTCTCGGCAATCGATCCGCCGAAATGAAAGCCGCCCCCGCCGAACATCCCCGCGAACACCTCCCGGAACGTTCCGCGCTTGCCGAGGTAGGGGCCGCGCTCGGAGGCTTTCAGCCGAATCTCGTCGAGACTCTCCTTGTCCTCGATCCTCGCGACGAGCGCGACCCCTCCCTCGGAGGAGCCGACGAGAAAGATCTCTTTCCCGACCTCCACGAGATGAAGCGAGCGGTTCTGTTGGAGGCTTCGCGTCGAGAGCAGGTTGATGAGGTTGTTGTCCGGAAGCTTGCTCGCGCCGGCCCTCTTGATGAAGTAGAACAGCAGGTAGATCGCGCCGACGACGAGCGCGAGGACGAGGATCATCTGGACGAAGTCCCAGACGCCGACGCCCTTGATCGGCCGGGCCGCTTGGGCCTCGGCCGGCGGGTAGGCGATGACGAGGTTCTTCTCGTCGGGCAGCTGGGAAATGCCCGCCGAGGGCGCTCCCGCCCGGCCGACCACGGCAGGCGTTCGCCCCTGGGCTTGCTGCGCGGGTAGCCCCGCGGTTATGACTGCAAAGATTAGGAAAACGCTACACGAGAATCTAATATTCACATCCCCTCCCAAGTATTGAATATTAATTCGGATGACGGAAAAGCTGTGTATGAGAACGGTTGTGCGCGCCTGCGCCCTGCCTCCTACATGTCGGATACCCTGTCGAGCGGCGAGACGATCTCGGTAACGCGCACGCCGAAGTTCTCGTCGATGACGACGACCTCGCCCTTCGCGATGAGCTTATGGTTGACGAGGATGTCGACCGGCTCGCCTGCGAGCTTGTCGAGCTCGATGATGGTTCCTTCGCCCATTCCGAGAATGTCCCGGATCAGCTTCTTCGTCCTGCCGAGCTCGACGGTCATCTCCATGTACACGTCCATGAGAAGGCCGATGTTGCCCTGGTCCCCTCCGCTTCCCGAGCCGCTTAAGGACGGGAACTGGACCGCCTGGACGTTCGCCTGGGGAGCGAGCGGGCTTCCGCCTCCCTGCGGCGAGCCGAACAGCTGGCCGCCGAACCCCTGCGGCGCGCCGCCGCCCGAAGCGCGAGCGGGGCTCCTCGGGCTCGCGCTCGGCGCCGGCCGCCCCGGCCCGGCAGCGGGCCGGTCGGCCCCCCGCGGCTTCGGCTGCGGCTTCAAGAGCGCGACGAGCTCGGAGACGAGCGACGCGCTGTAGACCTCGCCGATCTCCGATTCCGGCTCTCCGTCGATCGAAAGGGGGTAGGTGACGTACACGAGGCTCTCCTCCGGGTGGCTGAGCTCCTCGCGGGCGCCGAGGTGCGTTTGACCCGGCTCGGTCGCGACCGACCCGCCGACCCGCTCGCTCAGATCGGTCACCGCCGCGCCGGCCATCGTGTTTCCGGCCTCCTCGACCGCCGAGAGCGCCGCGTCGTTGAGCTCGACGCCCTCCTGGCCCATCATGAGGCCGGCGATGATCGTCGCGGTCTCCGTCGGGAAGACGTAGGAGTGGCTGCCGGAGACCTTCCCCGAAAAGTCGATGCGCACCTCGACGATGTCCGGCGGAAGCCTCCCGACGAGCTCGTCGCGCGAGACGATCGCGGCGGTCGGCCGATCGACCTTCACGCTCTTGCCGAACATCCCGGAGAGGTTCGAGCCCTGGGAGCCCGCCTGGCCCCCGAGCAGCCCGGCGAAGGTGTCGAGCTCCTGGTCGGTGAGCACTCCCGACGGCGCCTGCGGGGTCTCGGAGCCGAAGTCCATGCCCCCGCCGCCCTGCAGCAGCGCGTCTATCTCGTCCTGTGAAAGGGAACCGTCGCTCATGTCCTACTCCTCTCCTTCCGCCGACAGCTCTTCGAACTCTTCCTTGGTGACGTCCTCGAGCTTTCGCACGATCTGAACCGCGAGCTTGTTGCCCACGACCCCCGGACGGCACAGGAACTTCTCCCGATTGCCCACCTTCAGCACCATCGGGTCGCCCATCCGGACGTTCGGCAGTCTGATCACGTCGCCGCGCCGCAGCGACAGCACGTCGCGAACCGTCAAATTCATGTTGCCGATCTCCGCGACGACCGGAACGTCGATCGTCGAGATGCGCTCCTTCAGGATGTTGAGGTTTTCCGTCGTGGCGCCGCTTCGCACCGACGAGTACATGTACTGCGCGGAGAGCTTCGAGATGATCGGCTCGATCGTGAGGTAGGGAATGCAGAAGTTCATCATCCCCTCGACCTCGCCGACCTTCGTCTCGAGCGTGACGAGAACGACCATCTCCGTGGGCGGCACGATCTGGGCGAACTGCGGATTCGTCTCGATCTGCCCGAGCCTCGGCCGCAGGTCGATGACCTGGCTCCACGCCTCGCGGAGGTTGCCGAGGATGCGCACGATGATGCCCTCCATGACCGACTGCTCGATGTCGGAGAGGTCCCGGGTGACCTTGGCGCCCTCGCCCTTCCCGCCGAACAGCCGATCGATGATCGTGAAGGTCACCGCGGGGTCGATCTCGAGGACCGCGGACCCTTTCAGCGGATCCATGTTGATGATGCCGAGGGTCGTGGGATTGGGGATCGAGCGGATGAACTCTTCGTAGGTGAGCTGATCGACCGAAGCGACGTGGACGTGCACCATGCTGCGGAGCTGCGCCGAGAGCGCGGTGGTGGTCAGACGGGCGAAGGTCTCGTGCATGATCGAGACCGTGCGGATCTGCTCCTTGGAGAACTTGTCGGGCCGCTTGAAGTCGTAGATCTTGATCTTACGCTGATCGGCGGCCTGGCTGACCTCCTCGGTCTCGATATCGCCGGTCGAAATAGCGGTGAGCAGCTGATCAATCTCGTCCTGCGAAAGAACTTCGTTCATCTTCCCCCTCAAAAGTGAACGGTCGGAAAGCTTAGCTCAGCGGAACAACGTTGTACTCCGTGAAATAAATGTCCTTGATCTTTCCGGTTGTCATGATCCGGTTGATCTCCTCGATGAGCTGCGCCTTCAGCGTCTGCTCGTTTTCCGGCGTCAGCTGGTCGGCGGTCCGATCGCTGAAAAAGGAGCGGACGAGGTCCTCGAGCTGGACCGTTCGGCCGATCAGCTCCGTCTGAATGACCTTGTTGTTCTGCTCGTACGCGAGGTTCGCCTCCACGATGAACGTCACGGGGCTCTGGTCCGCGGTCCGCCCGCGGATCTCGGGAAGCGCGAACGAGGAATAGATCGGCACGGGCCCCTGGTAGCTCTGCGAAGCTCCCGGATAGCCCGTCTGCGTCTCCCCGCGGCCCATTACGCTCACCGTGATGACGACCACGGTCACGATGAAGATGATCGCCGCGATGCCGAGGGCGGCCCACTTGAGAATCTTGATCGCCGCGGCGGGAATGAATCCTACCTTCCGACCGACCTCAAGCTCCTGGTCGGCGTCTGCCTCGCCGCCGGCCATGAAATTATCTTCGTCGCCCATGATTCCCCGCTAGACCCGCCGAAATTTTACCAAAGTATCGAGGTTTTGCAAACCCCTTCGGCCTAAAAACTTCCGCGTGTCCGTCTTACTCCTCGTTCTTGAAAGCGCCGATCAGGCGCCGGTACTCCACGATGCGCCCAAACACGGACGGGTAGTCCTCGCGGACTACCATCCGTTTGCCGGAGAGCATGATGAGGGTCGTGTCGGGATTGGTCTCGATGTACTCGATTTGATGCGGATTCACGTAGAAGACCTTTCCGTCAAGCTTCGTAACCGGTATCATTCATGCTCTCGTTACCTCTTGAGCGTCAGAATATCCTGCAGCATCTGATCCGAGGTCTGGATCGTCTTGGTGTTCGCTTCGAAGCCGCGCTGCGTCACGATCATGTCGGTGAACTGCTCCGCCAGGTCGACGTTGCTCATCTCAAGGGCGCCGGCGATGATTCTGCCCTTGCCGGCGATGCCGCTTTGCGACACGTTCGGGTCGCCCGAGTTGTTCGTCACTACGTAGGTGCTGTTCCCCGCCTTCTCGAGCCCGCCGGGGTTCGTGAAGCTCGCGAGGGCTATCTGGCCGAGGAGCCGGTTCGTCCCGTTCGTGAACACGCCCGTGATGTTGCCGGACTGATCGATCTTGAAGCCCTCCATGTATCCCATCGTGTAGCCGTTCTGCCTGAAGGCCTTCGTCGAGCTGTTCTCCGCGAACTGCGTGACCGTGTTGATCACGCTTCCGACCTGGCCGAGGTTCAGGTCGAAATCCTGCCTCACCGGCGCGCCGCCGGGGCCGGGAGTCGCTCCGTTGACGTTGAACGCCACGTGCGCGACGAGCGTTCCGGCGTTCACGGTATTGCCCTGGCTGTCGACGGCCGACTCGAGGGTGCCGAGGTTGCTGAAGTTCACGGTCAGGTTGTTCGCGGCGCCGTTGCCGGGTCCGACGTTGACCGTCGTCTGGGTGGGCTGCGGCGAGTCGGGGTCGACGGTGACCTGCGCGCGCCAGGCGTTCGGCGTGCCCACCACGCGGGTGAAGTCCACCCGCATCGTGTGCTGGTTGCCGAACGAATCGAAGATCGTCTTGTCGACGGTCCACGTGCCGGCGAGCGTGTCGGCCGGAGAGGCGTTCGCCGGTATCTCCGGGGTGCGCTTGTCGAGGTTGCACGCGAGATCGACCTCGCTCGTCGCCGAGGCGGGGTCCTTTCCCCCGACGGGGATCACGAGGTCGGTCGGCTCGGAGGACGGATTGATGAAGGTCCTGCCTCCCACCTGCTGCGCCTGCCATCCCTGAACGCGCATCCCGGTCGCCGGATTGACGAGGGTGCCGTTCTCATCGAGACCGAAGGCGCCCGCGCGCGTGTAGTAGGTCTGGTCCCCGTCCTTCAGGACGAAGAAGCCCTCGCCCTCAAGCGCGACGTCGTCGTTCTTGCCGGTCGTCTCGAGGGAGCCCTGCGTGAAGATCGTGTCGATCGCGCCGATGTTCATCCCGAGTCCGACCTGCTCCGGGTTTACTCCTCCGAGCTCGTCGGTCGGCGAGGCGGCTCCCGAGATCTCCTGGGACAGCATGTCCTCGAAGTTCACCCTTCCCTTCTTGAACCCGATCGTGTTGACGTTCGCGATGTTGTTGCCGATGACGTCCATGCGGGTCTGGTGGTTCTGGAGACCGGAAACGCCTGCGTACAGTGATCGCATCATAGCTTACCGCCTCCTTACTCGAGCACTTTCGAGATCTGGGAATAATCGTAGTAGTTGCCGCCGACGAGGAGCTGCGGGACGTCCTGGCCCGAGATGGCGTCGACGGTTCCCTGCACGATGTTCTCCCCCTCGGCGATCTCGACCTTCTTTCCGAGCAGGTTGAGCGCCTGGCCGGCGGCGAGGAGCTGCTTGAGCTGGTTGAACGACTCGTTCATGTTCGTCATCTGCTCGAGCGTCGAGAACTGCGCCATCTGCGCGATGAAGCTCTGGTCGTTCATCGGCGCGCTCGGGTCCTGGTGGGTGAGCTGCTCCATGAGGAGCTTCAGGAAGTCGTTCTTGCCGAGGCTGCCCGTGGGACCCGCGGAGCCGCTCGGGTTGAGCGCCTTGTTGAGGGAATCGACCACGCTCTTGGTCTTGGCCAGGTCGGCCGGCGACATCGATACGGAAAGGTCCATGGTATGTGCTTCCTCCGTTCTTACACGACTAAATTGACGAGCGAGTAGCCGGAGCCGCCCGGATCGAGATCCGGCACGTGGCTCGCGAGACTCGCCGTCCCCGACAGCGCTCCGGGAAGCGGCGAATGACGCCCCCGCCCCCTCTCGCCCCCGTCGCGGCCTCCGACGCTCACGTTCAAGGACGCGGTTTGAAACCCGCCGTCGCGAAGCGCCTGGTACAGCCCGTCGAGGTTCTGCTGGAAAAGCTGTCGCACGCTGTCATTCTCGACAAAAATCTTGCCGCTCACAAGGTTATCCTTCAGGTCAAGACGGATCCGCACGCTTCCGAGGCTCTCCGGCTTGAGCACGAGCCGAATCTCGCCCGCATCCCCGTCGCGAAGCACGACGCCGGCGTTCTTCACGATCTGATCGGAGAGCGCGGTCCAGCTCTGCTGCAGTCCGGCGCTCGGCCCCGGCGCCCGGGACGGAGCGGCCGGGGTGAGGGGGGAGCCTCGTCCCGCGAGATCGAGGTGAACGAGCCTGATCGCCTGAGGCGCGCTTTTCGTGTCCAGGGGCTTCACCTCGCGGGTCTCCCGGCTCTCCCGGGCGGGAAGGTGGCTCGCCGCGCTCCTGAGATCCACCACGACGACCTGCACGGGAGCGGGAGCGTTTTTCGCGCCGACGACAGGCGGCGCGCCGTGCCGGGCTCCGTTCTCGGCCTCCTTCGGTCCCTTCGCCGGCCCGGGAGTCTCGGGAAGGGCGGCGAGCGCCGCCGCGGCGAGCGCGCCGTCGCGCTCGCGCGAGGCAAGCCGCTTCCGCTTCTCCTCTTCGACCTTTGACGCCTGTTCGCTCGGAGGAACGGCCTTTTTCGCCGCCTCCTCGCTTCCGCCGACGACCTTCTTCGCCCCTGCGAGCTTGACGGCCGCCTTCTCCCGGGGCGCGGCGGGTCGTTCCCCGGCGATCTCCTCGCGCGCGCTTTCCCCGCGCTT
>JASHNV010000065.1 GCA_030041455.1 Spirochaetia bacterium
GCCCCGAGGTCGTGAAGGTCCCGCTCACGGCGCGAACCAAGCTCGAGGTGCTCCGCGAGCTCGCGGAGGTTCTCCACGCGTCGGGGCGCGTCTCGGAGGTCGAGCCGCTGTACCTCGCACTCGCCGAGCGCGAATCGCTCGGGAGCACGGGCTTGGACGGCGGCATCGCGGTTCCCCATTGCCGAACCGACGCGGTCCGGGGCATCGTCGCGGCGGTCGGGGTGTCGCCCGACGGGATCGACTTCGGCTCGCTCGACGGCGGCCGCTCGCGGCTTTTCTTCCTCTTGATCGCGCCGCCGAGCGAGACTGCCTCCCACATCGCGGCGCTCGCGGAGATCGCGCGCATCGCGCGATCGAAGACCCTGTGCTCGAGCCTCGTCGCCGCCAGGGACCCGAGCGAGGTGGCGAGGCTCCTCCGCGAGGCGTCGATCGGCGCCGGCTGAAACAAGCGGCTAGGGAAAGCGCCAACCCGCCTCGATGTCGCGAAGCAGCTCGATCGCGCCAGCGTGCGCGGGCTCCATCGCGACGACCTCGGCGAGGAGCGAGCGCGCCTCGGTGAGGGGTCGGCCGTCGATCGCCGCGAGACCGAGCGTCCCGAGCGAGCGCAGATAGGTGCAGAAGATCGCGTTTCGCCGCGCAAGGTCGTCGTCGAAGAGGAGGAAGTCGGGAAGCGACACCGCGAAGTAGTCGATCGAAGGCTCCTCGCCGCGATGGCTCTCGCCGTAGTCGACGAGCGACCGAAAGCGCTCTCGTGCCCGCTCGAAACGCGCGAGACGGGCAAGCGCGAGACCCTGAAAGAAGATCATGTCGGCCGGCTGGTCGTTGTAGTACGCCGAGCTCGCGGGAAGGAGCTCGCCCGCCGAGGCGAGCTCGAGGGCGTCCCTCGCCGGGCCCTTCCTGCCCGCGGCGTCGAGCGCGCATCCCCGGTAGTAGTGGACGTCGGAATCGAGCGTGCCCGCGAGCTTCCCCTCCCCCGTGGACTCCGGGAGGCTGAGCGCCCGCTCGGCGAGCGCGGCGGCGCGCTCCGCGCCGCCTGAGCGGAGCTCCGCCTTCGCGAGGCCGAGGAGCGCCGCGACGTACTGGCGAGCGACCTTCCCCTCGCCGCCCTCCCACGGGTGAAACCTCCGGCCGAGAAGCTCGGCGAGCGCCTCCCGGTGCCGCGCGAGGACGTTGAGAAGGGTCAACCGCTCGAGGGTCAGATCGTCGCGCGAGGCGACGAGCGCCGGGAACCGATCGAGCCGATCGAGCCGCTCCTCAGGCGGGCGGGCGAGCCGCCGGTCGAGCTGATCGAGCTCGAAGAGCACCCGCGCGTCGGTCCGGTCGAGATCGAAGGCCCGCTCGAGCTCGGCGCGCGCCTGGCCAGGATCGCGCGCCTTGTTGAACGCCGCGAGCGCGAGGTTCCGGTGCACCGTGGGGAAGCCCGGATCGAGCTCGGCGGAGCGGCGCCACGCTGCACGCGCGCGGTCGTAGCAGCGGTTGTTGTACCAGAGGTTGCCGAGGTAATAGAAGGACTTGGCGCCTGAGGGGTTGAGACGCCCGGCCAGATCGAGGATCCCGATCGCCTCGATCTGGTTGGGGAAGCAGGTTCCCGGAGGGAGCCGCTCCGCCCTCGCGAGGAGCTCGCGCGCCTGCGGACTCCTGCCGAGCCGTTCCGCGAAAGCGGCGCGCGCGTAGCAGGCGAGCGGATCCTCCGCGCAGGAGAGGCGACCGAGGAGCTCGAAGCCTTCCTCGAAACGCCCGCAAGAGGCGTAGCGAAAGGCGAGCTCGATCGAGTTTCGGGCCCCGTCCCCGAGCGCCCGCTCGAGGCGCTCGAGCGCCTCGGCGGCGGAGAGGCCGACCGCCCGCCCCGACCGCTCGGCCTCTCGGGCGACGAGCAGCCGCTCGTGGAGCGCCGCGGCGTCGAGGGGATCCTCGTCGAGCGCCGCGTCCGCGGCGGCGAGCGCCTCCTCCATGCGGCCGAGCTTGCGGAGCGCGATCGTCCCTGGGAACCCCGCGCGCCGGTCGCCCGAGGCCGTCCCGGCGAAGGCAAGGCACGCCTCGAAGTCCGACCGCCTGCAGGCGAGGCTGGCGAGGGCGACGCAGGCCTGGCTCCGCGTCGCGCCGTCCCAGGTCGCCTTGTGGTAGGCTTCCGCCGCCTCGTCGTACCGCTCGTCGAGCTCGAGGGCGTAGCCGAGGTAGAGGTAGGCTCCGCAGTCGGGCGGATTGCCGTTGAGCTCCAGGATCCGCTCGATGGCCCGCTGGAAGTAGGGGACGCTCTCGGCAAAGAGGCCGCGCCTCAGGAGGAGCAGCCCGAGGGCGGTGTTCGCGCGCGAGTCTCCCCCGTCGCGGCGGAGCGCCTCGCGGTAGTAGTCCTCGGGCCGGAAGGTCGCGTGGCGGTACTGCTCGAGATGGAGGCCGATGAGGAAGAGCTCCTCGATCGAGGAGACCCCGCTCGGAGGCGGCGGCGCGGTAGCGGGCCTCGGAAAGGGATGCCGTCGCCTCCAAGCGGCACAGTAGGCGAGCTCCGCGCCTCCTGAGCTCACGTGGAGCTCGAGCTCCTCCTCCGGCACCGGGTGTCCGAGCGCGACCGCGAGGGTGAAGGGATTCTCGGGACCGACGTCGCGCGTCGCCTCGAAGAGCGCGACCGGCTCGAGGCCCGCCGGGCGGCGAAGGAGTCGAACGCGCCACCTCCGCCGTCTCGTCGAGTAGAGGCCGATCCGCGCCCCGGAGGCGTCCTGCTCGAGGGTGATCGCCGCGTCGCGCGACGCGTTCTTCACGCTCCCGATGGCCGCGAAGGGCATGAAATACTGCTCGAAGCGCTTCGTCTCCCCCGGCCTCATCCACGTGAAATCGGGCTGGTTGTCCGAGAAGACCCCGGTCATGAGCTCGATGTACGGGCCGTCTGAGTCGGTGAGGTTCCGCTCCCACGCCTTGCCGAACTCCCCCGCGCCCCAGGTCCAGAGCTTCTTGCCCGGCGAGACGTGGTGGTCGGCGACGTGGAGGATGCCCGCCTGCCTGCCGTGGTCGTAGCCGCCCATGAAGTCGTAGTCGGAGCGGCTCGCCATGTAGGAGGTCGGGACCGGAATGTTCCGATACCACGAGAGGTCGACGCCCCGGGAGTAGTCGACCTTATAGTAGGTGCCGCGCGCGATCGGAAACTGCGAGACGTCCCGCTTGCCGTGGTCGAAGACCGCCTCGACGTCGGGGGGAAAGATCGCCTGGTAGCGGTCGTTCACGGCGACCGAGGGGTTCGCCCACCAGAGGAAGGACTGGGGAAGGCCGGTCGGGTTGAAGAGCCGTCCCTCGACCTTCAGATAGGCCAGGCCGGGAGCAAGCGACAGGCCCAACGTCCCCTTCGTCCGGTTCATCCGGTCGATCTCGCCGAGCCAGACGGTCGCGCAGCCGTCGGCGCGCTTTTCCAGCGCGAACTCGACCGGGGAAAAGGTGCTCGGCCGGTGATGCTGCGGCCAGTTGAACTCGATGCCGCCGCTAATCCAGGGGCCGGCGAGCCCGACGAGCGCAGGCTTGATGACGCGGTTGTAGTAGACGAAGTGGTAGTCGAGCCATTTGGCGTACGCCATCTGGATGCGTCCGCCGAGCCCGGGCAGCACCATGATCTTGAGGTACTCGTTCTCGAGGAACACCGCTCGGTAGGCGACGTCGACGCGCTCGTCGGAGACCGAGTCGACGACGGCGAACGGGTAGACCGCCCCCGAGGAGCCTTGGTAGACCCGCTTCTCGAGGAACATCGGATTGCGGTTCGGCGCGCCGGGCAGGTAGGTCGGAATGACGATCTCCTCCTCCCAGACGGCGGCGGCGCCATCGGTTTGAGCCATGCAGCCTCACCTCCTCGCTGGGCCCATGGTACCCGCAAGCGCGGGTCCCGACCCATGGCTTGAACGTCGAAATTCTGGACAATATTCCGTTTTCGCCGCCGCTCCCCCGTTGCGATCCCGTCCCCGATCGTTTAGGATGGCGGAATGGCGGTAGCGGCTCCGCAGAAGGCTGACGGATTCACCGGGGAGCGGATGTTCGTGCTCCATCGCGAGATTCTCGAGCGCACGCGCAGGCACCCGCTCCTCGCGCAACTGCGGGTGACCGACGTCGGTCACTTTCCCCGCGCTCGCTTCCACTTTCGCCGCAGGCCCGGCGGCTGCGAGCAGCACATCCTGATCTTCTGCGACTCCGGACGGGGTTTCGTCGAGATGGAGGGCCGGCCGCGCATGAGCTTGCGGCCGCGAAGCTTCGTCGTCGTGCCCGCGGGGAAGACCCACGTCTACGGCGCCGATCTCAAGGATCCCTGGACGATCTACTGGTGTCATTTCACCGGCGAAGCCTCCTACTTCTACTTTTCCCACCTCGCGGCGCACATGCGGGTCTTCTCGGTGGCGGAGGAGCGCTCGGGGTTCGTCCACCTGGTGTTCGAGGAGATGCTCGATCTCATGGGAAAGGGCTACGCCCTCGAGCACCTCATCAGCGCCTCCCAGCTCATGGCCGGCCTCCTCGGCACCCTTATCTTCAACAATCGCGCGATCGAGCTCCACATCTCCGACCGATCGCACGTCAAGATCGACCGGGCGATCGACTACATGCAGCTGCACCTGGGCGGCCGGATCCGCCTGCGAAACCTCGCGCGCGAGGCGGGGCTTTCGGTCTCCCACCTGTCGGCGCTCTTCCACCAGAACACCGGCTACGCGCCGCTTGAGTACTTCGCCCGGCTGAAGACCGAGCGGGCCTGCTACTACCTCGAGGCCACCGAGGCCCCGGTGAGCGTGATCGCCGAGCAGCTCGGCTATCAAGATCCCTTCTACTTCTCCCGGATGTTCAAGAAGCACGTGGGGTGTTCTCCGAAGCAGTTCCGCACCGGCCGGCTCTCCGCGCGCGAAAAGCTCCTCAGCCCTTGACCGCGCCGGCGACGAGGCCGCTCACGAGGAAGCGCTGCAGCGCGATGAAAATCGCCACCGTCGGGAGCGTGACGAGGACCGAGCCGGCGAACATATCGCCCCACTTGTACTGAAACTCGCCGACGTAGGTGAGGAGGAAGCCCGGAGGGATGGTCCGCATGCCCTGCTCGGTCGTGAGACTCAGCGCGAAGATCAGGTTGTTCCAGGAGTTGAGGAACGAGAAGAGCCCGACCGCGAGGAGGCCGGGGACCACGAGCGGGACGCCGATCCTCACGAGGATTTGGAGCCGATTGCAGCCGTCCACCCGCGCCGCCTCGTCCACCTCGGTCGGTATCGTCTCGAAGAAGCCCCTGATCATCCATACCGCGAAGGGCAGGCTGAAGCTCGTGAAGGCGAGCACGAGGCCCGTATAGGTGTCGAGCAGGTGGAGGACGCGGTAGAGGGAGAAAAGCGAGATGACGATGACGACCCCGGGGAACATCTGCGAGGCGATGATCAGGACGGTGATCGCCCTCTTCCCGCGAAAGGGGATGTGGGCGAAGGCGTAACCGGCGGGAATCGAGACGAGCACGGTGACGATGGCGTTCTCGATGGAGACGAGAAAGCCGTTCTTCGCGTAGGTGAGGAAGCCGCCGCGATCCCGGAGCTGGGAGCGGTAGTTCTCCACCGTCGCCCGCCGCGGCACCCACTCGGGCGGCACGGCGAAGGCGTCCCGGTTCGGCTTGAGGCTGCTCGAGACCATCCAGAAGGTCGGGAAGAAGACGAAGGCGAGGCACAGCGCGAGCACGATCCCGGTGAGCGCGCGCTTCGCGGCCGGCCGCCGGTCGAGATCGAACCTACGCACGCCGGCTCCCCTCCATGACGCGAATGTAGAAAACCGAGAACGCGAGGAGCCCGAGGAGCCAGACGACCGATATCGCGGTCGAGTAGCCGAATTGAAAGCTCAGGAACGCCTGGCGGTAGGTGTAGATCGAGAGCGTCATGGTGGCGTCCACCGGCCCGCCCTGGGTCGTCGCCCAAATGAGGTCGAAGTTGTTGAAGTTCCAGATGACCATGAGCGCGGTGATGATCATGATGATGCCCTTCAGGTGCGGCACGGTGACGTTGAGGAAGCGGAGCACCACGCCGGCGCCGTCCATTTTGGCCGCCTCGACGAGCTCCTCGGGCTGGGTCTGCAGCCCGGCGAGGAGCATGAGGAAGTAGAACGGCGTCTGATTCCACACGTTCGCGACGACGAGCGCCGCGAGAGCGGCGCGCTCGCGGGCGAACCACGGGATGAAGTGCCGGATGAGGCCGAGGGAGCGCAGCGTGAAGTTCACGATCCCGACCTCGCCGTTGAACATGTAGAGCGTGAGGAGCGCGACGATCACGCCCGGAATGACCCAGGGAATGAGCGCGATGCCCCGGAGGAAGCCGCGGAGCGGGACTCGTCCGCTCAGGGCGAGCGCGAGGGCGAATCCCACGACGAACGCTCCCACGACCGAGGACGCGGTGAAGATGACGGTGTTGAGCACCGCGGTGGGGAAGACCTCGTCGAGCGTCAGGAGCCTGACGAAGTTGCCGAGGCCGACGAAGCGCCCGCCCGCGCGAGCGAGGAGATTGGCGTCCCTGAGGCTCGAGGCGAGAACGGTCGCGAGCGGGTAGAAGACGACGAGCGCGAGGATCGCGAGGGTGGGCGCGAGAAACGCCGCGGCGTAGCGCTGATCGGAACGGCTGCGCGGGCTCGAGTGCCCCCGGGGGGGCACTCGTCCGGCCGAGCTTTCCGCGGCGGCTGTCCTACTTCCCATACAGCGTCTGGAGGTTGCTCGTAATGTCCTTGAGGGTCTGGTCAAGGTCGCCGCCGCCCACCGCGACTTGCTGCATCCCGCGGATGATGAACTGGCCCGCCGCGCCGTACTGCGGATCGTAGGGGCCCCCGATCATCGACGGAATGACCGACTTGATGTAGGCCTGCGCGACGGGATTCGCGTAGAGGTCGGGGTATTTCGCGACGGTGCTCTTCAGGGACGGTATGAGCCCGTAGGGAACCTGGTATTCCTTCACCGAGATCTCGCTCGACACGAGGAACTGGATCAGCTTCCACGCGACGCGGGGCTGCTTCGCCTGCGCCGACATCCCGAGCTGGTGGATGTCCGCGAGCGTCACGGGAGTGTCGCCGACGCCGAGCGGAACCGTGGTCACGCCGAAGGTGTCGAAGAACGCCTGTCCTGCGAGGTTCGGATTGAGCGAGCGGAGAATGCCGACGAGGTACGGCCCGTCGAGCTTCATCACGACCTTGCCGTTCGCCATGAGCTCGCGCTCGTCCTTGATCTGCTGGCCGACGGGAGTCCACCCGTTCTGCGCGGCGGTCTGGAGGAACTGGAAGGCCTTCCGCACCTCGGGCGTGGTGAAGTCGTAGGAGCCGTTGTACATCGGCCGGCCGCCGTAGGTGAGAATCCAGGGCCAGAACTCGGTGAGCGCGTAGTCGATCTTCGTCGTGTCGAGCGCGATCGGGTAGACGTCGGAGGGGAGCTTGCTCTTCAAGACCTTGATGTCCTGGATCAGGTCGTCCACGGTGGCGGGCGGGCTGTTCGGGTCGAGCCCCGCCTGGGCGAAGAGCTTCTTGTTCCACCAGAAGCCGTGCGGCGTCAGGCCGAAGGGCACGGCGTACAGGACGTTATTGTAGGTGCCGGCCTCAAGCCCGCCCTTCCAGTTGTCGTCGAGGAAGGCCTGATCGGCGTACTTACCGAGGTCGGCGAGGGCGCCGAGACCGCCGAGCTCGGCGGGCCACGGGCCGTTCAGCTGCATGACCTCCGGGGGGTTGCCGCCCGCGGTCTCGATGAGCAGCTGCTGGTGCATCTCGTCGAACGGAATCGCGACGTTGTCGACCGTGACGCCCGGGTTCTGCTGCTGGAAGGCCGCGATGACGTCGCCGATGTTCTTGCGCGTCGCCTCCTCGGCCGATACCCAGTTCGCGAAATGCAGAGTCACCGCTCCATTCGAGGACTCGGCCGCGCCGCCCGCAAACGCGACGCCGCAGCCGGTGGAGGCCGCGAGGAGCAGGAAAGCTACCGCCTTTCGATTCATCGTCTCTATATCCTCCTGCCTGGTCGTTTCGACCGGTATCCCCGACTATAGGGGGCGCCGCCGGGGATTGGAATGGACGGGATGTTCGTAAGATGGACAATATTATGACCCGGGAGGAAGCCGCTCCCTTCGCGCGCTCAGGCGATCCGCACGCGGAGGAACCACTCCTCGACCGCCCGGCCCGCCATCCAGTGCGCCATGCCGAACCGGCCGGCCGCCTCCAGGCCGTCCATCCCGCCGGTAGCGGGCTCTAGGGCGCAGCACTCGAGGCCGTTCCATCCGCCGTTGTTCACCCAGACGCCGAGGTAGGGAACCCGGTCGGCGGGAAAGGCGAGCCGCACCTCGTAGCCGAGGCCGGGGTTGGAAAGCGCGCACCACCCCTCCCGGAGCCTGGATCCGACCCACCATTTCCAGCTGCTTCGCTCGCCGGAGGGAGGCACGCGCCTCAAGTCCGGGCCGCCGTCGCGGAGGAGGGGAAACTCGTAGCGCCCGCCGTAGCGATCGAGGGGCGGCGTGACCGAGGCGCTCACGACGCTCTCCACGCCGGCGGGAAGCTCGATGGACGATTCCGGCGTGGTCGCGAAGAGGGGGTGAAAGGCCCAGCTCGACCGAAAAACGAAGGGGGAGAGGTTCTCGACGCGGTAGTCGAGGCGGAGCGTGTCGCCGTCGAGGGAGCAGGCGCGGGCGAAGCGGTAGGGGAAGCGCACCCCGTGGACGACGTGCTCGACGCCCGACCGGGACAGGCGCTCCTCCCACGGGAGGCTCCAGATCTCGCCGTGATCGGGAACCGGGCTTCCCCGCCAGGGCTCGTCGGGGAAAAAGCCCGCGTCGATCGCCGGGAACATCTCGTCGGCGCCCCATCCCGCCTCGGCGTCGAAGACACCCCCGAAGGCGGGATGCTTCGCGGCAGGGCCCGGCGATTGAACGAGAACCTCCCGTCCGGTCGGCTTATGGACGATCGAGGCGATCTTCGCCCCGAGCTCGGGCAGCACGACCACCCGCAGCGCGTCGTTCTCAAGCTCGACGGCGCGCGCCCCTTTGAACCGCGCATCCCCGCGGACGATGCCGTCGGCGCTCATGCGTACACCCCCGAGCCGCGAAACGCTCCGTGAAAGCCGATCCCGCCTCCTCCGGAAGGCCGGCGGCGCGGCGCGGCGGCGGCTCGGTCACGGCCCCGGTCTATCGCGTGTCGGTACCGCCTGAGCCCGCTTTCGCCCGCGCCGGGCGCTTCGATCTCGCGGCGGACAGGCCGGATGAGGCGGCGAGCCGACACCGGGCCGGTCGACCGATCATCCCCGATTCCCGCGGCGAGCGTCGGAACGTCGACACGGTGGGGAGGACCGTACGCGACGTCGAGATCGATCGCGTAGCTTTGATCGTGCTCCATATTCAGCTTCTCCCCCGCACCTTTCATCGCAGCCGGCTCTCCCGTCCCGTCGATCGCTGCCGGATCGATTCCCGGTGGATCTTTCGCCGACGGCACGCGGAGACCTGGCAGGAATCCTCGCCGCAACGCCGGCCTCCCTGACGTCAGACGCTCCCCTCCCCGAGAGAAATCGGCCTCCCGCACGTCACGTTCTCCGAAAGCCGTACAGGACCTCAGGAGGAAGCCGTCGGATCGGATACGACGCATTCGTGATTCCCGACCCCACGATCGTCTCTTCGATACTACCGGTCTTCGGGTAGAGCGACGACCTGACATCCGGCTCTTCGAATCCGGCCGTGCACACTCGCGATGTCGGAAATCTCACGTTGGACGTCGACGTCTGACCGTACGGACTTTCCAGGGTGCGATTGCGAAGCGTCGTCCAGGCCTCGCGGCCTTTTCGAGCATCAACCTGAGAACCGTCGACCTCAAGGAATGCAAGCCGTTCTTCGGGCCGTCGATAGCCCTCGTTGCATCCAATCACGTGAATGGAGACGACGAGCGATCGATCGATCGAGACTCGAGACCCCAAGCTCCGGAATCAATCGGTTCGTCGCCATTCGTCGTGCTACGAAGGTTTTCTTCGGAAGGAGCGCCGTCCCCCGTGCGCGCCGTGCTCCGGCCGAACCTTCCCGCCCATGCCGCCGCGATCGCGGGTGATTCTCGTCGAACGTGACCGTTCCTGTCAATCGACTCTCGTACCTCGTACCCTCGACACGTCCTGGAGCTTCCCACCTTCGTCGAAGGGCACAACTTGAATCAAAGAAAGATTCTTTCCAAAACCGACGATCCGTCGTTCGGACAGCTCCTCCCCATGATGCTGGACCTCGTACCATCCGATTCAGATCATGCAGAGGTCTTCTTCTTAAACCCCGATCTTACGGAGTGATTCGTCCTCCCATCACCGCTCCGTTTCCTTCCTCGCCTTCGCGAGTCCGGCGAGAAACGCATTCCTGACGCTCTCCAATTCCCCCGCGGCATGTTCTTTCAGGAACTCGTTGTATCGGTCAACGACCTCCGCCGGGGTGAGGTTTTCGGTTTCAGGCGAATCGACAAAGAGCTGGTAGACCTCGACGTGGAGCGCTTTTCCGATCTTGTCCAGCGTTGTAACCGACGGGAACTTGTATCCGAGCTCTATGGCCCCAAGATACTTCTGCGTGATTCCAACTCGCTCGGCAGCTTGCTCTTGAGTCAACCCCAACCGATCACGAGTCCGGCGAAGATTGCGGATGAAAACCTCTTGGGTATCGGTCACGGCAATACCTTCGTTTAGATAGCCATGATGCAATCTCGACACCATTTCTGGAACATTCCATAGGAGCGCTTTTATACCTTCTTATAGAGGCTCTTCCGGACATCGAGTACGTCACAGGCCGGCCACCTCCCAAGGCCTTCCTCCGAACCGCAATCGCGTGTCCACCTGGATACCCCCCAGGGTGCGCATGGCCGTTGTAGTCCGGCCCAGGGGCTCAGGGATAACCCATCCGCAGCAGCTCGTCCAGCGCAAAAAAGGCGGCACGATCATGTCGACCCCTACACAGGCCGGAAGCGTCCGTATGGATGGTATTCTTGACAAAGACATCTAATAGAGCGAATCTATACTTTCTTATAGAATGCTTTAAGAGCTCTCGTGCGCATTGGAGCTGAAGTGAGCACACATGGCGGCGATCCTTTTCTTCGGTGACTTTCTCCTTCTTCTATTCTATCTCCTCGGAAAGGAAAGGGATCCCTCAAGCGCGTTCGCGGTGTCCTTCGTCAAGGCTCTCGTGATTTTTTCCCTTTTCGTATGCCTATTGACCGAGGCCTTAAGCCTCTTCAACGAGATCGGCTATGCGCCGCTCGTGACGGCCTACGGCGCGGTTTTTGGTATGCTCTTCATCGTCGCCGTCCGGTCCCCGCGACAGAGTTCGACGGCCTTCAGGCATCTTGAAGCTCTGTATCGCGGCGTTCGCGCCCACAAGGTTGCGATCGTTCTTTCCGTGATACTGTTTGTTGCGCCGCTCCTTTTCATCGGCATCTATTATCCGCCGAACAACATGGACTCGATGGCCTACCATCTGCCGAGAATCGAGCACTGGATTCAAGACGGCAACCTTCTTCCCTACCCCACCGACTACCTTGCGCAGATTTTCAATCAGCCGCTCGACGAATATGTTCTCCTCGATCTATTCCTGCTTTCCGCGAACGACTACCTGCTGTTTGTCGTGCAGTTTGCAGCCGCCCTTGGCACCCTGTGCGCGGTGACGCTTATCGTCCGGGAGATGGGCTTTCCCGGCAGGATGGCTCTCCTCTCCGGTTTGACGACGGCGACGATACCGATTGGAGTTCTCGAATCGACCTCTACGCAAACCGACTACGTTGCCGCCTTCTTTGTCTGCGCGTTTGTCCTGTTCGGGCTTCAAACCGTCCGACAGGGTCCCTCCGCCGCGCGTCGTGACCGTCTGCGGCGCGCGGATATGCTCTTCATGGCCTTCTCCGCGGCCCTTGGCGCGTTGGCAAAGCTTACGGTCGGGGTGTTCATCGTTCCCTTTGCCCTGTGGTTTGCCGTCGAGCTGGCGCTCGCGCGAAGAATCGCTTCTCTCTCGCTGTCGATCGGTACGGTTATGCTCGCCGTGCTGATCACCAACTCGATGTACTACGAACGGAATCTGCAATCGAGCGGCCATCTTTTCGGTCCCCCGAGCGGTCTGAGCACCGGCCTCTCCGTCGGAGGTTCGCATCTGAAAGCGCTCCTCAGCAATAGCCTGAAGAACGTCGCGATGCAGTTGAGCACTCCCTCTCCGTCGATCAACAGGGCTTTGGAAGGGGCCGTGGCTTCGGTCTCCAGGCTCTTCGGCGTCGACTCCAATGGCAGGGGGCTCAACGATAGGGATCAGCCCTTTACGCTTCCCAATTTCAACTTTTCGGAGGACTCCGCCGGCAATCCCACGACCGTGCTTCTGTTCATCGCGGCCCTAGTCCTCCTCGCCGGCCGCGCGGCGCACAACAGGAGAGACCTGCTGATCTTCGGCTTCTGCGTAATCCTCGGCCTGTTCCTCCTGTCTTCGGGAATGCGCTGGCAGGTGTACGGTTCGAGATACCTGTTGCCGCTTTTCGCGCTTTCGACGGTCGTTGTCGGACCCGTATTGGGATCATACGGCAGAACGTTGGGCGGAACGGCGGTCCTCGTGGCGGCGATCTGGAGCCTCCCGTACGTCTATTTCAACTATAACCGGCCCCTGCTTCCGGTATACTCGATCGCACGTCACTACAGAGAGCTCATACGCTACCTTCCTCCGTCCCTCAGCACGCAAAGCCTTCAATCGATGGATGCGGCGGGCCGGGCGACCGTCATGCGTGTGTACGCTCCGGCCGGAAACGGTTATGAACGAGATCCGGCTCCCGATCCGCGCGATCGGACGCTTGCCTTTGACACCCTCCTTCGCGATCATCTTTCCGGGGTGCCGACGGAGAACCCGCTCGCGCGCTCGAGATTCCTGAGCTACTTCAGCTACAAAACCGCATATGGGGACGACTATGTTCACGCGCTCTCGCAGGCGTCGCGCAACGGCGCTCCGGGATCCGTCGGCCTCAGAATGAGGGGCATGACGTGGGAGTATCCCGTTTGGTCGTGGTTCCGACAACGGGGAGGCCCGATGCCGTTCATCTCTTCGGTCGGCCAGCCCGACGACTACACCCCGGCGCCGGTCAACGCCACGGTCGCGCGAACCTACGATTGGATGATCGTGCAGGACGGCGTGATCTCCGACTCGCGGTGGCACCTCATCGGCGATTCGCCTCGCGTCAAGGTCTACGAAAGAGCCCGCCATGACTAGCCCGTGTAACGCTGATTTCGCCCGGTTCAACGAGTTCTTGAAATCAGGAAGCGCGGCATGAAGGGTCCCGGCAAGCAGACGCGCTGGCTGTTGATCCTGAAACGGGACAAGAGAGAGGCCGCGCGGTTTCTTGCCGTGGGACTCTCGAATACGATCGTCGGGCTCTCCGGCGTCGCGCTCGGCGAGTACGTCGTGCGCGTCAACTACGTCTGGGCGAACGTCATCGGATATTCGCTCGGCGTCACGAACAGTTTCGTGTGGAACAAGCTGTGGACGTTCAAGAGCCTTTCCTGGAACGGCGCGGAGGCGATTCGGTTCGTCGCGGCGTTCGGAGCTTCGTACGCCCTCCAATTCCTCGTCGTAACCGCCATGATACGCTCTGGCCGCCTCTCCGAGATGGTTTGCCAAGCAATCGGCATGTGCTCCTATACCGCCGCCAACTATCTGCTGAACAAACGGTGGACCTTCAGAAAGAAGGGTCGTTGTCCGTGAAAAGCGTCACCGTGGTCGTCCCATGCTACAACGAGCAAGAGGTCGTATCCCTGACCTTCGAGCGTCTGAAGGGAGTCTTGGAGCCGCTTGAGGGATATGCGTGGCGGATCCTCTTCGTGGACGACGGGAGCACCGACCGCACGCTTGAGAGACTCGAAAGGATCGCCTCGGAGGAACGTCGCGTATCGATCATCAGTTTTTCACGGAACTTCGGCCACGAGGCGGCGACGACCGCGGGATTATTCCACGTCGAGACCGATTTCGCGGTGATTATCGACGCGGACCTGCAGGACCCGCCCGAGCTGATTCCCGAAATGCTCAGGATCCGGGAACGGGAAGGCTGCAACGTCGTGTACGGAGTACGGCGTACGCGAAGCGGCGACGGTGTTCTGAAAAGGTTTACGGCGAAGGTTTTCTACCGGTTTATGCAGCGAATAAGCGACGACGGCATCCCTTTGGACGCCGGGAATTTTCGACTCGTCGACCGCGCGGTTCTCGACGCTTTCCGCAAATTCGGGGAACGCTCGCGCTTCATCCGAGGCCTGTTCGCCTACCTCGGCTTTCAACAGGTTCCCGTCTTCTTCGATCGTCAACCACGGGCGGCGGGGACGACGAAGTATCCCTATTCCAAGATGATACAGCTGGCTTTGAACGCGGTGCTTTCGCACAGCACGAAGCCGCTTCGCATCGCTACGCACCTGGGATGGGGGTCGACGGTCGTCGGGCTTGGGCTGGCCGTCTACGCGGTGATCGGGCACTTCGTATCGTCTTCGCCAGGCTGGGCGTCGACAATCATCGTCATCGTCTTTTTTGGGGGAGTTCAATTGCTCACGATCGGGATTCTCGGTCATTACCTGGGGACCGTTCTCATTGAAACGAAAGCCCGCCCCCTCTACATCGTCAGGAAGCGCGTCGGCTTTCCAAGCGGGATCGAGCATGAGGTCTCGCGGTAAGGGATAGGCTGACCCTCGGCACAGATGGCGCCGGCGACCATCCGATCCCGCGCAGGATGCGACGGGCACAGGAGGTCGAGCAGCCGCTCGCCAGGATCGGCAAACGTTCCGTCATGCCTATCCCGTCGATGTGGCGATCCGGAACTCCATGCTCCAACACCGCCTTCGCCGCTTCGCCTACCGTTCCGTGCTCTTCCCCGTTCCCGCTTCGTCTGTCCGGCTCCTGCGCGTGCTGAACCGAAGGACACGGGCGTTCACCCGGACGAGCTCCGCCGCGTTCTTGACCGTGAGGATCAAGTATGATAAAATTTATACTGAACTGACGTTGCTCGAAATCTGGGGAGTACCTGTGAGCTTGCCGACGAAACACGCTGTGCAACCCTCCGAGTCCGGCACCGCGAACGCCCAAACTCCAAAACGGCCGATCACAAGCACCGTGCAGCTCCCGCGTAGGACGAGCGGAGTGCGCTCGACGCGGACGGCTCTCATACGCGCGTCCCTCTTCCTCGCACTGGCCGGCGTTACCGTAGCGGTGCTCAGCGGCTGCTTCCAGTTCAGCAATCCTGTCGATCCTCGCGCCGCCGATTACCAAGGGTATCCGTCGACGTCGACCTCCGGGAGCGGGGGATCCGCGACCGGGACCGGCGGCAGCACGACTCCTCATTACCTCTATGTGGCGGAAGGCGGCTCGAATCAACTCGCGGCGTACTCGATTGGCTCAAGCGGGCTCACCGCTCTTTCCGGCTCGCCCTATGCCGGATCGAGCTCAATTCCTTACCCAAATAGCATCGCGATCGCCCCAAACGGCACCTACCTCTACCTCTCGAACTACGAAGACGGGGTCGCGGTCTATTCCTATAATTCGAGCACGGGTGCGCTTACCCAGATCAGCGGTTCGCCGTTCGCCTCCGCGGGGACTTCGCTCATGGACGTCGCGATCAGCCCCAACGGCAGCTTTCTCTATACGGCGGACTACGCCGGGAGCCCGGGCCAGGTCGACGGCTTTACCGTAAGCTCGAGCACGGGTGCGCTCACCCAAATCAGCGGCTCGCCGTTCAGTACGACGTCCATGTACACCTCGGGAATCGCAATCACGCCGAACGGGAGCTACCTGTACGCTTCGAACGGGGAAACCGGCACGGCCACCATCTCGGCTTTTTCCATCACCTCGGGCAGCGGCGCGCTCTCGCTGCTCACTCCCTCGAACTACAACGTCGGCACCTCGCCCGCGGGCATCGCGGTCAGCCCGAACGGAAGCTTCCTCTACGTAGCCAACTATGGGAGCGCCTCAATTTCTGCGTTTGCCATCGTGACCGGCGGCGCGCTTAACTCGATTGGCACCTACACCACCGACACCGATCCGGAGGGGATCGCAATCAGCCCGAACGGCGCATACCTCTACGCGTCGACCTACAACTACGTCGACGCCTTCTCAATCGGGTCGACCGGAGCGCTCAGCCCGCTCTCCCCTTCGGACTATTCCACCGGCGGCACGGGCGGCACGGGAATCAATGGAGGTGGTACGAACTCGATTACGGTGAGTCCCGATGGAACCTACCTCGCCGACGCCGGTCCCACCGGCAACAGCGTCGCGGTCTTTACGGTCAACTCGGGCACCGGAGCGCTCACCGCGATCTCCGGGTCGCCGTTCTCGACCGGATCGGCAAGTAGTCCTACTGGAGTCTTGATCCTGCCGTAGGATCGCTCCCCGGAGAGCGGAAATCGCCTGGCGATCGGCGGCCGACCGGCAGCGAGGCACGCGGTCGCCGGAAGCCGTTGGTGAGCGCGGAGAAACCTCGTCGCCCGGCTTGATCCACGGCGTGCGACGGGAGGCCGTCCCGCTGCCGCCTCGCGTGTTCGAGGACGCTCCCAGGCTCAAAGATTCGACGAAACGATCGGCGGGGCGCTTGCCCTGACCCCCGTCCGTCTAAGCGGCTCCGGGCGCCCCGCGGCACCTCCTCCCGCCCTCCCGTGATTCTTGACGAGTTTGACAGACGAAGTACGATATTTGAAACAGAGGAAATCTATGGATCATTTGTCCACAGAACCCAAGGCATTCGAGGCAGATCTTCAGTCCCTGCTTGGTGCTTCGGAAGGCAAATTCGTCCTGATTCGAGGAGACGAGATCGTAGGCGTGTTTGACCATCAAATGGATGCGATTTCTTCGGGCTACAGCAAGTTTGGGAATGCGCCATTTCTAGTAAAGCAGATTCTGAAAGTTGACATGCCTATTAGCTTTGTATCAAACCTCCTCGCTGTTGAGGTGACCGGATGCCATCCTTCGCGGTTCAGCTGCCCAACCTTCAAAGTATGGGCCCGTTGGTCGACATACGTGTCCTCGTTGGGGTTCCGGTGGAGCAAGCTCTTCAGAAGGCCGGCACACTCGTGGCGGTTAAGGCAATGATAGACACGGGTGCCTCAGGCAGCGTGATAGATCCAAACACGGCCAAACAACTTGGTCTGCAACCGGTTGGCGTCGTCAACATAGCCACCCCGTCATCCGCTCGGGCTCAATTCGCCCCATGGGGCGAGCCTTTACCTGAGAGGACGAGTTGACGTCTCTAGCCATGCGGGTGAAATTCCGGCAAGGGAATCAGAATTTCCCGTGCTACCGCCGGAGCCTGTGCTCAGAATGTAGTCGGACAGATAGAACGCTATCGGAAGAGGCTCCGGTCACTCGCGGTAGAGCGCGGTGTATTTGTCCAGCACCGCCTTGATCATGGACTGATAGGGGACGCCATACCGCTTTCCGTTCTTCTTGAAAAACTCCACGCTGTGCTTGCTCAGATTAAGCGTGACTTTGGTGGTTGTGTCCCTCAACACCAACTCGCTAGGAGGGGGCAGAAAGTCATCCACAGGCAGACTATGAGCAAGGGCATCCGCGACATCTGCCGGCGCTGCCTTATACCTCACGGTTCGTTGCATAATACCTTCTCCCTTCTCGCCAGTAACCCGCGCCGATGATGCGAATCTTGCTGCCCCGTACGGTGAATCTGACGGTTAGCACGCCCTTATTCACCAGCCCGAAGCAAAAAACCGTGCTTCACGATTCGTCGAGTGCTTCGCATCCGCCCGAACAATTCTCCGCGGATCTTTGAACGCCTGCTGTGCCTCCGAGAAGGATACTCCGTGTTTCGACTGGTTGCTGCGATCCTTTCTCGAATCCCACTCAAACTCCATCCATATGTGTACCCAGATCATTATACATACGTCAATAGGCTCCGTGCCGACAGCGATTCAAGCTCGACGGACAGGCCGCGTGGAGGCGCTCGGTCCGCTTCCGAGAAAGGAGCCTCCTGTCCACCACGAGCAATACAACGCGATCGCCGTCCAAGGGCGCTCCGCGATCGCGCGCGCCTGCTCTCCGGCAAACGGCGCGTACGGCGATAGCCTCGTCTTGGCGATCGCCGTACGCGCCCGTGCCGGTCCTATGCTTTACGTCCTCCGTAACGGCTTAAGCTGCATCCAACGAATGATTCCGACAGCGTCGTCGATCAGCGCACCCGCACGAAATCCGCGGCGGGTCGTTGCAGCCATTGCGTAATCATCACGACACGCGGGAACCCAATCAAGGGACCCATCGCGAGGTTCTTGAGCATGGTCTCGGGAAATCCCGGTAGTTCATCGGAGACCGCCTTCCACGTCATTTCTCGATGGCGCCGTTCCTTATCTAACGCTTCGCAGATGGCCCGCGTTTCGAATCTGAGGAAGCCAGAAGTTCCGGAATCCGGCAGGACTTCGTTTTCGTTCGGGGTTGCATGACCTCCTGACAAGAAACTTCCAGGGGTGCGACCTATCCATCTGAGGACTTGTAGGACGACGGCACCTGTCGCCGCTCTCTTGTTCAACATGCCCCCTGTTGGGTCTCGCTACGTCGACCAACGATCTCTTGGCCCAGATCCCGTCCATCGTAAGCGCGTCGAAAGGCCCGTTCTTATCCGTCACAAAGCCCGAGCATCCGCTCGGGCTCGATTCGCTCCATGGGGAGAACCTTCTTGGGCGTGCTTTGCTTTTGACGGTGTGACCGGCGAATCCTGCGCTTGATTGCGGCGAGCTCCGTGCTGATGGCGGAGAGCGTCCCAGCATCGGCCCCCACTTCTCGGGCGGTCGGAAGGTGAGACTCGATCTTCAAGCCCTTCCGTGGCGAACCGCGCGAGCGCGAATCTTCGGATTCCCGATCTCGCGGGTGATCCCCGGCCGCGGATCTTTCACCTCGCGAAGGTACAAGATGCTCTTCGGTGCAGCGCCCGGCTCGATCCACGACTCGCGAAGGGAAGCCTTCCCCCTGCCGCTTAGCGTGTTCGAGTGCGCCCCCAGGCTCGAAGATTCGACGAAACGATCCGGAGGCGCGTACCCCGAACCCGTCCGTTTCCAGGATACCGGCGCCCAGGGACACCTCGTTCCGGGGGCGCACGACAATTCTGTGAGGTGAGCTATCCAGCCGCCCGCCGTTGCCAGTAGTCATCATAGCGGCCACTGAGCTTAAAGCAGCGCAGGGCGATCATGGCGTTGGCGCCCCTGTGGGTCCAGTGCATCCCGGCCCGTTTCAGCCGAGTGTCGATGGCGAGCTTGCAGCCGGCTTCCACCACACCGCTTGAGACGCACAGCCCCAAACGCCGAAACTCGGGGTAGCGCATCCGGTGGCGGTTGGTCTTGAGGTATTCGCAGCAGGTGACGGCTTCCTTATGGTCTCGGTGAAGGTGCAGTGCCTTCAGGACGGCGTCGATAGTGCCCGCCTCAAGCTCCTCGTGGCGGAGCGTCGCCCACGTCCTGCCGACTTCGCTTTCCGCACCGTAGATGACCTTGGCGACCTCCGAGAGCGTGCCCTTCGCGTGATAGAGATCCAGAATCTGAGTCGCGTTCGGGAACAGCTCCTCGGCGAGCTTCCAGATCCACTTCGCCGCATCAGCCACGATCACCTGGCGATCCGCCTGAGCGAACCCCCGACGGGTGGCTTCCCGCTCGACGCGCCGGGCGAACTCCGACAGCTGCGCGGCGGTATCCAGGGTCGCCGCGCTCTCGATGGCGGCGTTGTAGCTCACCGAGCCGACATCGCGCACCGCCTTGCCGTCCTGGTCCCGGCTGTCCGCCGTCCAGATGGTGGCGAGCTTCACCTCTCGGGTCTTCGCACCCCCCTCAGGCTGCTTGCCCGTTCGGCCGAGCAGCTCCTCGGGCCGCAGGGGAACGCCGGTGCCGTCGAGCCCGAGGTACATGGTGCTGCTCGACGGAACCTGAGGGCCGACCACGCGCCGCTCATCCTCGCCGATATCCCCTCCCAACGCCTCCGAGGCTCGCTCCACCTCCTTGGCGCCGACCCTCAGACCGGCCAGGGCTTCAAGGAGCTCGTCGGACTCC
>JASHNV010000066.1 GCA_030041455.1 Spirochaetia bacterium
GACCTCCTCGGGAGGATCGCCGAGCTTGAAGTGAGGTTGAAGTCGTGCGTTCTCGAGCGTAACTGGAAGGGGCTCGAGACGGCGCTCCGGAGGATGAACCCCATTGCGCAGAAGCTCGCCCAGGTCGAAGAGGAGCGAAACCTCTCGTTCAGGAAGCTTCAGGCGAGCCTCGGGCTGGGAGAGGAGGCCGGGCTCTACCACGTGGTGGTGCTCCTTCCCTACGACCACCGCGAGCGGCTCGCCGAGGCCTACCGGCGGCTGAAGCTCTCGGTGATCGCCATCCAGGGCATCACCGGCAACATCGACGCTTACCTGCGGAACGTCACCGGGGAGATGCAGGCCGTCCTGAGCGAGCTCTACCCCTTCCGCAAGGGCAAGATCTACTCCCGGCGCGGCAAATCGAAGCCGGTCGAGTCGACCCCGATGGTCATCAGCCAGCGGCTGTAGGAGAATCCCGTGGAATCAACGTTTACCGGAATCGAGATCGGCAAGCGCAGTCTCGTCGCCAACACCGAGGGGCTCACGACGATCGGCAACAACGTCTCGAACGCCTCAACCGAGGGCTACAGCCGCGAGCGGGTCGAGCTCACGGAGTTCGACCCCCTCTACATGCCCGATTTGACGAGAGAGGACACCCCCGGCCAGATCGGACAGGGCGTGACGGTCGCCTCGATCGAGCGGGTGCACGACCAGTTCCTCGAGCAGCGAATCGTCGCCCAGGCGAACCGCTCAGGCTACTGGAACGCCCGCAACGACTACCTCCTCCAGGTGGAGCAGATCTACCAGGAGCCGACCGCCCTGTCGGTGCGCGGCCTGATGGACAAGTTCTGGGCTTCCTGGCAGGAGCTCTCGGTCTATCCCTCGGAGACCGCCGCGCGGGAGGCCGTCCTCCAGCGCAGCCAGGCGCTCATGGACGGCATCCACCGCAACTACGCGCAGCTCAAAGAGGTGCGCGACATGATCGAGCAGGACGTGAGCGCGACGGTGACGCAGGCGAACGGCCTCATGTCCGACATCGCGCGGCTGAACACGCAGATCGTCAAGGTACGCGCGATGGGCGACAACCCGAACGAGCTCCTCGACCAGCGGGACCTCCTCGTGCGCAAGCTCTCGACGCTTCTCAACATCACCGTCGACGCGAGGGACCCGAACGCCTACAACGTCCACACCGGCGGGAGACAGCTTGTCCAGGGCGGGATCGTCCACTACCTGAGCGCGCTTCCCGACGTCCAGAACGAGGGCTACTCCACCGTCGTGTGGGCCGCGAACAACGAGCCGGTCCGCCTCGAGGGCGGCAAGCTCCACGCGCTCGTCGAGCTTCGCGACGTCGACGTCCGTCACGAGATCCAGAAGCTCGACAACATGACTATGAACTTCGCCGACATGGTGAACGAGATTCACCGCGCGGGATACGGCGCGAACGGCAAGACAGGCTCGGACTTCTTCACCGAGCTGCCCTTCGTGAACAACGTGACCGGGAACTACGACCGGGCGGGAACCGGCAAGTTCGACTCGACGTACCTTTTCCGGATCACCGGCTCGAACCCCCTCTCGCCGAAGGAGCAGATCGGGCTCGCCGGAACGATTACCCTCTCCGGGGCCGACGGAAACGTGACCGTCGCCTACAGCCCGACCGACACGGTCGACGACCTCGTGAAGCGGATCAACAACTCGGGCGCCGAGGTGGTGGCGGTCCTGAACAACCAGGGCAGGCTCTCGCTGAAGGCGACTCCCGCGCAGGCGGAGGGCAACCCGGACTTCGTGCTCCGGCACGTGGAGGACTCCGGCCAGTTCCTCGTGGGATACGCCGGGATCCTCGCCCAAAGCGGCGCGGCCGGCGCCTACGACTGGGGACACGCCGACGCCGTGCGGTCGCTCCGCGGGCCGCAGCCGGACTACGCGGTCGCGCCCCTCACGCACCCGTCGGGATGGATCGAGGTGAGCCCCGAGGTCTCGAACGACCCGCTCGCCATCGCGGCCGGGCTCGGCAAGGACGGCCAGCCGGCGCAGCCCGGCGACGGGAGCGCGGCGCTCGCGATCGCGAACCTGAGGATTCGTCCGGTCATGATCGGACAGCTCACGACCTTCGACGAATACTTCTCCAACGCGGTTGCCGAGATCGGGCTCAAGGGACAGGCGGCCCAGACCGCCCTCGACACCCAGAACGCGATCATGAAGGACCTGAACGACCGGCGCGCGTCGATCTCGGGAGTCAACATCGACGAGGAGCTCTCGAACATGATCAAGTTCCAGCACGGCTACGCGGCCGCCGCCCGCTTCATCACGGAGATGAACTCCATGCTCGACACGCTGATCAATAGGATGGGGGTATAGCATTCCATGTTTTATCGAGTAAGCACCGACCAACCGAACGACGACATCTCCTACCAGCTCAGGCTGCGCGAGTTCGAGCTGAACCAGTTGGACAACAAGATGGGAGCGCAGACGAGGATCCTGAACCTTCGCGACGACCCGATCGCGGCGGCCCACGCCGTCCGCTTCGAATCGAAGCTCGTGAGGCTCGACCGCTACGCGATCAACGTCAACACGGTCGTCGACACGAACAACGTCGCCGACGGCTACCTCAAGTCAGCGACGGACATCATCCAGCGGGTCCGGGAGCTCGCGGTCCAGGGGGCGAACGGAACCTACACGCCCGGAGACCTGAAGGACATGGGCGAGGAGGTGAACCAGCTCCTGAACGAGCTCGTTCAGATCGGAAACGCCCGCGACGGCGAGGGACGCATGCTCTTCGCGGGCGATCGGGACTTGAGCGCCGCCTTCAGCACCCTCAGGGGCAACGTCCCCGGCGCCTCCGAGCAGGTCATAACCGACGTGAGGTACACCGGGACGATCGGCGAGAACAGGGTGGAGATCTCCGACGGGAGCTTCATCCCGGCGAACGTTCCGGGGAACCGCGCCTTCTGGGCCGAGCAACAGCAGCTGTTCGCCAACGCCGACGCCACCGCCTACCAGGTGCAGGCCGACTCCGTGATCAGCATCGACGGCACCGACATTCATCTCGCCGCGGGCGACAACGTCTCCGCGGTCATCGCGAAGATCAACAGCTCCAATGCCGGGGTCCGCGCGAGCCTCGACCCCGTGAAGAGCTCCCTCGTGCTCCAGACGACCTCGCCGCACCAGCTGTGGCTGCGCGACGTCCAGGGCACGGTCCTCCAGGACCTCGGCGTGCTCAGCCCGTCGGGGGGCAACCCGCCGGCCAACATCTCCCCCGACGTCCGCGTCTCGGGCGGGTCGCTTTTCGACGCCGTGATCGCGCTTCGCGACGAGCTCTACCAGGGGCAGACCGTGGACATCGGGGGCATGGGCTTGAAGGGGATCGACGCGGCGCTCGGGAACCTCACCGCCGCCCGGGCGGAGCTCGGAGCGCAGAACGAGCGGCTGAAGGGAGTCTCCGAGCGCATCGCCTTCGAGATTCCCGAGGTCCAGCAGCAGGACTCCCGCGAGGTCGACCTCGACATGACGAAGGCGATCACCGACCTGCGCATGATGGAGTACACCCACCAGGCGGCGCTTGAAACGGCGGCGAAGATTCTGCCGCCGACGCTGCTCGACTACCTGAGGTAACGGACGATGCGCGTACTCACGAAGCCCTACGGAGAGATCGACGTCGACGAGCGCCAGCGGCTGAGCTTCCCGTTCGGGATTCTCGGCTTCGAGGAGCTTCACGACTACGTCCTGCTCGACGCGTCGCAGCAGCCCTTCTACTGGCTTCAGTCGGTCGAGCGGCCGGAGGTGGCGTTCGTCCTCATCGATCCGAAGCTCTTTCGCCCGGACTACACGCCCGATCTCGCCGAGAACGAGCTCGCGGAGATCGGCATCGCCTCGGGCGAGGAGCCGCTCGTGTTCGCCGTCGTCACCATCCCGGAGAACCAAGCCTTGATGAGCGCGAACCTGCAGGGTCCCGTCGTCATCAACCGGCGCGAGCGCATCGCGCGGCAGTCCATCTCGCTCAACCCCGTCTGGAAGATCAGGCACTACGTTCTCGAGGAGCTCTCGCAGGTCGCGGTCAAGGACCGCGCATGCTGATTCTCGCCCGCAAGCTGAACGAGAGCATCATCATCGGCGAGGACGTCGTCGTATCCGTCGTCGACATCAAGGGCGACCAGGTACGGCTCGGCATCACCGCCCCGCCGCAGGTGAAGGTGTACCGTCACGAGGTCTTCGAGGCGATCCAGGCCGAAAACCGCGCCGCGGCGCGCGCAGGCACCGACCTCCCCGCGATCGAGGGGCTCCTCGGCAAGCCGGGGCCGGGGAAGAACCAGCCGTAGCGCCGCGTTTCGAGGCGCGGCGCTACGGACGATCCGGGCGCGCGGGCAGCTCGGCCTCGCTCGGACGAAGGTAGAGGGGGCCGGCGTCGTCCTCCTCCGGCCCCGACGCGCCGAGGCGCGCGAGCCCGAGCCTGAGGAGCGCGGGCGAGCGGCCGTCGCGGTAGCCCGGATGGACGAGGACGCGCGAGGAGAGCTCCCGCCTGAGCGCTTCGTCCTCTCCGACCTTGAGCGTCTCCTCCATGCCGCGAAGCGCGAGCCGGGCGCCGGGGCCCGTGAGGAGCGCCCTCGCGCGGCCTGCAAGGCGCTCGAGGAGCTCGCGCGGCGCGACGTCGAGGTCCTCGGAGAGGCGCCTTCCGGCCTCGAAGAGCGCGGCATAGAGGCGTCCCGCGCGCGCGTCGATCACGGGCACCACGATCCCGTCGAATCCCTCAAGGCCGCTCGCCTCCGCTTCGAGGGTGGGGACCGCGACGAGGGGACAGCTCGATCCGGCGGAGAGACCCTTCGCGGTCGCCATCCCGATCCGCAGCCCCGTGAACGAGCCCGGGCCCTTCATGCACACCACGAGATCGAAGCGCCTCTCCGCGCCGGCGAGCTCCACGAGGCGGTCCAACGTCGGCATGAGGAGCTCCGAGTGCCTGAGGCCGACGTCGAGCGTGGCCTCGACCTGCCGCTCGTCGACCTTCAGCGCGACGGAGAGGATCTCGGTGGCGGTGTCGAGCGCGAGAATCGTCATACGTCGAGCCCGTCGACCTCGATCAGGCGTCTGCCTTCGCCGTCGATCGAGATCGAGATGTGGATCGTGCCCCGGGGTAGCGTCCTAGCCTTGGCGCTCCATTCGACGACCGTGACCCCGTCGCGGTCGAGCAGCTCGTCGAAACCGAGGAGCTCGAGCTCCTCGCTGCTGCCGATCCGGTAGAGATCGGCGTGGTGGAGCGGAAGGCTTCCCGAGTACTCGCTGAGGATCGTGAACGTCGGGCTCGTGATCGGCTCCTCGACGCCGAGCGCCTCCGCGATGCCCTTCACGAGGGTGGTCTTCCCCGCTCCAAGCGTTCCGTCGAGCGCGACGACCTGCCTCGAGGCGAGGCGAGCGCCGATGCGCCTCCCGAGGTCCACGGTCTCCGCGGCGCTTGCGGTGGAGAAACGGTTCAGTCGAGCTTCCCTTCCTTCCTGAGCTTGAGGATGTAGTCCTTGAGCGAGTTGATGACCGGCACGAGCGGGTAGTTGACCGCCTCGTGGAGCGTGACGGTCACGGCGATCATGCCGGTCGCCGCGTGTTCGAGGATAAACGAGAGCCGCCGCTCGACCGGACGCTCGAGGTCGATGTCGAGGACCGCCTTGCCCGAGTATTCGTTGCGGTAGTGGAGGGGAGACTCCTTTTTCGTGATGTCCTGAAGCTCGACGACACGCATGACCAGCATCCTACGGAAAAAGATCCGGGAGGTCAACGACGGGACGCGCGGCCACCGTCATCCGATCTCGTAGACGAACTGGTTGATCTTGTTCAGGTTTTGCCGGGAGACCTGCGTGAACATGACGTGCATGATTCCCCCCGCGGGCGGACTGCGGCGGACATCCCGCACCTTCCCGAACACGACCACGGGCCGGGTCTTCGCGATCTCGAACTCGATCTTGATGAGCGAGCCTTTCGCGAGGGGAAGGGAGGTCCGCACGCTGCAGCCTCCCGCCGAGACCTCGAGAACCGTTCCGAGCGCGCCCTTCGTCTGGGCGACGGCGCGCTTTCGCTGCTCGCGGCCCTCCGCGATCGTCATGATCTGCACCGCGTAGAAGTAGGCGGGCTTCTCGAGCGGCTTTCGGCGGAGCTTTCGCTGCACGGCCTGCTGCACCTGCGTCGTTTGGTTGATCAGGAGCGACTCGACGCCCCTCACCTCGTTGTAGCCGCCCACCTTGGACTGAAACGAGTAGGCCTGGCCGTTCGGCCGCGTGGAGAACACCTTCACCGGAGTCCACTTCTTCCAGCGCACCTGGTCTCCCGCGTTGTCGGTGGGAATGTCCATCGTCACGTAGTCGCGGAGATTGCCGGTCACCGTCGTCGGGTGCCGGACCCCGTCCGGTCCGATGACCGAGACCTTCTGGCCGATCGCGAGCTGCGAGCTCCCGCTCATGGCCCGCTTCTGCGAGTTCTGCTCGATGAGCTGCTTGATGCGAAAGAGCGTCGCCTTGTGCGCCTCCTTCACGGCGCTCGACTGGGACTGCTGGTCGATCTCGTTGATCGCCCGCTTCAGAAAGGCGTCGAGCGACGTCGGGCTCGTGAGGAGCGCATGGGGGTTCGCGCTCGGGTATTTGACGCAGAGATTCTCGAGCGTCTTCACCTGCGTCTTGTCGAGCCCGAGCCCGCGCGCCGCGCGGCGGAAGCGCGACGGGGAGAAGCGCCTTCGGCCGGCGCCCGGGCGGGCGCCCCGTCCGCCGAAGATCATGAACAGCGCGACGATCCCCGCCACGACCACGGCGACGCCGACGATCGCGCTCACCGGGTTTCCTTGGGGAATCTGGACGAGCGCCTGAAGCAATAGTGGTGTCATGCCTGATCCGTTCGCGGAATTTCACCGCTCCTTGGAAATAAGATCGACATACGCGCTCAGTTTTTCAAGACGGGGCGCGATCTCGTACTCGAGGAGGTCGCCGATGAGCACGCTGTCCTTCGCGATGAACGCGTCGACGAGCTGCAGGAGGATGGCGTTGAAGTCCGTCGGCACGATAGGAGGCGCTTCGGCCGGCAGGAGCGGAATCAGGCGCACGACGCTCCCCGTCACCTCCGTGAAGCGGACGATCGCCGCCATCGCGTCGCGGTCCTTGCCGGTCTGGAGCATGATCGGCACGTCGGCAAGCTCGGCGATCGACGCCTTGAGGCCCGCGGAGACTCTCCGCAGGCTTCCGAGCGGGTCGGCGATCTCGTCGATCCGTGCGGTGAGCTCCCTCGCAAGCCGCTCGGCGAACGCGACGAGCTCCGATCGCGCCTCGCTCGCCCCGTCGGGCCGGCTTCCCGCCGCGACGAGCCGCTCGAGCTCCGCCGCGGAGAGGCCCGGGGCGGCGATTCCGCTCTCTTCGAGGATGGCGTCGAGGCTTTCGCGGACCTGCGCGTGGCCGCGCAAGAGCTCGCCGAGCGCGGCGAAGTCGCGCCGATCGAGCAGCCCGGCGAGCAGCGAGAAGTAGCTTCTCAGCGTCCGCAGGTTCGCGAGGACGCGACCGCTCACCTGCTCGACCTCGATGTCGAGCTCGTCGATCTCCTCGACCAGGATGCCGCTCAGGCGCTCCTTTCCCTGGAGGTCGAGCTCGGTATCGTCGCACCGTGCCGAGGTGATCACGTAGCCTTCGCGGGTAAGCCACGCGCGAAGGCCGTCGAAGACCTCGAGCAAGGTCCGCTCGCGCTCGAGGGAGTAGTCGATACGCTCCTCGTTAATCAAAATTTCCATGGTCTGCCTCGTTACTGTCCGGGTTGGGGCTGCTGCGAGCCGAGCGCGCCGATCGATTTGGAGTTCTGCTGCAGCGTGTTGATGGTGCCCTCCATCTCGCTGTACTTGTCGCGGAGCTCCCGCTCCTTGTCGGCGAGCTTGTCGTTCATCGTCGAGATGTCTTGGTTCGTGGAGGCGATCTCCTGGTCGTAGCTCTGCAGCATCCCCGGGATGATCCCCCCGGTTTCGTTGAAGGCCTGCAGGTAGCGGTCGGTCGCGTAGGCGGCGCCGCTGTCGATGACGAGATCGCCGGTGGAGTCGTAGCCGAAAAGCTCCCGCAGGGGCTGAAGCTCGGTCGCGAGCGCGTTGTCGAGCTTCCCGTCGTCGATCTCGAGATAGCCGCGCAGCTTCGACGCGTCGAAGCCGTCGGCGAGATTCGACGTGTCGGTGGAGATCCCGATCTGCGCGAGGAGCGTCATCGCTCGGCCCGCCTCGGTCTTGTAGGGGTCCATCATGATCTCCTCGAGGTGGGATTTCAGCTGCTCGAGGGTGATGTCTCCCTCGAAGAGCCCCTGCTTGGCCTTCGCCGCCGCGCGCTCCTCGGGGGAGAAATACGTTATCTCGTCGATGACCGCCGGGTCGCGGTTGGTGTAGATCTCGATGTCGGTGAGGAGCTTGTCGTAGTTGCCCACGAAGTCGATGATCGCGTTCTTGATCCTCTTCGTGTCCGGACCGATCGTGAGGGCGACCGGGCCGCTCGAAGGCGCCTTGAGCTTGAGGGTGACGCCGGGGATGAGATCGTCGATCGTGTTGCTTTTCCGCGTGACCTTGATCCCGTCGAGGTTGAGCTTCGCGTCGGCGGCCTGGCTCACCGGATTGACCGGCGCGTAGCGGCCGCGCGCCTTGGGGTCGTAGATCTTGATTCCGGCGATCTGGATCTCCCGGTACGTGTTGTTGTTCCTCACGTCGAGGGAGGAGAGATTCTGCACGTACTCGGAGAGCGGGATCTGGATCGTCTGCGGCCCCGTTCCGTCCTGGATGTCCGGGAGCTTCACCGTCTTTGCGCCGTCCTGGAGGAAGAGCACCCCGAGGTCGTCCACTCTCTTAGGCGGCGGCGGAGGAGTCCACGGCGGGAGCGGCGCCTGCGACGGCGAGCTCTGGATCTTGATGCCCTGATACTCGATGGTCCCCGTCGCCGGAATGCTCGGCCCCGCGGGCGCGGCCGCCTGCGCGGCGGCGCTCTCGGGCAGGTGGTTGACGGTGACCGTCAACTCGATGACGAGGCCCTTCGCGGCCGCCACGGGCGGGGAGATCGGGAGCGCCGCCTCGCCGCCCGGCTTGAGGGTGAGGACCCCGTTGCCGAGCGAGAAGAGCTCGGAGGTGAGCGGCTTGGTCCACTGCTGGACCTCCCCGGGCGTGAGGCCGACGGTCCGCTCCGTCGTGCTCGTGCCTCGGATGATTCCGGCTCCGACGCCGAAGCGCACGGAGTCCTTCGTGAAGGCGAGCTTGTTCTCGGCGCCGGTCGGATTCGCCTTGATCGCGAACACCTGGGTGCTCGGCGTGTCGTCGACGACCGAGGCGTCGAGGAGCCCTTGGGAGTGCTGGGTCACGAACTGCGCGAAGTCGCTCAGGCTCCCGCCGCCGAACTGCATGGAGAGCTCCTTCTTGCCGACGGTGAATCCGTAGGTGCCCGGAGGAACCGCGTAATCATCGGGAAGCGAGGCGGAGAGGAAGGAATCGGAGGTCGCGAGCCGCTCGACGGTGACCGTGTCGCTCGCCTGCCGCGCGGTGCGCGCCGCGGTCGCGCTCAGCGCCGAGGAGTCGGACGAAGCGGCGACCTTGTCCTCGAAGGGATTGTCGAAGCCGTAGAGCGCCTTCGCGGAGTCGCGGACCGTGCCGATGTAACGGTTGAGCTCGACCCACGCGTCGCGCTCCTTCTTGTCCGTCGCCAGCCTGTCCTTCAGGCGGTTGAGCGGGATGCGCTGGAGCTTCATCAGGTCCGCGATGATCTTGTCGGTGTTGATGTTGCTTGAGAAGCCGGGGATGGAAATATCCGACATTCGCCACTTCCCCCGGCCCTCCTTTCGACGATTTACGCCTTCTTGTCGAACAGGAGGCCTACCTCTTCGCGGATGCGCGCCTGAAGCCTCTGGATATCCTCCGGGGGAATCTCCTTGATTACCTTATCGGTTTTGCTGTCAATCACCTTAACGACCACCTCGTTGAGCGTTCTGTTTATGGTAAACTTCAGCTCTTTGTCGTACGCCGGGACCATGCTGAGCATCTGCTGGAGAAACTCCGCGTAGTCGACGGTTTTCGGACCCGGCGCCGCGGGAGCCGACTGAACGGGGGCCTTTTGGGCCTCCCGTTGGGGAGCGCGCTGACGAAAAGGCTCCTTTCCGATAATTCCTTCTAATTCCATCATGTGCCGCTCTCTGTCGAAAAAATGGGGAAGGGGGCGCGAGCCCCTCCCGCCGGATTCGTAGAAAGACGACGTCCAGAAGTCTCTCTACCTCTTCGCGCACGGAGTTCTTGCGTGCCGGCCGTCTAGAACAGTTGCAGGACTAGCTTGCTCTTCGCGTTAGCCTGCGCCAACATCGCGGTCCCCGCCTGGGCGAGGATCTGATCCTTGACGTACGTGACCATTTCGCTGGCCATGTCCACGTCTCTGATCTGCGACTCGGCGGCCTGCAGATTTTCCGCAGCGTTCGCGACTCCCTTCGAAGCCATCTGGAAACGATTCTCGTAGGCTCCGAGGTTCGCCCGCTGCGATAACACCTTTTGGAGCGCGTTATCGACAATTCCAATCGCCGCGTTTGCCCGTTCCGGGGTCGAGATCGAGAGACCCTGAGGCCCGGTCAGGCTGAGCGCCGCGGCGGTCATGGTGCCGATGTACACCCTCTTGTTCTGGTCCATGTTCGCACCTACCTGGAACTGCATGATCGTCGCTTGTCCCACGGCAAATCTTCCCGTGAGTATGTTCAAGCCGTTGAACTGGGCCTGGGACGAGATGCGGTTGACCTCGTCGATCAACTGCGACACCTCTACCTGAATCATGGCCCGGTCCTGGTTGGTGTAGATTCCGTTGGAAGATTGAACCGCGAGCTCTCGCAGGCGTTGAAGGATATCGGTGGATTCCCCGAGGTACCCTTCGGTTGTCTGAATGAAAGACACCGCGTTCTGGATGTTTCGATCCGCCTGGTTGAGGCCCCGAATCTGACTTCGGAGCTTCTCGGAGACGGCCAAGCCAGAAGCGTCGTCGCCGGCCCGGTTGATTCGCAGTCCCGAGCTCAGCTTTTCGATGTCCTTCGTGAGGTTGAGGTCGACGTTTCCAAGCTGCCGATCGGCAAACATGGCGCTCAGATTGTGGTTTATTACCATTGGCAACCCTCCTTGAACGATCGAAGAAGGCATCCTTTGCCTTCCCTTGAGAAATGCGCCGGCAGGTGGAAACCGGAAGGGCTCGGCCCCTTCCGCTCCGTGTGTTTCCCCCGTTGAAGAAGACGAGCCGGCAGGCCCGCGCTTGCCAAGCCCTCTTCCCCATCCGGCTCCGACGTGGAGGGTCGGTGTCAAAGATCGAACTCTGCTCTCGTCGCGGATTGCGCTCCTTTGTTCGTTATGGATCAGGGTGCCGTGAAGGCCACCTGACGCGGCGCCGCGTCGCCTTTCGCAGGTGGCCTACTTAAAAAGCTGGAGCACCGTCTGATTCTTCGCGTTGGCCTGGGCGAGCATCGCGGTTCCCACCTGGAGGAGAATCTCGTTCTTCGTGTAGGAGACCATGACCTGCGCCATGTCCGCGTCGCGGATCTGGGACTCCGCGGCCTGGAGGTTCTCGGCTCCGACGTTCAGGCCCGCCACGGCGTTCTGCAGGCGGTTCTGGTAGGCGCCGAGGTCCGCGCGCTGCTTGCTCACCTTGGTGAGCGCCTGGTCGATGACGCCGATCGCCTGGTTCGCGAGGTCCGGGGTCGAGATGCTCAAGATGTTGCCCGAAGTCTGCTTGAGGTCGAGCGCCTCGGCGGTCATCGTGCCGATGTAGACGCGGATCCGCTGGTCCATGTTCGCTCCGATGTGGAGCCACATGGAAGCGGTGGGAACGTTCTCGCCCGTCGGACGGGCGAATCGGCCCGTGAGCATGTTCAAGCCGTTGAATTGCGCCTGCGAGGCGATGCGGTTGACCTCGTCGACGAGCTGGGAAACCTCCACCTGGATCTGCATGCGATCCTCGGTCGTGTAGATCCCGTTCGCCGCTTCGACGGCAAGCTCCCGCAGCCGCTGCAGGATGTCCTGGCTCTCCTGAAGGTAGCCTTCCGAGACCTGGATGAACGAGATACCGTTCGAGGCGTTTCGGGAGGCTTGCTGGAGCCCGCCGATCTGCGCGCGCATCTTTTCGCTCACCGCAAGCCCGGACGCGTCGTCCCCGGCGCGATTGATTCGGTAGCCCGAGGAGAGCTTTTCCATGTCGCTGCTGAGGTTTTGGTTGGTGATGTTGAGCCGGTTCTCCGCGAACAGCGCGCTCAAATTGTGATTGATTACCATGTCTTCCTCCGTGAAAATTGGTAAGGCATCCTTGCCTGCCCCATGAGTGGCTGCCTGCCGTCCGTCGAGAACGGCGGCGAACCCGTCTTTTTTCCACCTCCTCCCGAGCGAATTCCCTTAAGGGTCGCGAAGGGCGACCGATACTAAGAGCAGGGAGGTGTTTGCCCGGGCCCGCGCGCGTCGGGAAACACTCCACCCTGGTCTCATGCTCGGCAGGGGGGTTCTTAACCTTTAGCGCGATTTCTCGATCGAAAGTCCGAGGAGTCCGCTTGCGCGGTCAGTTCGCGGAAGGGGATTGCGGGAGGTCCCGCGTGAGGAGCTCCAGGTATTTCTTCGCGATCGGGTCCGCCGGCTCGATCGCGAGCACCGTACGAAAGAAGCCGATCGCCTCGCCGGGCTTGTGCTCCTTCATGCTCACGATTCCGAGGTTCGAGAGGATCTTGATGTTCTCCGGCTCGATCTTGATCGCCTTCATGAGCTGACCGCGGCTCTCGGCGAGCTCGCCGAGCTCCATCAGGCAGATCGCAAGCTCGTTGTAGGTGTCAGCCTGCGTTCCGCCGAGCTTGAGCGCCTTGAGGAACGCCTCGCGGCCCTCGGCGTACTCGCCGAGCCTGCGGAGCCCCCAGCCATAGATGAACCAGGCGTTCCACACGTTCGGGTGGCGCTGTAGGAACTCCTTGATCTTCGCGATGCCTTCGCGCTCTTTTCCGAGCCGGATGAAGTCGTAGGCCTCCTTGAAGAGATTGTCGAGGAGATCCTGCGCCTTGAGCTCCTTCATGATGGCCTTGGCGCGCTCGACGCGCCGGGAATCGTCGCTGCGGTTGACGAACGCCTCGAAGTGACCGACCGCCTTGCCGTAATTCCTCTGTTTCAGGTGAAAGTAGGCGGCGTTGTAGTTCGCCTCCGTCGAGTCGGGCTCGAGGCGCAGAGCGCTCTTGTACGCCTCGAAGGCTCGCTCGACGTACTCGTCGCGCAGCCGCTCGTCGCCGATCTGCTCGTAGGCCTCGGCGTGCTCCTCGTAGGCGAGCGCGAGATTGACGAGGTTCCGCGCGTCCTCGGGGAGCAAGCTCGCGAGGGCGCGGAAGATCTCCTCCGCGAGATCGAAATCCTTGTTGCGCGCCTTCATGATCGCCGTGCCGGAGAGCTCCTCGGCGATCGACGGCTTCACCTCGAGGATGAAGCGGCGGAAATACGCGGCGTGCTCGTGCTCCGGCCGGTAGGCCAGCACCTTGAGCATTCCCGCGACGATCATCTCCCAGGAGAGATCCTTGATCGCCTCCACGCTCTCGCCGGGAGGCAGCTCGACCGGCATGCGGATCGACGGATCGACCGTCAGGCTTCCGATCGTGCGGTGCAGGTTCTCGGGAAGGGAGATGAAAACGATCCTCCGCAACGGATCGGCGGCCGACGACTCCATCGTCAGATTTCGCCGCCCACGGGCGTCTCCCCGTGGAGCGGCCGGCCCGAGGTGAGCGCGTCGTTGATATGGATCTTGTAATCGAGGGGAATGGACGCCTCGTCGAATTGAACGGCGAGCGCCGCGAGGTCCTTGTGCCCCTCCACGAGATCGCATCGCACGATCTTCCCCTTGATCTCCACCCGCCGGCGGGACTCCTCGAACTCGAGGAGGAGGACCGCCTCCTTGTCGAGCAGGAACTTGCCGATCCCGGTCACGATCAGCCGCGCCCCCGAGAACGAGAGGTCCCTCACGATGCACTTGCGGGGAATGCCCTGGATATTGACGATGGCGTCCTTTTCGCTGATCTCCAGGCGGCGCAGGCTGTCGGGGTTCATGACGATGCGATCCTCGCGCCTGCGCTTCGCGTTGCTGTCGACGTCGAGAAGCTGGCCTAGGGTGGAGATGAGGTCGTCCGGCGGCTTCTGGGTGAAGCTCAGCGTGACGAAGTTGAGCTCGTCGTTGTCTCCGTAGGGGCTGTACCCGGCGATTTTCGAGTTCACGAAGAACGAAAGGGGCTCCGTCTTGTCGGGAGGGGTTATGCAGAACCGAAGCGACACGATGCTGCCGCCGTTTCGCATCTGCATGAACGGCTCGTTCTTGACGTTGACGATGATCTTCGCTCCGATCATCGAGCTTGAATAGACGAGGCAGGGGAGCTGGAAGCCGAGATACTTGAGGAAGATCTGCTTCGGGACAAGCCCGATCGCTTGAATGACTTCTTTCGTGAAGGGTACGTCGATCGCGTTATAGAGGTCGTAGAAACGCGTGATTTGCTGGGCCGTGAGCAGCGTCATACTCGAAATTATAGTATTCGCTTCCGGCGGCGCTGTCAACTCGAAGCGTTTTCCGACTCCTCTTCGCGGAGGCTCCGGTCGATCCGCTCGATGATCTCGCGGGTCATGCGCTCCGCTTCCGCCGAATCGGGGTCCGCCGAGCCCCGGCCTCCGCGCTCCTTGAACAGCTCGTCGGCGAGCAGGATGCCGGTCAGGATCGCGAGGCGCAGGGGATCCTTGATCGAGACGGAGCTCTCGATCTCCCTCACCTTCTTTTCGAGGTACTCGACGACGCGAGAAAGGTAGGCGGGATCCTCGTCGGCTTGGATGGTGAATGAAGTCCCTAGGAGGTGTATCTGGACGTGCCCCTTTCCCATTGAGACCTTTGTCAGAAGATGTCGAGCTCCGCTTCCGGCTTTCCGGCGTCGGAGCGATCGTCATCCTCCTCGGGCTTCGCGGTCGACACGGCCGCCGCGCGCTGCCCGGAGGCGGGCTTCCCCTGCTGGGAAGCGGCCTCCCGCGCGGCGGGGCGCGGCTCTCGAGGGCGGCTTTCCTTCGCGGGCGCTTCCTTCGCCTGAGGAGCGGGCCTCGCGCTCTCGTCGAGGCGGTCGAGGCTCGTTATCGCGGCCACGATTCCCTGCTCGATCGCGCCCTGATCTTCCTTGAAGTTCGAGATGAGCACCTCAAGCTCCTCGATCCGATCCTGATACTCCGCGAGGCGGTTCTTGAGGGTGTAGTTCTCCTCCCGCAGCTTCGTGATGAGCTCGATCGCGCGATGGACTCGCGAGTCGAGTTGGCGTATCTGGTCGAGCGTCACCATGGCGCTTTCAGGCCTTCACGGCTTTCTTTGCCTCGCTCACGAGGGCGCTGAAGGCCGCGGAATCCTCGATCGCCAAGTTCGACAAGGCCTTTCGATTGACCTCGATGCCGGCCTGCTTCAGGCCGTGCATGAACGCCGAGTAGCTAGTCCCCTCCCGGCGCGTCGCCGCGGAGATCCGCGCGATCCAGAGGCTGCGGAAATCGCGTTTCTTGGCCCGCCGATCGCGATAGGCGTACTGGCCCGCCTTCGTGACGGCGTCCTTCGCGACGCGAAACAGCTTGCTCTTCTTGCCCCAATAGCCTTTCGCCGCCTTGAGGATCTTCTTTCTTCGATCGTGACGTCGTGTCCCGTCCACTGCGCGTGACATGATGGCTCCTTCAACCGTACGGTAGCAGTCTCTTGACGCGCGGCGCCTCGCTCGCGCTCAGGATTCCGGCGCGTCTCAGATTGCGCTTGCGCTTCGTCGCCTTCTTCGTGAGGATGTGGCGCAGGCCCTGTTTCTTGAACTTGACCTTGCCGGTTCCCGTAAGGGAATACCGCTTCGCGGCGGCCCGCCTCGTTTTCATCTTTGGCATGTGTTTTCCTTTTCCTTACGCTTGCGCGAGCGGCGCTCGATCCCCTCGCACCGCAGGCCCCCGATCGCGCGAGCTAGCTTCCCGATCACTCCGCGAGCTCTGCCTCGGCGGAGGGAGCGACCGACACCGGCTTCGCGACCTTGGGGTTCAACACCATCGACATGAACCGCCCCTCCATGAGCGGCGGCTTGTCGAGCAGGAAGGACCCTTCAAGGAGCTCGAGCACTTTGTCGAGGACGACCCGGCCGAGCTCGGTGTGCGCGAGCTCCCTGCCGCGGAAGCGGATGGTCACCTTGACCTTGTTCCCTTCGTCGAGGAACTCCTTGATGTGCGCGGTCTTGAACTCGAGATCGTGGCGCTCGATCTTCGGCTGCATCCTGATCTCTTTGATCTTGATCAGCTTCTGCTTCTTCTTCGAATCCTTGATCCGCTTCTCCTGCTCGAACTTGTACTTTCCGTAGTCCAGTATCTTGCTTACCGGAGGAACCGCCTGCGGGGCAATCTCGACCAGGTCCAGGCCCGCCTCCTGGGCCATCGCAAGCGCCTCGGCGGTCGGAACGACTCCCTTCTGATTGCCCGCCTGATCGATCAGCCTGACCTCTTTTACGCGGATCGCACCGTTGATCCGCAACTCTTTGACTGCCAATCTTCCTCCTGTAACGGTCCTTCCGGCGAGGACGTGGATAGTAGGAAAGCACTATATCATTCCGACCCGAAAGAGTAAAGGCTCGACGGGTCGTGTGCTACCAGCGCTCGACGACGAACAGCACCTCCGTCGCGGCAAGGTTCCGGGGAAGGAGCCTGAGCCGGCGGTCGTGGCGAAGCGCGATCTCCCTGATGATTCCCGCGTTGAGCCGCCGGCAGAGCACGACGAAGTCGTTTCGAGTGCAGAGGTGGATGTTCGGCGTATCGTACCACTGATAGGGCAGGCTCTTGCTGACCGGCATGCGGCCTCTCGCGAGAAGCTGGAGGCGGACGAAGAAGTAGCCGAAGTTCGGGAAGCTCACGATCGCGCGCCTGCCGACCCGAAGCATCTCCTCGATGAGGAGCACCGGGTGGCGGACGACCTGGAGCGTCTCGCTCAGGATCACGTAGTCGTAGCTCTTGGTTCCGTAGTCCTTCAGGCCTTCGTCGAGGTTTCCCTGGAAGACCGAGATGCCCTTGGAAATGCAGCGAAGGATCATCTCTTCTTCGATCTCGACTCCGCGCCCTCGGACCTGCTTCTCCCCGACGAGGCGGCCGAGGAGCTCTCCGTCGCCGCACCCGAGATCGAGCACCGTGCTCCCGGGCTCGACGATTCGCACGATCTCGTCGTAGCTGATGTGCTGCCTACCGCCGTTGTCCATCCACCGTGTCCAGGAACGAGGAGATGATCGTCGCCTGCCGCTCGGTCTCGAGCAGGAACGAGTCGTGCCCGTAGGGGCTTGAAAGCTCGGTAAACGAGACGTCCTTATTCGACTTCATGAGCGCAAAGACGATCTCCTTCGACTGATAGGTCGGATAGAGCCAGTCCGACGAGAAGGAGATGACGAGGAACTTCGCCGTCGCGCGCGCGAGCGCCTCCGCGAGGCCGCCGTACCGGTCGCCGAGGTCGAAGTAGTCCAACGCCTTCGAGATGTAAATATAGGAGTTCGCGTCGAAGCGCTCCACGAACTTGTCGCCCTGATGGCTCAGGTAGCTCTCGATCTCGAAGACGTCCGCGAAGTCGTACCCGTAGGTCTCCCGCTCGCGGAGCTTGCGGCCGAACTTCATCCGCATCGACTCGTCGGAGAGGTAGGTGATGTGGCCGACCATGCGCGCGGTCGCAAGCCCCCGCGCCGGAACCGTCTTTCCATAATAGTCGCCGTTGTTCCAGGCCGGGTCGGTCATGATCGCGTTGCGTCCGACGGCGTTGAACGCGATGCCCTGGGCGTTCAGCCGCGCGGTCGCGGCGAGCACCACCGCCGAGCGGACCGTCTCGGGGTAGGCGACCGCCCAGTCGAGTGCCTGCATCCCGCCCATGGATCCGCCGATGACCGTGACGAGCTTCTCGATCTCGAGGTGGTCGAGAAGCCGCTTCTGCACCTTCACCATGTCGTGGATCGTGATCACGGGGAAGGTCATCCCGTACTCCCTGCCGGTCGCCGGGTTGATCGAGCTCGGCCCCGTGGTCCCCCGGCAGCCGCCGAGGACGTTCGAGCAGATGACGAAATACTTCGAGGTGTCGAGGCCCTTGCCGGGGCCGATCATGCTGTCCCACCAGCCGTCGGACCTGTCCGTCGAGCCGTGCTTCCCGGCGGCGTGGGCGTCGCCTGAGAAGGCGTGGACCACGAGTACCGCGTTCGACCGCTCGGCGTTCAGCGTTCCGTAGGTCTCGTAGCGCACGGTGATCGGCCCGAAGGTCTCGCCGTTGTCGAGCCCGATCCCGCCGTCGCCGTTCCCGAACTCGTAGTCGAGAGGGGACACGATCCCGATCGAATTGATCACGCTTTCCATCGCGAGTATTAAACCACAGTTGGGGGCTTGAGCCAACCGCTTCGATTCGCCCTTCCCGAGGACGTTGCTTGAACAGGTCGCCTTTTTCTTGGTATCGTCGGCCGATGGCCCTGTACCTGCTGCTCGCCGTCCCGCTCAGCTACGGCTTCGTCATGTCCGTCATCCTCCCGCCGCACGCCTACGGCCGGCAGCTCTGGTTCTGGTTCTTCCGCGGGATACTCTCGTTCATCCCGAGCTATATCGTCTATCTCATCTTCAGCACCGCGCTTCCGCTCGTCTTCACGCCGGTCGGGATCGTCGCCTACCATTTCTTCTACGACGACTTCCTGTTCAGCCTGCTCGCCGGGGCGGCCTACTTCCTCTGTACGAGGTACATCGTGACGGCGGGAGGAAAGAGCGTGCCCGAGGCTTTCTCGTTTCTGTCGGGCTTCTTCACCTTTGTCGCGATCTCGGAGTTCGTCCGGCATTTCGCCGCGCTCGACCTCTACTTTCTCCTCCTGCTTCCCACCCTCCACGTCGCGGGGATCCTCGTGCTCTCGCTCCTTTTCCTGCGGATCGTCGAGGCAAGCGATCTCGAGCTCGCGCTCATGATCGCGGCGGGAACGGTCTACCTCGTCCTCCTCGCGGGAGTTCCCTACGCGTACACCATCCACCTTTCCTGGATCGCGATCCTCGGGACCTTGGCCATCGCCGTCGCCTCGGCGGTCTTTTTCCACGCGGTGCGGGAAACGATCTGACCGTCCCCGGGGCTTCTCCGTTCAGGCCCGGTTCGCGGAGCCCAGCACGTTCAGGTTCTTGTGTTTGTAGAGCTCCTTGAGCGAATCGCGCGCCGGACCGAGGTACTTCCTCGGATCGTACTCCTCGGGCTTCTCCGCGAACACCTTCCGCACCGCGGCGGTCATCGCAAGGCGGGCGTCGGAGTCGATGTTGACCTTGCACACCGCGGAGCGCGCGGCCTGCCGCAGCTGCTCCTCGGGGATTCCCACCGCGTCGGCGAGCTTTCCGCCGTACCGGTTGATGATCCGCACCGGCTCGGCCGGCACCGAAGAGGAGCCGTGGAGGACGATGGGGAAGCCGGGGAGCCGCCTCTCGACCTCTTTGAGGATGTCGAAGCGAAGCGGGGGCGGAACGAGCACGCCGTCGGGGCCGCGGGTGCACTGCGCGGCGGTGAACTTGTTGGCGCCGTGGGAGGTTCCGATGGAAATCGCGAGGGAATCCACGCCGGTCTTCGCCACGAAGTCGACGACCTCCTCGGGCCTCGTGTAGTGCGACTGCCCCGCCGAGACGCCGTCCTCGATTCCGGCGAGGACGCCGAGCTCGCCTTCCACCGAGACGTAGTCTGAGCGCCCGTGGGCGAGCTCGGCGACTTTTTTCGTGAGCGCGACGTTTTCCTCGTAGGGGAGATGCGAGCCGTCGATCATGACCGAAGAGAAGCCCTGCTCGATGCATGCCTTGCAGAGCTCGAAGCTGTCGCCGTGATCGAGGTGGAGAACGATCGGGATCGGATAGCCCAACTCCGCCGCGTAGGCCACCGCCCCCTGCGCAAGGAGGCGCAGGAAGGTCTTGCTCGCGTACGTCCGGGCGCCCGAGGACACCTGGAGGATGACCGGCGATCTGGTCTCGACGCACGCCTGGACGATCGCCTGGAGCTGCTCGAGGTTGCTGAAGTTGTAGGCGGGGACCGCGTATCCCCCCTCGATCGCCTTCTTGAACATCTCTTGCGTATTGACGAGTCCGAGCTCTCGGTAGCTGATTACGGCCATGCTCCTCGTGTTCGATTTCCCCCATAATCGGGCGGCGGCAGGAGCGCTGTCAAGCACACGCGGACGGAGCGTTTCGAGCCCGAGCGGCCGTCCCGGGACAATCCCGCGCCGCGGCGCTTGACCACCGGGAGGCTTCAGGCGATAGTAGCCGTGGATATGCTCCGCGCTTCCGTGAGCCTTGCCGCCGCTTTCGCCGTCTTCCTGCTTCTTTCCGGCTGTGCCCCCAAAACGATCGTCGTGCTCACGGATCCCTATTGGCTAGAGATCATGGATGGGAACGGGGGCGGTCTTCAGGCCGCAATCCAGCGGGCCGGCTACGCCTACTCGGTGAGGCCGATCGATCCGGAGGGCAACGTGTCCGCGGAGATCGAGGCGGCCGTTCGGCTTTCCCCGGCCGCGCTCTATATCCTCAGCCCGCTCGTCTCGCCCTTCGGCGGGATCGCGGCGCGAGAGCATCAGGATCGACGCTTTGTGCTGTTTGCAGCCCCCAGGCCGCCGACTGCGGGCGGGAGGAACGTGACGTTCCTGGATCTGGACCGCTCCTCGGAGTATTTCGCCGCGGGTGCCGCGGTCGCGAGGCTGCTCGCCGTCCCGGAGTCCCGCCGCTCACCGACCGTGCTCGCCCTCCTTCCCGCGCCGGACGGGAAGGAGCCTGACCTCGCCGGCCGCTTCGTCGACGGCTTCAACAGCGTCCGGGATCCCCCCATGCTCGTGCGGCTTGAGGTCGCCGCGCCGGTCGACCAAAATGCGGTGAGGACCTTCCTCACCGAGCCGCGGCAGAAGAATGCCGCTCTCATCGTGCTGCTTGCCCCGGGCGCCACGGGCTACGCGCTTGACCTCTTGAAGGACGATCCGAGGCCCATCGTGGCGGAGAATTGGATCCCGGGGGCCGATGAAAGCGCCAAAGTCGTTCTTTCGATCGACGAAGATATCCTCTCGCCGCTCGTGAAAACAGTTGAGAATCTGGCCCGGAATACCGATGAACATATAGGAATTCCCTGGAAAATCGTGTCGCTCGGGAGGATCGGGCCTCGGCGCGCGAGCCAGGTCGGCGGCAATTGATTTGACACGGGTAGGGTGGGGAACTATAATCCGCCCTCCCCATGCGGTGTCACGTAGGAAGGAGTTCGGAATGAAACGCGGCGGCCTCATTTTGACAAGCCTGTCACTTCTCATTGCACTTTCAACTCCAGCATTGCTCTTTGCTGACGAGTCGACGGTGGATTTGGAGTCAAAAATCCTCGACAGCTTCGATCCCGGCCCCGACCGGCAGCAGTGGTTTGCCGAGGGCAGCAACTACATCACGGCGGGCTATCCGCAGTGGACCTTCACCCAGGGGGGGCCGGAGGCGCTCTACGGAAGCGACGCGAACAATCCAAGCCATCAAGTTCTAGGAGTGCACTTCAAGTTCGATCGCCAAGGCTACAATTCCATCGACGTCTTTCCGGTCGCCAAGGACTCCAACGGCAACCTCGTCGCCGCGCCGATCCAGATTCCCGGGAGGGTACAGACCCTCGACGTCTGGGCGTGGGGCACCAACCACGACTATTACTTGGATGTCGAGCTTGAGGATTACACCGGAGTCGTTCACACCCTCCATCTCGGCAGCCTCGACTATGCCGGGTGGAAGGACCTCATCGTAACGGTCCCGACCTCGATTCCCCAATCCGTGAACACCATCCCGAAGCTCAAAGGACTGAAGTTCCTCAAGTTCGTCATCTGGACCCAGCCGACCGCGGACGTGAGCGACTACTACATCTATTTCGACCAGCTGAAAGTCCTGACCGATATGTTTGAGACCCGCATCGACGGCGAGGATCTGGCTACGCCGGAAGAGACGCAGAAAATCTGGTCCTCACCGGACGTCAATAAGGCGCAATAGCGATGAAAACACGAAAGGCACTGTTCACCATTGTCGTGATGATCCTGACCGGTTCCTTCGCCTTTGGACAAGCTTCGGCCGGGAATCCCGTGTCGCCCGGAGAGCCGGTCGCCGCTCAAATCGGCGTGGATACGGCGCAGCAGGACCTGAAAGAGGTGTCGGTCGACAAGTTCGAGGATCCCGGCTTCTGGAACGTCTCGATGCCCCTCGACGAGGGGCTCATCATGGAGCGCGGGCTCCCCGGGGCGCCCGCGAACCGGAAGCCCATACCCGAGGAGCAGAAGCTCGGCATCAACGAACAGGACAATACCGTGCTCGGGGTCAAGGTGACCTTCTTCCGGCGCGGCTTCGAGCGCTTCGCGATCACGCCGACTCACCCGATTCCGGTCGAGGGGATCGTCAAGACCGTCTCGGTGTGGGTGGTCGGCCGGAACACGAACCACATCTTGAGCCTCATCGTCGAGGATCAAGCGGGTCAGGTGGCCGAGCTCCCGTTCGGTACGCTCAACTTTACCGGCTGGCGGCAGCTTACCGTGGCGATTCCGCCCGGGCTCGTCCAGCAGGATTACCACTACGGCGATCGCTCCGGGCTGAAAATCGACGGTTTCGTGGTCGACACCGCTCCCCTCGAGGCCTTCGGCACCTTCTATATCTACTTCGACGATATGACCGCGGTGACCGATCTCTTCGGCGAGGAGAAGCGCTCAAGCGACGACATGTCGGACGCCTGGTAAGAAACCGAGACTACCTTTGTGACGCGAAGGCGGCCGTCTCTCGATGACGGCCGCCTTTTTTTCTTTAATCTGGCCCACGATCAGCCCCGCCGGCGGGGCCATCGAACGGGTCGCCCCCGATCCGCGCCGCTCGCGACGGACGAGGGCCGACCGGTCTTCGCGCTACCGGACGCGGGGCGCTCGCGAGGCTGAAGCACGGCCTGCCAGGGGTTGCCGGCCGGAGTGCCTCCGGACGGCGGGCGTGGTCGGCCGCAGCTTCAGGGCCCGGGGCTAGAATCCGAAAATCCTCCGGAAGTTGTCGCGAACTCCGGCCACGAGGTCACGGGTCGCCATCGACCGGAGCTCCGCCACCGCCTCGTAGGTCTTCGCGACAAGCCCCGGGTGGTTCAGTTTCCCGCGAAAGGGATGAGGCGCGAGATACGGCGCGTCGGTCTCAAGCAGAATGGACGCGAGGGGAAGGCGCCGGGCGGCCTCCCGGAGGGGCTCGGCATGCTTGTACGTGAGGTTCCCCGCGAACGAGATCAGGAAGCCGAGATCCACGAACCGACGGGCCGCCACGTAGTCGGAGGAAAAGCAATGCATGATCCCAGCTCGAGGCGGCTTGAGCCGTGAGAGAAGCTCGATCGTGTCCTCATCGGCGTCCCGGTTGTGGATGATGACCGGGAGGTCGCGCTCGGAGGCGATGCGGAGCTGGGAGGAAAACAGCTCCCGTTGGAGCTCCCGGCTGCCGTAGTTCCCATGCCAGTCGAGACCGATCTCGCCGAGGGCGACCACCCGCGGGCTTTCGAGCTGGCGGCGGAGCGCCGAGAGCCGCGACGGGACGTCTTCCGCCCCGGCTTCCGAGGGCGCGATGCCGGCCGAAAGGCGAATCGCTGCGTAGGGACTGAGAAGGTCCAAGCGCTCTTGGAAATCCGCCGTGTCGACCGCGACGTCGATGCCGGCCATGCCGCCGTCCAGGAAGAGCTCGGCGAGAAGCGAGGCTACGTCGAGCCCCTTTCGTGCCATCTCGATCGAGTGGAAATGGCTGTCGGTCGTCCCGGGCGGGATCCCGCTTTCAGGGGGTGGTGCCATGGCGCGCGCTCATTGAAGACAGTCTCGAAGATTGATTATAGTGGGAATCGGTTGGGCTGTCCGCGCCGGAGTGGTGGAATTGGTAGACACAGGGGACTTAAAATCCCCTGACTTGGAAAGGTCGTACGGGTCCGAGTCCCGTCTCCGGCAAGCGTTCCGTGATCGCGAGCCTCGGAAAGCAGACAGGTTCGAGCCTCTTGGCGGAAGACAGCTCCGCCTCCGGGGAGGCTGCGACGAAAGCGAACCGGCGCAATCTCCTGAAAGCAGCCAGGTCGTCACGGAAGAGGAAAACATCACGGCAAACTGGAATTTTCGTCGGGCCGCGTCCGTTCGAGAGCCGCCTTTCGCGAATACGAGCGCGGAGAAAGCTACCGCCCGCCCGCCGCGCCGCGCCCCTTCGCGCCGGGCTGCGCCGCGCTCGACTGCGGGGCGCCGATCCGCTTCGTGAAGCTCTGAATCTCGCGAAGCACGGGCAGGAGCTGTCCGCCCATCGCCGTCAGCACGTACACGACCGACTGTTTGTCGACGGTCGCCTCCTTGCGCTCCAAGACGCCGGCGGATTCGAGCTTCTTGAGTCTGTTCGTGAGGGTGACCGGATTGACGTCCCCGATGGCGCGCTGCAGCTCCGTGAAGCGAAGCCCTCTCGACCGCAG
>JASHNV010000067.1 GCA_030041455.1 Spirochaetia bacterium
GCGAGCTACGCGGAAGCGTGGCACACGCCCTCTTTCTTCGACGACATTCTCGACGCCCTCTGCACGGAGCTCGTCGAGAAGGACTCCTGGGCGGGGCTTTGGGACGCCTACCGCGCGATCGACGGGCGCGCGTCGCGGCGCGTTCTCTCGCGGTACGCCTTCGTCGCCGCGTGCGCCATGCGGGCCGGCTTCATCGCTCCCGGCCCCGACCGGCCGACGGAAACCGAGCTCCTCGGCCGAGTCGTCGCGCTCGACGGGAATCCGTACTACACCGTGCTCGCCTCCGCGCGCCTCGGAACCGTCCCGTCCTTCCTCTCGGGCGACGGCCAGGAATCGTCAGCCGCGGCGGAGGACACCGACCGCGAGAATCTCGTCCTCGGGTTTCTCTCCTACGGCCTCGACAAAGAGGCCTACGCGTACGCCGAGCGCTTCTTCCCGGCGCTCGGGCCCTCCACCGTCAGGCTGCTCGCGAGCCGACTTTCCGACGACGGCTACTACATCGGGGCGATGAGGCTCATGGATCGCGCCTTCGGGCTATCGACCGAGCTCACCGACGGCGATCTCAGGCTGCTCTATCCCCAGGCCTTTCCCGACGCCGTCCGCTCGGTCACCCTTCGCGAGAAAATCGCGCAGCCCATCTTCTACGCCCTCGTCCGCGAGGAGAGCTATTTCGATCCCGGCGTCCGCTCCGCGGCGGGGGCGGTCGGCTTGAGCCAGCTCATGCCCTCGACCGCCCTCGATATCGCGCGACGGATGGGAATCGCGAAGCCCGATCTTACCCAGCCCGAGAACAATCTCGCGATCGGCGGGCACTACTTCGCCGGGCTTCTCGAGCGTTTCGGAAACGCCGAGCAGGCGCTCTTCGCCTACAACGCGGGCTACCGGCGGGTCGAGGACTGGCGCAGGGACTACGCCGGCCTGCCCGACGCGCTCTTCCTCGAGGCGATTCCCTTCGAGGAGACGCAAGACTACGGGCGCAAGATCCTCGTCTCCGCGGCCGTGTACGGATATCTCTACTACGGTCTCACGCCGGCCCAGGTCGTTCGGGAGATTTTCCCCTCGTTCTAGAATCCGCTCAAGGAAACCGGCGCAAACCGCCGAGACTACTAGGTGAGGGGAGGGTTCTTCGTGCGATCTCGCTGGCTGTCCGCCTGCGTTGCCGTCGTCTTGTGCCTCGCAGGGGGCTATGCGCTCCTCGCCGCCCTGTCGGGAGCCGCCGACCTAACGGATATTCCCGATGTGCTCCGAGCTCCCGGCGGGCTTCTTTTCGGCGCCTTTTCCTGGGCCGGCTTTTACGTCCCGGTCTATCTGTTCGCCTGCGCCGTTCTCGTCGCGCTCCCCTCCTTCAGACGCGACGTGCTTGCCGTCCTCACCTTCTCGATCGTGCCCTTCCTCACCGCGAGCCTCCTGCTGAAGGTTTTCGCCGGAGACGCGCAGCCTCAGCTCGCCTCCATTCTCGTCTCGTCGTTCGGCTCGCGCGGCGGCGCCATGATGCTGCTCCTCCTGTTCTGCCTCGAGCTCGTGGTCGCCTTCAGGCTGTGGACCGAGATGCAGGGCTCGCACCGCGAGGAAGCCGTTCCCTTCCCGGGCCCGAGCGGAGAGCGGAGCGAGGCGGCGTCGCCTGAGGCCGAAGTCGCGCTTCCGCGCTCGCTCAGCCTGCCCGGAGAACGGCGAGAGCGCGTGGTCGCCTCGCTCGGGGAGCGGCGGATCGAGACGTCCTCGCCCGAGGCGAGCGATAACGCCGAGCCCTCGGGCGCGCTCGCCTTCGAGGAGCGAGACCTTCCCGCCCTCAGGCGGAGGTTGGATCCCCCGGTCGAGGCAGGTGTCGAGACGGCAGCCTCCTCCCCCGCGCACGAGGCGGCTTCCGACGAGCCGACACCCGGGGAAACGGTCCCCGCGGCGGCCGAGGACCCCTTCGGTGAGTCGGTCATCGTCTACCGGAACGGCGCGTTCAGCGACAGGCCCCGAGGGGGCGACTTCTCCCCCGAAGCGGAGTCGCCGAACGACGACGAGGCGAGTGAGGACGGAGAGACCGACGACCTCGCGCTTGAGGAGGACGAACGCCGCGCGGAGGCTCCCGCTCCGGGGCGGTCCGGCTCCTATTTCGTGCCGCTCGACCCGCTTCTCAACGATTATCCCGACGGCGAGTATTGGAACATCGACAGCGAGACGGAGAAGGCGTCGCAGGTGCTCATGCGCACGCTCGAGGAGTTCAACATCCAGGCGGAGGTGACCGGCATCCGCAAGGGACCGGTCATCACGATGTTCGAGATCCTCCCCGCGCCGGGGGTGAAGCTCTCGAAGATCGTGAACCTCGCGGACAACATCGCGCTCAGGCTCGCGGCGTCGCGCGTTCGGATCGTGGCGCCGATTCCCGGCAAGCACGCGGTCGGAATCGAGGTCCCGAACAAGCAGCGCGCGATCGTCTCCTTCAAGGAGATGATCGCCTCGGAGTCGATCGCGAAGACCAAGATGGAGATCCCCGTGGTCCTCGGCAAGGACATAACGGGCGGAGCCCAGATCGTCGACCTCGTCCAGACCCCGCACCTCCTCATCGCGGGGGCGACGGGATCCGGGAAATCGGTGTGCGTCAACTCGATCATCTGCTCGATCCTCTACTGCCGGCGGCCCGAAGAGGTGAAGATGATCCTCATCGACCCGAAGATCGTCGAGCTCAAGTTGTACAACGACATCCCGCATCTCCTCACCCCGGTGATCACGGAGCCCAAGCGCGCCTTCCAGGCGCTTCAGTACTGCATCTACGAGATGGAGCGCCGCTACTCGCTCCTCGATTCCATGGGGGTGCGCGACATCCGCTCGTACAACCGCCGCGTGCGCGAGCGGAGGATCGCCACCTTGGCGCTTCCCTACATTCTCATCATCGTCGACGAGTTCGCCGACTTGATGGCGACCACCGGCAAGGAGCTCGAGTCGACGCTTGCCCGCCTCGCCGCGATGTCCCGGGCCGTCGGCATCCATCTCGTGCTCGCGACGCAGCGCCCCTCGATCGACGTGATCACCGGCCTAATCAAGGCGAACATCCCGTCGCGGATCGCTTTCATGGTCGCGAGCAAGTTCGACTCGCGCATCATCATCGACGGCGTCGGGGCGGAGATGCTGCTCGGCCGCGGCGACATGCTCTTCGCTTCCGCGTGGGATCCCTACCCGGTGCGGATCCAGGGGGCCTACCTCTCGGAGGAGGAGGTCGAGCGGGTGACCGCCCACGTCCGCACCCTCGGCGAGCCCGATTACATCGACGAGGAGATCTTCATCGACGACGAGGGCGACGACTTCAAGCTCATGAACGACGACGGAAGCGATCCGATGCTCGAAGCGGCGCTCGACATCGTCGTGGGGGAGGGCAAGACCTCCGCCTCCTATCTTCAGCGCCGGCTGAAGATAGGCTACAACCGCGCCGCGAGGATCGTGGAAGAGCTCGAGGAGCGCGGCATCGTCGGTCCGCAGCAGGGGAGCAAGCCGCGCGAGCTTCTCCACGTCCCCGATCGCTACAAGGAATAGCGACAGCCTCCCCGAGAAAGCCTCCTTCAGACGGTGGACGTGCCGCGCCGAGGCGGGCATACTGGCGGCCTGGAGCCATGATGAGCGAAAGCGCGCAGGAAATCCGGCCGTACCGACCGGTGACGCCGCGGATCGTCGCGGAGATCGAGGCGCTCTGCGGCGAGGAGCACGTCCTCTCAGGCGATTCCAAGGCGGCCGCCCGGTATGCCCACGATCAGGTCTCCGAGGCCCGCTACGCCCACGCTCCCGAGCTGGTCGTGAAGCCCGCGACCGCGCGGGAGGTCGCGGGGATCATGGCGCTTGCGACCCGCGAGGTCGTCCCGGTCACTCCCCGGGGCGCGGGGAGCGGCCTCTCGGGAGGCGCCGTGCCGATCCACGGCGGGATCTGTCTTTCCCTCGAGCGGATGAGCCGGATCGTCGAGATCGACGCCAAGAACCGGATCGCGGTCGTGGAGCCGGGCGTGGTCACGAACGAGCTCGACGGCGCGACGCTCCCGCACGGTCTCTTTTTCGCCGGCTATCCGATGAGCGAGGAGTTCTGCTTCGTGGGGGGAAACGTCGCCGAGAACGCGGGCGGCGGGAGAGCGGTCAAGTACGGTGTCACCGGCCGCTACGTGGTCGGCGCCGAGGTCGTGCTTCCGACCGGCGAGATCCTCGATCTCGGCGGAAAGCGCGCCAAGGACGCGAGCGGCTACGATCTCCTGAGGCTCCTCGTCGGATCGGAGGGAACCCTCGCGATCTTCACGAAAGTCTTCCTCCAGCTGCTCCCGCGCCCCCTCCACCGGAGCACGACCGCCGTCTTTTTCCGGGACCCTCGCTCGGCGCTCGAAGCGGTTCCCGACATCGTGTCCGCGGGCGGCCAACTCCCGTCCGCGGTGGAGTACATCGACCGGTACTCGCTCGTCGAGACCTGCTCCGCCCTCGGCGAGAGCCTCCCGCTCGGCGACGCGCTTGCCATGCTCCTCCTCGAAGTGGACGGGGCGAGCGAAAGCGCCGTCGCGCTCCACGCCGAGGCGGTCCGCGAGGCGTGCCGGGTCCGCGGCGCGCTCTCGGTTCTTCGGGCGGACGCCCCCGGGGAGGCCGAGCGGCTGTGGAGGATCCGCAAGCGGATTCCGTGGGCTTTGAGGCGCGCCGCCGCGACGCAGACCGTCGAGGACGTCGTCGTTCCGGTCTCCGCCCTCCCCGAGCTCCTCGACGAGGTCGGCCGCCTCGAGCGGACCTACGACACGCGCATCCCGTGCTTCGGCCACGCCGGGGACGGCAACATCCACGCGCGGCCGCAGAAGGGCGCCGCGTGGACCGCCGAGGAATGGGACGTCCGCCTCGGGAAGCTCCTGACCGAGCTCTACGCCGCGGCCGCGCGCCTCGGCGGGACGATCAGCGGCGAGCACGGCATCGGCCACAAGCGCAAGCCGTACCTCCCTCTCGTCATGGAGGAGGCTCAGATCGCGCTCATGCGGAGGATCAAGCGGGCGTTCGATCCCGCGAACATCCTCAATCCCGGAAAGATCTTCGACTGACCCGGGGTCCGGCTACCAGGGGATCGGCTTGCCGTCGCGAAAAAAGCCGCCGCTCTCCCGCGTTTCGGCAAGCGCGGCCCAGACGATCGAGGAGGCGCCCTCGGCCACGCTCCGGCTCGCGCCCGCGCCTCCCATGTCGGTGCGCACCCAACCCGGACACACCGCGTTGAGCCGAATGCCGCGCGCGGCGAGCTCGGGAGCGAGGATCCTCACGTAGGCGTTCAGGCCGGCCTTCGAGACCCCGTAGGCCGAAGTGGGCCAACCCTCGGCCTCGTGTCGGCCGCGCCGGACGTGGTCGACGAACCGCTCGACGAGGGCGGAGAGCCCCTCGCGGGTGAGCGAGCGATCGAGGAAGCGCTTTCGAAGCGCGGGCGACAGGATCGAGAGCTCTCCGGCGCCGCTTGAGACCATGACGATCGATCCTGAGTCGGACATCGAGGGAAGCAGCGCCTCGCTCAGCCGGACCGGCCCGTAGAAGTTCGTGTCGATCGTCCTTCGCGCCACATCCAGGTTGAATCCGTCGAGAGCGATCGCGGCGTTGTTGACGAGCGCGTCGATCGTCCGACGCGAGGCCCGGAGCCTCGCGGCGAGCGCCGCGACGCTCCGGGGGTCGGACACGTCGAGCTCCTCGACCTCGAGGGAGCCCCCGCTCCCCCGGAGCTTCTCGGCGGCCGCGATTCCCTTCCGCCGGTCGCGGCAGGCGAGCAGGACTCGAAAGCCGCGCGCGGCGAGCTGCCTCGCGGTCTCAAGACCGAGTCCGCGGTTCGCGCCGGTGACGAGCGCAGTCTGTATTTCTCGGCTCATGGGTGCATTGTCGCCCGAGCGCGGAGGTCAGGCAAGGGGACCGCCGGGAGAGGCTTCGATCGGGTTCCGAGGCCCGCGAGACGCCCGAAAGGCGTCCTCGGGCGGAGAGGCCGATCGTCGGAGGCGGTTCCGGCTGCTCGCGACCGCCCGTGCGCACCGGAGCGGAAAGCGCTCGGCTCCGGCCGGAAATCCCGTCACGCGGCAGGCGTTCGACTTCGGCTCGCGAGGTGCGTGGATACCGTCGCGGCGGCTATGCCTCAAGCCGTCGGGTCGTTTTCGCAAGGAGCTCGCGAGACTCTTCCGGCAGAGAATCGCCGTCGAAAGCGCCCCTCGGACATATGACGACCTGGTGAGCCTCCTCCCCGGGGCTCGGGAGCCAGTAGAGCCACTGATTCCGATCGTCCCATCGTAGCGACTGACCGCTCGCGCGGACTTCGAAGCCGTCTCCGTACTGATACTTTCGCGGCACGAAGACGACCGTAGGCGCCGCCACCGGCAGGCCGCGAAGAACGATCGCGGCGTGTCGAGTCTCGATGTCGAAGAAAATCTTCGATGGCGCGGCGGAGCTCCGGAGCGGATACGGCCGCGAAACGATGTCGGGATTGCGGACGACGTGGTCCGAGTCCAGCAGCGAGAAGCTCTCGCCGTTCCAATTGTCGCCCTGCTCGGGAGTGCTGTACAGGTTGAAGCTCCACAGCGCGGCATTCAACAGGTTCGATTCCACCTGCTGAAACTCGAGATCGAGGTAGGCGCGGATCTCCGTCGTGTAGACGGCCGGGCGGAGATCGGTCCGAAATTTCCACCGGTGGTCTCCTCCGAACTCCGTCAGGAATGGAACGAGTCCGCGAGACCGGCCGGCCAGGACCATGGCTTCGAACATGCTCGTCCACTGCTTTTGCTTGTGCTCCATTTCATCCGCTCTCGACAGCGCCGCCAACAATTCGGTCCGCGGGTCGTAGAAATGGAAGGAAAATACCGCCCTTCCCGGGACGGACGGGGGCGGAAGAAAGGACTTCATCTTTTGCGGATCGGTGACGAACGAGACGCAGTCGAACTCCGGAGCGTCGGAGGGATAGATGTTCCAATCGACCCGAGGCTCGATGAACACCGAGACGCTCTCGTCCACTCTGCCGACAGCCTCGACGACGCTGTCGTAGAAGGGGGCGAGGTACGCGGTCTCGAAGGCGCTCTTGCCGAGCCCGACCGGATGCGGCTCGTTAAAAGGCTCATAGCCGAGAATTGCCCGATGCCCTTTGAAGTAGTCGGCGGTTTTTGCGATGGTGTCGACGAGGCTCGACTGCGTCGTGAAGTCGGCGAGGCCGTACCTCGCGTTGCTCGTGCGGTTCCGCCAGAACGACCGCAGGCTGTTCCTGACCCGCATGCTCATGGTGGTGGGAAGCGCCGGGGGCAGAGCGATGTCGAAATAACGGAGCATCCACCGCGGGTTCCTCGGTTCCGGAGTGGCAGGCTCGGGATGGAGATCGTCGACGGCAATCGCCCAGTCCGGAAACCCGTCGCCGCTGTAGCACTCGTGGGCAATATCCTGATGGAAGTCTACGATGACGAACAACCCCCTCCGGTACAGATCGTCGATGACGGCCGCGAGCGCGCCGAGATAGTCGCGCGACACGTTCCCGTCCGGGAGGGGCGACAGCCCCTTCCACATCACCAACAGGCGCACGACGTTGAATCCGAGGTCTTTGAGAAGGTCGAGGTAGGGGCGAACGCGGGAGAGCTCATCCCTCAGCGCCTCGGCGGACAGCTCTTTGTGAGCGAGCGGAAAGACCGGGAGGTACGGCGGGAGCTTGCTCCGCGACGCGAAGTTGACGCCCCGAAAGAGGGCATACCTCCCTTCGCCGTCTTGAAACCACGCTCCGGATTTCTTGATGTCCCGCGCGCTTCCGGGATCATGCTCGTAGGCGGACAAAGTCCGAGCCGATTCGCTCATCGTGGTTCCCTCCCGGAACGTACTCCACCCGTTTCTTGAGGTCGCTTTTCGCCCGGCGCGCGTCCACGATGTTCATGTCCCGACCCGCGTCGATCAGGATTCCGATCGCGGCGCGGATGTCGCGCGCACGGGGATGCCGGGAAGTTTCGGCTGCCTACGAAGCGCGTTTTCTCGGTCGGCCAAACCCCGGATCCGCGTTCTCGGAGCGTCCCGGCACGCCGCGAGGGGGGCCCCCTCGGACCACGTCGAGCGGTCGAGCGCGCGAAGTGCCACGGCAGTTCTCCTCGTTCTCGCCGGGGCGGGGGTCCTCCGGTAGGCCGTCAGGCGGTCTTGAACTTCGTGAGCTCCTGGTTGAGGGACTCGCCGAGGTCGCCGAGACGGCCGGCGATGAGGAGCACGTTCTGCACCGCGGCGGTGATCTCCTTGATGCCCCCGGAGATCTCGCCCATGCCGCTTCGCACCTCCGAGGAGATGCGCTGAACCGAGAGCATCGTCGTCCTGATGTCCGCCGAGCTCTCGCTGATGACCACCGAGCCGCCCTTCACCCCCGTCGACATCTCCTGGAGCGTGGCCATCGCCTGGAGAATCTGG
>JASHNV010000068.1 GCA_030041455.1 Spirochaetia bacterium
GCGTTGGTCCCGGACATGAGCGGAGTGTGAAGGATCACGGGTACTTTCGAGATGACCTCAAACCCCACGAAGATAGCCATGATGAAGATGTAGAGCAGCGCGAGACCTACGCCAATGACGCCTCCCATAGTGGAGCCTCCATACGCCTACGGCACGTGCGGAGCCCATCCGAGAGGCGATGAAACAGTCTCTCTCGATCGGTCGTTCGAGTCTTGCTTGAACGGGCCTTCCTTCATCAGTGAGCAAGCATGCTCGCGACGAAGCGCAGAGAAAGGTCGCCACGCACAATACCGGCCGGCTCGATCGATGGCGAGCCGGCGCTGCGGTAAAGGGCGCCGCCGCGCTCGCGGCGCCGGTGCGGCAGTCGCCGTGACCGCCGCTTCTCCCTCTATAATACTTTTTCGATCAGAAATCTTCAACGGGGCGGGAGCGATTTCGAGAAGTCGGCGGCTTCACGCGACGGCGTCCTGAGGGAGCCGTCGAGGGATCGACCGTTTTCAATCGGGCGGCGAACCCGGATCTGCCGCGGCCCCGTCGTCCGACCAGGTCGTTCCGCTTTTTTCTCCGCGACTTCCCGACGTTGTCGCGCGCGCCCTCGGCGCCGTCGATCGGCCGAGGCCGTTCGCCCCGGATCGGAGCGCACCTCGCCTCGATGTCCTCAGGAAACGGCGGAGCTCTTCTTCCAACAGACCGCGAACCCGAGGGGCCTTTCGATCCCTCAATCGCCGTTTTTTCGAGCTCTCGTCCGCATCGCGCCGAGCACTTGCAACAATCGCGCTTCCCGAGCATCATGTCCGTTACGTCGCTCCCATGAAAATTCAAACAACCGACGAACAGTCGAACACGGCGGACAGGGCGGTCGAAGCGACCGTCTTCCCGATCATCATCGCGATCAGCTTCTCGCACATGCTGAACGACGCGATCCAGTCGCTCATCCCGGCGACCTATCCGCTCATGAAGGAGTCGCTGCGGCTGAACTTCGCCGAGGTCGGGCTGATCACCTTCACGTTTCAGTGCACGGCGTCGCTCCTCCAGCCGCTCGTCGGGCTCGCGGCCGACCGCAGGCCGCTGCCCTATTCCCTCCCGGCGGGCATGGGCTTCACGCTCGTGGGCCTCGTGCTCCTTTCCCTGTCGCACGCCTTCGGAGAGGTGCTGCTCTCCGTGGGCCTCGTGGGAATGGGCTCCTCGGTGTTCCACCCGGAGTCGTCGCGGGTCGCCTACATGGCCGCCGGAAAGCGGCGCGGGCTCGCCCAGTCGGTCTTCCAGGTCGGGGGGAACTTCGGCGCCTCGCTCGGTCCCCTTCTCGCCGCCGCGATCGTCACGCGCCTCGGGCAGTCGCACATCCTCTGGTTCTCGATCGCGGCGCTCGCGGGAATCGTGGTCCTCACGAACGTCGGACGCTGGTACAGCCGGAATCTCGCCCGGGCGAGGAGGCCTCCGCGCGCCCACGAGCTCGCCGCCCGGGAGCGGCTCACGCGCTCGCGCGTGGCCTTCGCGATCGCGGTGCTCCTCGTGCTCATCTTCTCGAAGTACTTCTACCTCGCGAGCATGACGAGCTACTACACCTTCTACCTGATCGACAAGTTCCACGTCACGGTCTCCGCCTCCCAGGTCCTCTTGTTCGTCTTCCTCTTCGCGGTGGCGGCCGGCACGGTGATCGGCGGGCCCATCGGGGACCGCTTCGGGCGCAAGTACGTGATCTGGGGATCGATACTCGGCACGGCGCCGTTCTCCCTCGCGCTGCCGTACGCGGGCCTGCTGTGGACCGTCGTCTTGAGCATCTTCGTGGGGCTCATCCTCTCGTCCGCCTTTTCCGCCATCATCGTCTACGCGCAGGAGCTCATCCCCGGAAAGGTGGGGATGATCTCGGGACTTTTCTTCGGCTTCGCGTTCGGTATGGGGGGGATCGGCTCGGCGGTCCTCGGCCTCCTCGCCGACCGCACGAGCATCGGGTTCGTCTATCACGTGTGCGCGTTTCTGCCCCTCATCGGCCTGCTGACCGCTTTCCTGCCGAACATCGAAGGCAAGCGGACGGCGCCGAAGGCGGCGTAGCCCCGGCGCGCCGGGGCTGGGAGCATTCCGGATGGAAAAGCGAAACGTAGGCCGCTCGGGCCTCGAGGTATCGGTCCTCGGGCTCGGGTGCAACAACTTCGGAGGGCGCATCGATTTCGAGGCGAGCCGGACGGTCGTCCACAAGGCGCTCGACCTCGGGGTCACACTGTTCGATACCGCGGACATCTACGGCGGGGGCGGCCGCTCCGAGGAGTTCCTCGGCCGGATCCTCGGCGAGCGGCGGAAGGACGTGGTCATCGCGACCAAGTTCGGAAAGCCGATGGGCGAGGGCAGGCGCGGCGCCTCCCGCCGCTATCTCCTCGAGGCGGCCGAGGCGAGCCTCAGGCGGCTGAAGACCGACTGGATCGATCTGTACTTCCTGCACGAGCCGGACCCCGCCACGCCGATCGAGGAGACGCTGAAGACCCTCGACCAGCTCGTCCGTCAGGGCAAAGTTCGCTATCTCGGCGCGTCGAACCTGCCGGCCTGGCAGGTCGTGGAGGCGCAGTGGACGGCCCGGGAGGCGGGCCTTGAAGGCTTCGTCTCCTGCCAGGACGAGTACAGTCTCCTCGCCCGCGGCGCGGAGGCCGAGCTCCTGCCCGCGATGAGGAGGTACGGCCTCGGCCTCCTCCCCTATTTCCCGCTCGCCGCGGGGCTTCTCTCCGGGAAGTACACCCGAAACGCCCCGCTCCCGCCGGGCACGCGGATCACCGCCTCAAGCGACTACTACCGGAAGTATTGGACCGACGGGAATTGGCGGATCGTCGAGGCGCTCGGCGTCTTCTGCGCGGAGCGAGGCCACGGCCTCCTCGAGCTCGCCCTCGCGTGGCTGTCCGCGCACGGCGAGGTCGCGAGCGTCATCGCCGG
>JASHNV010000069.1 GCA_030041455.1 Spirochaetia bacterium
GGTACTCTCTTCGACGAACCCGAAGGAAGGACCATGAATACACTCGTGAAGGAAAAGGCGGACTTCAAGGTAAAGGACATCGCGCTCGCCGCCTGGGGGAGGAAGGAGATTACGATCGCCGAGGCGGAGATGCCGGGTCTCATGGAGCTTCGAAAGCGCCACGGGAAGGGAAAGCCCCTCGCGGGGGTCAGGATCAGCGGCTCCCTCCACATGACGATCGAGACCGCCGTGCTCATCGAAACGCTCGTCGAGCTCGGCGCTCGCGTGCGGTGGTCGAGCTGCAATATCTTTTCGACGCAGGATCAGGCCGCCGCGGCGATCGCGGCCGCCGGGATCCCGGTCTTTGCCTGGAAGGGCGAGAGCCTCGACGAGTACTGGTGGGCGCTCGAACAGTCGCTGACCTTCGAGGGCGGAAAAGGGCCCGAGCTCGTCGTCGACGACGGCGGCGACGCCACCCTCATGCTCCACCTCGGCTACGAAGCCGAGGATAACCCGAAGGCGCTCGAGCGCGCGGCCGAGACCGAGGACGAGGCCGCGCTCCTCCGCGCCCTGAAGCGCCTCCTCGCGGAAAGCCCTGGCAAGTGGCATCTCGCGGTCTCCGAGTGGAGGGGGGTCTCCGAGGAGACCACCACCGGCGTGCACCGGCTCTACCGGATGGAGAAGGAGGGCAAGCTCCTCGTGCCCGCCTTCAACGTCAACGACTCGGTGACGAAGTCCAAGTTCGACAACCTCTACGGCTGCCGCGAGTCCCTCATCGACGGGATCAAGCGCGCCACCGACGTCATGATCGCGGGCAAGACCGCCGTCGTCTGCGGCTACGGGGACGTCGGGAAGGGCTGCGCGCAGTCCCTGAAGGCCTTCGGCGCCAAGGTCGTCGTCACCGAGATCGACCCGATCTGCGCGCTTCAGGCCGCGATGGAGGGGTATCAGGTGAAGACCGTCGAGGACACCCTCGGGACCGGCGACATCTACGTGACCGCGACCGGAAACCGCGACGTGATCACCGTCGAGCACATGAAGCGGATGCGCAACCAGGCGATCGTCTGCAACATCGGGCACTTCGACAACGAGATCCAGGTGACGAGCCTCGGCAAGCTCGCGGGCGTCACCATCGAGAACATCAAGCCGCAGGTCGACAAGTACCGCTTCCCGGACGGCCACGAGATCTTCATCCTCGCCGAGGGGCGCCTCGTGAACCTCGGCTGCGCCTCCGGCCACCCCTCCTTCGTCATGTCGAACTCCTTCACGAACCAGGTCCTCGCCCAGATGGACCTCTGGGAGCATCGCGGCCGCTATGAGCGGGGGGTCTACGTGCTGCCGAGACGGATCGACGAGGAGGTCGCTCGGCTGCATCTCGAGCGCATCGGCGCGAAGCTGACCTCGCTCAAGCCGGAGCAGGCCGCATACATCGGCGTGGAGGCGGACGGTCCCTACAAGACCGACGCCTATCGCTACTAAGGAAACGCACCATGGACAAGCGAAAATATCTTTTCACTTCCGAGTCGGTGGGCGAGGGACATCCCGACAAGCTCTGCGACCAGATCTCCGACGCCGTGCTCGACGCATGCCTGAAGGACGATCCGAACTCCCACGTCGCGTGCGAGACCTTCACCTCGACGGGCATGGTGCTCATCGGCGGCGAGATCACCACGAACACCTACGTCGACTTCCAGGAGATCGCGCGCGGGGTCGCGAAGCGGATCGGCTACGACCGGCCCGAGTACGGCCTCGACTACAACTCCATGGCGGTGTTGAGCACCGTGCACGCCCAATCGCCCGACATCGACCAAGGCGTCTCGGGCCGCGGGCTGAAGGAGTTCGAGGGCCAGCAGGGCGCCGGGGACCAGGGACTGATGTTCGGCTTCGCCTGCCGGGAGACTCCGGAGCTCATGCCCGCGCCCATCATGTTCGCCCACAAGCTCCTCCTCCGCGCTACCGAGGCGCGAAAGAGCGGCGAGATGCCCTACCTCCGGCCGGACTCCAAGAGCCAGGTGACCGTCGAGTACGACGGCGGCGCGCCGAAGCGGATTCATACCGTCGTCGTGAGCCACCAGCACGACGACGGGATCGCCCACGATGACCTCGCGGACCGCATCAGGAAGCTCATCGTCGAGCCAGTCCTCGCGGCCACCGGCCTCCTCGACCGGGACACGAAGTACTTCATCAATCCGACCGGGCGCTTCGTGATCGGCGGGCCCCAGGGCGACACCGGCCTCACCGGGCGAAAGATCATTGTCGACAGCTACGGAGGCATGGGGCGCCACGGCGGCGGCGCCTACAGCGGGAAGGATCCGAGCAAGGTCGACCGCTCGGCCTCCTACATGGCTCGCTACGTCGCGAGGAACGTCGTCGCCGCGGGCCTCTGCGACCGCTGTGAGATCCAGCTCGCCTACGCGATCGGCGTCCCCTTTCCGATCTCGGTCAACGTCGATGGCTACGGCACCGCGAAGGTGCCGGAGGCGAGGATCGAGCAGGCGATCGGGAAGGTCTTCGACCTGACCCCCGCCGGAATCATCCGTGCCCTCGACCTGAAAAAGCCCATCTACCAGCAGACCGCCGCCTACGGCCATTTCGGCCGCGAGGCCTTCAGCTGGGAGAAGAGCGACCGGACGGCCGAGC
>JASHNV010000070.1 GCA_030041455.1 Spirochaetia bacterium
TGACGAGGCGCCGGACACAGCGCACACTCGCGGGCGGTGTTCCGATGAGCTATCGGATTGAGCAGCCGAAACTCCGCACGGCCACTGCGAGGTCTTCGGCGGACTCAGGCAGCAGGCAGTCGGTCATCGTCCCGCTCGTGCCGGCGTCCCATGTCCTCCTTGCACGCGGGGCCTACGTCGTAGGGGACTCGCGCGCGTCGGGCACGGCTGCCGGGTGAGGGGGCTCGCGACCTCGAGCTCAAGCGGAGTCCGACGAAACCGGTCGCGCCCCGGGCGATCGGAATCTCGCCGGGCTCGCAAAGGGCCGCCAGCAGCTCAGGCGCACGCGGAGACGAGAAAGGGCGGGCAGCCGCTGCGGGGACAGGGGACCGGAACGGAGCGTGATCCGCCAAGTGAGCCATGACCGCACGCGCCCGAGCAGGATTCGGCCGAGTACGAGACCACCGGAGTAGGAACGAGACTAGCGCGTGACGACGTCGCGAAAAGGAACGCTCGACGACGTTCCCCAGCAGCGAGAGCCCTCGCGCCGACCGTCCGAGCTTGCCGAGTCTGTCGGTTGTCACATTCGCGCGATCGATTTCGTCATACTGAGCAGAAAGGAACAACCACGGCTCCTGAGGAGGGAATCATGAAGATCAAACTGAGCGGCGTGTATGTGGAAGACCAGGAGAAGGCCCTCCGCTTCTATACCGAAGTGCTGGGCTTCGTGAAAAAAGCGGACGTTCGCAACGGGCCGTATCGCTGGCTCACGGTGGCCTCTTCCGAGGAACCGGACGGCACCGAGCTGCAGTTGGCGCCCAACGACAATCCGGCAGCCAAAGCCTATCAGCAGGCGATGTTCAAGCAGAATCAGCCCGCGGTCATGGTATTCTCCGACGACCTGCAGGCCGATTACGAGCGCATCAAAGCGCGCGGCGCCGAGTTCATCATGCCGCCGACCGACGTGACTGCCTCGAAGATCGCTATGGTTAACGACACCTGCGGCAACCTCCTCCAGATCACCCAGCTGAAACGCAGGTAGGGCGGAGGTTCAACGCCGACCCGGAAAGGCTGCCCGAGGCCGATACCCGGGGCGTCGAACGCGAGCCATAGCCTCTCCGTGCCCCAAACCAGAACACGAAGAGCTCGGGGCGGACGGCAGGGAACCAGCCCGCCTCAGGCGGCGTTGCTTCCTCGGGGTCCCGGATGTCGACGCTGATGGTACAGACGCCGGGCTACCTGCAGGAGCGGCGCCGATCCACATGCCAATTCAGCGCGGGGAGGCGGCGACCGTCGTCTCTGCAGGCGGCGCGGGTTCGCCTCGCGTTTGGCGGTTGGATCTCGTTCGAGCTTCACGACGGGCGCCGCCGCCGCGAGGAGGTAGGTGATGTCGCCCGGGGTCGTCGGACCGCCGTGGCGCGCAGGACTCCCGAATCGTCGAAGTCTTGACCCTCGCTTTTGGCGCCGTCGACGAGGTTCGCCGGAACCCCTGTGCGTCACGTGGCGCAGTCCGTCTGCCGGACGCGCCAGCAAGTAACTCCCGATAGACTTTCCCGCCCGAATATCTCTAGAGTATAGCCGAGATATGGAGGGCTCCCAAACGAACACGATGAGGCATAGGCCAGGCTCGTTACGCATCACCGCCGAAGAGGCGCTCCGCTACCATGAGGAAGGCAAGCCCGGAAAGATCGAGGTTGTTCCGACGAAGCCGGTCTCCTCGCAGTACGATCTCGCCCTCGCCTACTCTCCCGGAGTCGCCGAGCCCTGCCGGGCCATCGCCCGCCACGCCGACGCTTCCTACCGCTATACCGCAAAGGGCAATCTGGTGGCCGTCGTCACGAACGGCTCCGCCGTGCTCGGCCTCGGCGATATCGGCGCCACGGCCGCGAAGCCCGTCATGGAGGGCAAGGGAGTCTTGTTCAAGCGATTCGCCGGCATCGACGTCTTCGATCTCGAAGTCGACTGCCATGACCCCGGCACCTTCATCGAGATCGTTCGCTCGCTGGAGCCGACCTTCGGCGGCATCAACCTCGAGGATATAAAATCGCCGGAGTGCTTTCACATCGAGAACGAGCTCAAGCGGCGCTGCTCGATCCCGGTCATGCACGACGATCAGCACGGCACGGCGATTATCTCCGGAGCGGGACTCATGAACGGCCTCGCCCTTCAGGGAAAGCCGATCGAGGAGGCGCAGATCGTCGTTCTCGGAGGCGGGGCCGCCGCCCTCGCCTGTGCGAGGTTCTATCTGCTGCTCGGCGTCCGGCTGGAACACATTGTGATCGTGGACAAGGAGGGCGTGATTCGCAAGGGCGAGGTGGAGGACAGCGACGTCCGCGCCCAATTCGCCACCGATCGGCCGCTACGCACGCTGAGCGAGGCTTTGGAGGGGGCCGACGTCCTCGTCGGCCTTTCGGTCGGCGGGATCCTGCAGCCTGAGCAGCTCCGGCGCATGGCGCCGCGCCCGCTCATTTTCGCGCTCGCGAACCCCGATCCGGAGATCGATTACGAGGCGGCGGTCAACGCCCGGCCCGACGCGATCGTCGCAACCGGGCGGAGCGATTGGCCGAATCAAGTGAACAACGTGCTCGGCTTCCCATTCATCTTCCGCGGAGCGCTCGACGTGGAAGCTCGCGAGATAAACGAGGAAATGAAGCTCGCGGCGGCTCGCGCGCTGGCCGATCTGGCGCGGGAGCCGGTGCCTGACGCGGTAACCCGCGCCTACGCCGGAACCGAGCTCGGCTTCGGGCGCGAATACCTCATCCCCAAACCGCTGGACCCGCGACTGCTCACGACGGTCGCTCCCGCCGTGGCACGCGCGGCCATGCAATCCGGAGTCGCGCGAAAGACGATCGTCGACTGGCGCCAGTACGAGGTGGAATTGCTGAGTCGTGTCGGCATCGGCCAGAAGCTGGTGACCGGGATCGTCAATCGAGCGCGCAAGGAGCCGAAGCGGGTCGTCTTCGCGGAGGCGGATACCTACAACGTGCTGAGGGCCGCTCAGGTCGTCCGGGACCAGGGAATAGCCGAGCCGGTGCTTCTCGGAAACGAGGGCCGCATCCGAGAGCTCGCCTTAGAGCACCAGATCGAAGGGATCGAGAGCTGCGAGATTCTTGAGCCCGCGAACACGGAGAACCTGCTCGACGAATACGCTCGTTTCTTGTACGAAAGGCGGCGGCGCAAAGGGGTCACGCTCTACGACGCGCGGAAGTCAATGACCGACCGCAACTACTTCGGCTGCGCGATGCTCGCGATGGGACGGGTGGACGCGCTCATCTCGGGGATGACCAAGGAGTATCCGAAAATCATTCGGCCGGCGCTTCACGTGATCGGTCCGCAGAAGGGGGTCCGCAAGGTCGCGGGAATGTACATCGTCAACTCGTCGCGCGGAGTCTATTTCTGCGCGGATACCACGGTGAATCTCGATCCCTCGGTGGACGACCTCGTGGATATTATCGGACTGACCGCTCGGACGGTGCGATTCTTCGACGTGGAGCCGGTCGTCGCGGTTCTCTCCTACTCGAACTTCGGTTCGAGCCGCGGAGAGGAGCCGGAGCGTTGCCGGGACGCCGTGACGGAGGCAAAGCGCCGGTATCCAGGGCTTGCGATCGACGGCGAAATGCAAGCGAACATCGCGCTCGACAGGGAGCTTCTCGCCGAGACCTACCCCTTCAGCGAGCTCGTGGACAAGCGGGTCAATACGCTGATTTTCCCCAATCTCTCGGCGGGAAACATCGCCTACAAACTGCTTCACGAGATCGGCGGCGCCGAGATCATCGGGCCGGTGCTCATGGGCATGGCGCGGCCGGTCCACATCCTGCAGCTCGGCTCCTCGGTGCGGGAAATCGTCAACATGACCGCGCTCGCAGTCGTCGAGGCGCAACGGAATCAGGCGGCGGGCGAGGAGAACCGCCCGTAACGAGCCTTCACCGGCCGCGCGTCGGGGCTCATGCCATCCGCGGGGCTTTCGATGGTATGCTGCGGAACGGTCTCACCGAGGCGAGGAGCGAGCCCATTCTCCGGGAACCTTCCCGCGACCGCTGCGGCGCGAGCGGAGGACTTCGATCGAGAAGACCGAGGCCAGAGGACGCCCTCATCGGCGGCTTCCCTCCGCTTGACCCTTGGGAATGCCGCGACGATAATGTCACCGCCTATGGAGTTCAAACGCTTTTTCACGCCCAAGGAAGCCGAAAGAGCCTTGCCGTTGGTTCGGCAAATCGTGTCGGACATTCTCGACACGGCGAAAAAGATCCGCGATCTCGACAGCAGCAACGGCGAGCTGCGTCGCCTCCAGGGCGTCCTCCAAAAGCTTCTTCTCGAGCTCGAAGACCTCGGCTGCTTCTACAAGGACTGGAACTATACGGCCGGACTTGTGGATTTCCCCTCCATCGTCAACGGCGAGACCGTATTCCTGTGCTGGCGGAGCGACGAGAACGAGCTCGGCTGGTTTCACTCGCTCGACGAAGGCTACGCCGGACGGAAGCCGCTGCCGAAATCCTTGTAGAGAGATCGCTCGTCCGCCCCGGTCCCGCGGGAGACCAGCGATTTCGGCCGGGAGTCCGACCCGCGCGTGCGCCGGTCTCGGTCGAAGCGCCGCCTGAGGCGGGCCTGCTCGGCACGCCCTCCTCCGGAGCGTCCGGCCGTCGGGGGCCGCCGCCGGCGCCGTTTCTCCACGGCAGGCCTCGCTCGCGGCGCGAGAACCCAAAAATTTCGCTCGCGGAATGACGCAACGAAACGAGGGCGGGCTCTCAGATCTTCTCGAAGACGATCCTAAAATGGTCGAACAGCTCGCGCCTGAAGCACTCGATATTCGCCCGGACCTGATCGCCCGACAGACGCTCTCTGAAGTCGCGGTCGGTAAGGTAGCGGGGAATGAGGGAAGCGTAGACGAGGTACTTCCTCGCCCCGAAGCGGCGATATCGCCGCCCCCACTGCGTGATCGTCTCGATGTAATCGAGCCTGCCGCTGCTCTTCGAAACCTCGCGGAAGAACGGGGAGGCGCACCGCTCGATCTGCTCGGCGCCCGACGGCAGCCACGATCCCGGAAACTGCCGCTCCATGACCGCGAGCACGTAGGCGGAGGAGTCGCGCGCCGCGTTGATGTCGAAAAGCTCATGATCGATCATGTTGCGGCCGTAGACCATCGTTTGAAGGTAGAATCGCCCCCCGGTCGGGAGCAGCCCGGCGACGGTTCGAAAGAACTCGCGGTAAATCGACTCCTGCCGCCCGTTCCGCCATTCCTCGAAGGAGCAGAAGTGCTCGAACGCGCCGAGGCTCGCGATCGCGTCGAAATTCCCGATCTCGGAAGGCTCGACAACTCTGCAGTCCCTCAGGCGGACGTCAAAGCCGCGCTTCCGGCAGGCCGCCGCCTGAGCGCGGGAGAGGGTCAGACCGACGCCCTCCGCTCCGATCTCGCGCAGGTACGCGAGGAGCGGCCCCCAGCCGCATCCCATGTCGAGAACGCGCGAGCCGCTGCGGATCCCGAGCTCCTTTGCGATGAACTCGTGCTTGCGCCGCTGGGCTTGCTCGAGGGAAAGGGAGAAGTCCCCGTCGTACCTCGCGCCGCTAAAGTCGCCGGTCTCGCCGATGTTGAGCCTGAAGATCCTGTCGATCTGGCTGTAGATGTAATCGAGCTCTGCTTCTCCCGCCATGCTTCCCTCTCGGATCCGAGCGCCCGGGTGAGGCTTCATTGTAGCGCCGACGTGGAGTTCGGGTAAGGGGGCGCCCGTCACGTGCCGCCCGCCGAGGGGCATCGCGGCGAAAGCGGTCGAGCCGCCTTCGCTCGTTCGGACCGCGCCCAGGCCCGCCTCCCTCCGAGGCCGGGGCGGGAGGAGGGAGGGCACGATTCGAGGCCGAAAGAGCTCTCGAGCGAAAGAGGACGCGGTCGCCGAGGTCAAGCCGCGCGGAAGCGCCGGCTCTGACACGCCGCGGAAGCACCCTAGCGCATGCGGTCGCTTCCTGCCGCGGATCGCCTCAGCCAGGCTCTCGGGCCGGCTCCTGCTGGGTCAGGCAGTGAATCGCCCCGAAGCCCCACACGAGATCGACGGCGTGAATCCCGACGACCGTCCGATCGGGAAAGAGATCCGAGAGGACTCCGAGGGCGAGCCGGTCCCGCGGGTCGTTGAAGGTCGGCACCAGCACGACCCGATTGGCCACGTAGAAGTTCGCGTAGCTCGCCGGAAGGCGCACGCCGTCGAACGAGAGGGGCGACGGCATGGGGAGGTACGCCACTTCGATCCGAGGCCTGAAGCCCTCAAGACGCTCACGGTTTTCCTCAAGGACGCGGTAGTTGTCGTCCCCGCGCCGATCCTCCCTGCAGAGAGCCACCCGTCCCGGCGCTACGAAGCGGCAGAAGTCGTCCACGTGACCGTGCGTATCGTCGCCCGCGATGCCCTTGCCGAGCCACAGCACCCGCTCGGCGCCGAGGCTCTCGCCGAGGATTCTCTCGATGTCGCTCCGGCCGAGGCCGGGATTACGCGCCTGGACCCCCGTGTCGAGCAGGCATTCTTCGGTGGTGAGGAGACTTCCCCTGCCGTCGACGTCGATGCTCCCTCCCTCGAGAACGACCGGCCTCCCGCGATCGATGATGGGGTGGAAAGCCGTCCCGGATTCCCCGGCTATCCGTTCGGCGACGAGACTGTCGAGCTCCCAGTCCGGATATCTCGCCCACGCATTGAACGCGAAGCCCGCGATGGCGGGCGAGCACCCCTCGCGCCTCACGAAGAGCGGCCCGAAGTCCCTCATCCAGGCGCGGTTCGTCGGAATGCGCCGGTACTCCACGCGATCGCAGGACGCGCCGACCCGGCGGATGACGCGGCGAGCGGCGCTCTCCTGGCGATCGGAGCCCACGAGGATGCGCACCTTCTCGTGCGACGACAGCCTGCGAACGATCTCGCCGTAGACCCACTGGACCGCATCGAGCTTTCCCGGCCAGTCCCTCCTGTTGTGCGGCCAGGCGATCCACGTCGCGGCGTGCTCGTCCCATTCCGCCGGCATCCGGAAGCCCGCGAGGGGGAAGTCCGCGCCCTCTTCCGCGCTGCTCATCGCTCGTCGATGAAGCGCCGGTCGATATCCCGATAGGAGTCGATCCTGCGGTCCCGGAGGAAGGGCCAGCTCCGGCGCACCTCCTCGATCCGAGCGGGATCGATCTCGCCGACCACGATCTCCTCTCCCAGGGTCTGAGCGCGGGCGACGACGACGCCGAAGGGGTCGACGAGAAAGGTCGATCCCCAAAACTCGATTCCCTCGCTCCCCGGCGCGCTCTCGAGTCCCGCGCGGTTCACCGCGGCGACGTAGACTCCGTTCGAGATGGCGTGCCCGCGCTGGACGGTGATCCAGGCATCGCGCTGCTCCTCTCCGCGCTCGGCCTTCTCCGACGGATGCCAGCCTATGGCGCTCGGGTAGAAGAGAACGCTCGCGCCGTCGAGCGCGCTCAGCCGAGCGGCCTCGGGGTACCACTGGTCCCAGCAGATGAGGGTCCCCACGCGCCCGAACGGAGTGGGAAAGGAGCGGTAGCCGAGGTCGCCGGGCGTGAAGTAGTACTTCTCGTAGTAGCCGGGATCGTCGGGAATGTGCATCTTTCGATACACCCCGACGATCTCTCCGTCGGGTCCTATCACCGCGCAGGAGTTGTGGAAGAGGCCTGCGGCGCGGCGCTCGAAGACCGGAACGATGACGGTGACCCGCCGCTCCCGCGCGACCTTCGAGAGCGCCTCGGTGGAAGGCCCCGGTATCCGCTCGGCGAGATCGAACGATCGGGCGTCTTCCCGCTGGCAAAAATAGCGGGAGCCGAAGAGCTCAGGAAGGCAGATCACCTTCGCGCCCCCCTTCGCCGCTTCCGCCGCGAGGTGGACGGCGCGCGCGATATTCTCCTCCCGGTCGGAAGAGGGCTCGGTCTGGACGAGCCCGATGCCGAACGGATCCCGATGCTCCATGTCCGAGAGCCTACACAAAGATCGCCCGCCTTCCAAGCCGCCGATCGCCCGCGCCCGCCCGGTTGACCGTCCGGCCGTTATGGCGTAGATTGCCGCGTGGCACGGCGCACGCGCAACCGCCGGCCATCGATGGACCAACAAGGAGTGGCACGACGATGGAGTTCAGGCAGCTCGGACGATCGGGATTCAAAGTTCCCGTGTTGAGCCTCGGCACCGGAACGTTCGGGGGAGGCAACGACTTCTTTCGCAATTGGGGGACAACCGGAGTCGCCGAGGCGACCAGGATCGTCGATATCGCGCTCGATGCGGGCGTCACGATGTTCGATTCCGCGGACGTCTACTCGGACGGTCTCGCAGAGGAGATTCTCGGCAAGACGATCAAGGGTAGACGCGATCGGGTGCTCGTCTCCACGAAGGCGACCTTCCGCAAGGGCGGCGGTCCGAACGACGTCGGTTCGTCCCGCCACCACCTCATTCCCGCGATCGAAGACAGCCTCAGGCGGCTCGGGACCGACTACATCGATCTCTTTCAGCTCCACGGGTTCGACGCCGCGACGCCGGTGGAGGAGGCGCTCGGCGTCCTCGACGATTTCGTCCGGGCGGGCAAGATCCGCTACATCGGCTGCTCGAACTTCTCGGGCTGGCACCTCATGAAGTCGCTTGCCGTCTCCGAGCGCTACGGCCTTGCCCGCTACGTCGCCCACCAGGCCTACTACTCCCTCGTCGGCCGCGATTACGAGTGGGAGCTCATGCCGCTCGCCCTCGATCAAGGCGTCGGCGCCGTGGTCTGGAGTCCCCTCGGCTGGGGGAGGCTCACCGGCAAGATCCGGCGCAACCAGCCGCGCCCGCAGGTGAGCCGTCTTCCCGGGACGCTCGACGACGCGCCTCCCGTTCCCGACGAGCACCTCTACAACGTGGTGGACGCGATCGACGGCGTCGCGAAGGAGACCGGAAAGAGCGTTCCGCAGATCGCCATCAACTGGCTGCTGCAGCGACCGACGGTCTCGACCGTCATCATCGGCGCGCGGAACGAGGAGCAGCTTCGGATGAATCTCGGCTCCGTGGGCTGGAGCCTTTCCGCCGCTCAGGTGGCGAAGCTCGACGCGGCAAGCGAGGTGACCTTTCCCTATCCCTACTGGCATCAGCGGGGGTTCGCCGAGCGGAACCCGTTCCCCACGGTCCGGTAATTCGGACAGCGTCGCTCCGGTCGCGCCTCCGCGTCTCAAGCACCTTCCCAGGCGCCCGCGCGGGCGGAGCGCTCGCGCGTCGCGTCCCGGCAAGCGCCTCCGATCGTGAGGGCGAAGCCGGCCCCCGACGGTCAGGCGGGAGGCGACGCGCCTTCAGTCCTGCTCACGAGCAGGCGGCAGCAGGCCGCCGGACGCATCTCGATCCCGTCAGTAGTCAAGCTCGATCCGAGTTCCGGTGACCTCGAAGTCCACGGAAAGCGGACGAACGCCGGTGAGCGCGAAGCTTCGCGCGTCCGGCTGGGACCCCCCCACGTAGAGACGGAACATGCCCGGCTCGAGGACGCACCTGCCGTCGTTGTCGATCATCGCGAGCTGACGAGCGGTGATCTCGAAGGCAAGATCGGCGCTCTCGCCTGAGTCCAGGTGAATGCGTCGAAAGGCGCGGAGGCTCCACCTCGGCACGTCCACCGACGCCTCGACGTCGGTCAGGTAAACCTGAACGACCTCGTCGCCGTTCATCGGTCCTGAGTTTTCGAGCCTCACGCGGAGGTGAACGCTCTCGCCGGCTTTCACGGTCGAGCGGTCCAAGCCCACGTGGCTGTAGGCGAACTTCGCGTAGCTCAGCCCGTATCCGAACGGGAAAAGGGGCTCCTCGGTGAGGTAGCGGTACGTCCTTCCCTTCATGCTGTAGTCGGTGAAGGGCGGAAGCTGATCGAGCGAGCGGACGCAGGTGATCGGCAGCCGCCCGGCCGGGCTGTAGTCCCCGAACAGGACGTCGGCCACGGCGCTTCCGCCCTCCTCCCCGGGGTACCACGCGCCGACGATCGCCGGAACGTTGTCCGCGGCCCACCGTAGCGCGATCGCGCTTCCGCTCAAGACGACGAGCACGATCGGCTTGCCGACGGCGGCGACCGCCGCGAGCAGCCGCTCCTGGATCTCGGGAAGCTCGATGCGGCTGCGGTCTCCCTGGGTATCCGAGCGGGAGGTGTCGCCCTCTTCCCCTTCAAGCGACGCGGAAATCCCGAGGCACATGACCACGACGTCGGATCGCTCCGCGGCGGAGCACGCCTCCGAGAACTCGTCGTCGTCTCGCCGACCCCACGGGTCCGTGGGTTTCGCGACGAGGTCGCAGCCCCGGGCGTAGAGGATCCGCGTCGCGTCGGAGACCTTTGAGCGAATGCCGTCGAGGATCGTGACGTACCGCGACGGAAAGCCGTTGTAGTTGCCGAGGAGGACCGAGCGGCTGTCGGCGTTGGGGCCGATGACCGCGATCCGCCGGACGTTCTTGCGAAGGGGAAGAAGGCTCTCGGCGTTCTTCAGGAGCACGATCGACTCCCTCGCCGCCTCAAGTGCGAGGCTCCGATGCTCCGGGGAATCGTTCACGTCGATCGGAATCTGGGCGTAGGCCACCGATCCGGGCTCGTCGAACATGCCGAGCCTGAATCGGGCGGTGAACAGACGCTTCACCGAGCGGTCGATCTCCGCCTCGGAGAGGAGCCCGCGCTCGACGGCCTCGACGAGGCTGCGGTAGTCGCTTCCGCAGCACAGGTCGCAGCCGTTTCGAACGGCGAGGGCCGCCGAATGAGCCTGGCTCTCGGTAACGCGGTGATGCAGGTGGAGATCGGCGATCGCTCCGCAATCCGACACGACGAATCCGCTGAAACGCCACTCCCCGCGAAGGATCCGCGTGAGCAAGGTCGGGCTCGCGCAGCACGGCTCGCCGTTGGTCCGGCTGTACGCGCCCATGATCGAAAGCGCGCCGCCCTCGACGACGCACTCCTTGAAGGCGGGAAGATAGGTTTCCCGGAGGTCCTTCTCCGAGACGACGGCGTTGAACTCGTGGCGGAGCGACTCGGGGCCGCTGTGCACCGCGAAGTGCTTGGGCGTCGCGACGAGCTTCAGATACCTCGGATCGTCGCCCTGAAGTCCCTTCACGAACGCCACACCCATGCGTCCGGTGAGGAATGGATCCTCGCCGTACGTCTCCTGGCCCCTGCCCCATCGCGGATCCCGGAAGATGTTGACGTTCGGCGTCCAGAACGTGAGCCCCTTGTAGATCCTCCGGTCGCCGTGGCTCGCCGCTTCGTGATGCTTCGCGCGCGCCTCGTCGGAGATCGCCGTCGCGACCTCCCCGACGAGCTCGACGTCAAAGGTCGCGGCGAGCCCGATCGCCTGCGGAAAGACCGTCGCGATCCCCGCGCGGCCGACGCCGTGCAGGCACTCGCTCCACCAGTTGTACTCCGGGATCCCGAGGCGCGCCACCTCCGGCGACTGGTAGGACATCTGCGAGACCTTCTCGGCGAGCGACATCCGGGACACGAGATCGTCGACCCGCTCGCCGAGCGGCCGACTCTGGTCAAGGAAAGGGAATGCCTTGGAACCGGCCTTGGTTGATGGATTCGTCATGTGTGTGCTCCTCGGTGCCGGATTCGCTCAGCCTTTGACGGCCCCGCTCGTGAGGCCGGCGACGATGTACTTCTGGGCGAATATGAACAGCGCGACCGCGGGGATCATGGCGAGCGTCAGGAATGCCAGGATGATGTTCCACCCCGTGATGTGCTGCCCCATGAAATCCATCACGCCCATCGGAAGGGTGAACTTCGCGGCGTCGTTGAAAACCAGCAGCGGAAGAAAGAAGTTGTTCCAGCTCGCGACGAGCGCGATGATCGCCGCAGTGGCGAGAATCGGGGTCGACAGCGGCAGCACGGCGTAGAAGAAGAACCCCAACGGCCCATAGCCGTCGATCGCGACCGCGTCCTCGAGGTCGCGCGGGATCGATTGGAAAAAGCCCCGCAGCAGCACGATGTTCCACGGCACTTGGAAGGCCACCTGGGGGAGGATCACTCCCCAGTAGCTGTTCACGAGGCCGAGGGTGCGGAGCGTGAGATAGAGCGGCAAGATCGCGACGGCGAGGGGGAAGAGAAGACCGAGAAGGAAATAGTTATAGATGAGCCCGCTTAAGCGGAACTTGATGCGCGCAAGCGCAAAGGCGGCCACCGAGCACAGCGCGAGGTCCAGGAAGAGCGTCACGGCTCCGATGACGAGCGAGTTCCCGAGATCTCTCCAAAAGCTCCCGACGTGGCTCAAGAGGAGATCGGTGTACATGGTGGTGACGAGCGGGAGCGGTACGCTTAAGGGGGCGGTCTGCAGCTCGCCCATCGACTTCATGCCGCCGAAGATCGCAATGTAGAGCGGAACCGCGATCACAATGAAGACGACGACGCAGACCGCATACTTGAGGGTCGAGCTCACAACCTGACGTCGATACGTGGTGACTGCCATCATCTTTACCTTATAACCCTTAGCCCTGCCGCTCGCGGAGGAGAAGCCGCTGGTAGACGATGCTGAACGTGAGGCAAATGACGAATATGACCACCGCGACGCTGCTTCCGTACCCGAGGTTGAATCGCTGAAACCCGAATTTGTACAGGTAGGTCACCATGGTCTCGGCGCCGTTCACCGGATCGCCTTGGCCCATGGCCCAGATAAGATCGAAGATTTGGAACGAGCCGATGATGGAGAAAAAGACCGTGATCTGAATCGTCGTCGCGAGGAGCGGAAGAACGATAAACCTCAAGACCTGCGCGCTCGAGGCGCCGTCGATCCGAGCCGCCTCCTCGAGCTCGGAGGGGATCCCTTGGAGCCCCGCGATGTAAATCGTCATGTGGAGGCCGAAGTACTTCCAGATGATCACGATGAGAATCGCCCAGAACACCGTGCTCGGGTCTCCGAGCGGCGCGATCACGTGGCTCGCGGGCGAGAAGGTCTTTACCAGGGAGTTGATAAGGCCGTACTGAGGCTGGTAGATGAACTGCCACAACACGCCGGTAATGACCTCCGACAGGACGAACGGCAGGAAGAAAAAGGTTCTGAAAAAAACCGCGAGCTTGAGCCTGCCCCTTCCGACGATGATCGCGAGGCTGAGCGCGATAGGAAGCTCGACCACGAGCGAGAAGACCACGATCAGGATATTGTGGGTCAATGCCTTCTGGAAAATCGTGTCCTTGACCAGAACCACGAAGTTCTGCAAGCCGCGGAAGTCGGTGGGCGGACCGAGACCGTTCCACCGGTAGAGGCTATAGGCGGCGGCCTGGAAGACCGGCAGGATCACGAAGACCGTGAACACGACAAAAACCGGCCCGATGAGCAGGAGAAGCAGGAAGAAGGTAGCCCTTCTCTTCTTCCGAAAGCCCGCGCTGATTTGCTTAGTCATATTCCTCGCGTGGCCGGCCGTAGGCCGAACAGAAGCCCCGGGCTCAAGGCCCGGGGCGTAGATTTTTTCTTCGGGAACAGTCTCTCGGTCTACTTGTTCGCGTCGTAGGCTGCCTGGATGGCGGCCGCCGCCTGGTCCGGCGTCTGCGTTCCCGCGAAGATCTGCTGGACCGCGTCGTTGATCGCGCCGCCGACCGCGGGCGTATAGAACTGGTCGAGGTAGAGCTGGAAGTAACCGGCCTTGTCGACGATGCCCTTCACCGCCTTCATGAGCGGATCGGTGATCGCCGCATCGGCTCCGATGGCGGTCGGGACGATCGAGCCGGTCGCCGCGAGCGTGGAGTTGTTGTCCACGGAGGTCACGAACTTCAGGAAGTCGACCGCCGCGTCCGGCGCGTTCTTTCCCACCGCGAAGCCGTTGCCGCCGCCGAGAACGTCGGTTCCCGCGCCGGCTCCGCCCGCGACCGTCGGGAAGGGCGCGGTGTCGAGGCTCGCGCCGATGCCCACCTTGTTGACCGCGCTCGAGGCCTCGACGCTCGGACCCCACTGTCCCATGAGCTCCATCGCGGCCTTGGCGTTGCCGACGAGAGCCGCGCCGTCAGCCTGCTTCGCTCCGAGGAAGCCGTCCTCGAACACTTTGAGCCCGCTGAGCTGCACGAGCTTCTGCCCGGCCTGGATGAAGGGCGGATCGGTGAACTTGCCCTGCCCGCTCAGGATGTTGTCGAACGCCGGCTCGCCGCCGATCCGCATCGCGAGGTAGGCCCACCAGAACATACCCGGCCACTTGTCGCCTTCCGACAGCGCAACGGGCGTCACGCCGGTGGACTTGAGCTTGGTCAGCATGGCGACGAAATCGTCCCAGGTGTTCGGGAAGGAGGTGTAGCCAGCCTTCGCGAGCATGTCCTTGTTGTACCAGAAGGTGACCGCGCCCATGTCGTACGGCATGCCGTACTGCTTGCCCTTGTACGAGTACACGGCGATGACGCCCGGCGCCATCGTCTTGCCCCAGTCGGTCCCCTTCACCCATTTCGTGATGTCGCGGAGAAGTCCCGCCGACGCGTACTCGGCCATCACGCCGCCGCCCCAGCTCTGGAAGAGATCAGGCGGGTTGCCCGACTGCATGACCGTCGCGGCCTTCGCCTTGAAGGCCTCGTTGTCGAGCACCGTTATCGTGATCGTGACGTTGGGGTGCGCCGCCGTATACTTGTTGGCGAGGCCCTGCCAGAAGTCCTTGTGCTGCACATCAATGTGCCAAAACGAAACCTTTGCAGGTCCGGTAGAGCCCGCGGAGCAGGCCGCGAACAGGAAACCCGCGACGCATACCGCCGCGATTGCTACGTACCTTTTCATGCAGATCCTCCTCTGTAGTATTGGGTGCGGAAAGTGAGCGGATTTTCACGTACTCTCTCGTCCCGCCCAAGGATAGGCTGCCTTGGGGTCGGTGAGAATCGGACAATTCACGGTTTAGGGCATAGGTAGGTTTACCTATCCCTGCTCCGCACCCAGCTGAAGGCGAAGCGCCTGAGCTCGCCGGCGCCTTCGATCCTGAGCTTTTCCTTGATGTGATCGCGGTAGGTGTTGACGGTCTTTACCGAGAGGTTGAGCACGCCGGCGACGTCCGCCGTTCCGAAGCCCTGTCCGATGAGCTCGAGAACCTCGAGCTCGCGATCGCTCAGCCGCTCCACCGACGGCGCTTCGCTTGCGCCCGCGCCGCTGAACATCGTATCGATGAGCCGGTCGCGCATCGCCGACGAAACGTAGATTTTCCCCGAAAGAACCGTCTTGATCGCGTCGAGCATCACCGAGGCGGCCTCCTGCTTCATCACGTAGCCGCGGGCGCCCGCACGCAGCGCGCGCTCGGCGTACACGACCTCGTCGTGCATCGAGATGATGAGCACGAGAACCTGCGGATAGGTGGTGTTGACGGTTCTCACCAAATCGAGCCCGCTCTGGCCGACGAGCGAGATGTCCACGAGCGCGATGTCGGGCACGGAAAGCGCGAGCGCCTCGATCGCCTCGGTCGCCGTCCCGGCCTCCGCGGACACCTCGTAGCGCTCATCGCTCTTCACGAGCGCGACGAGCCCCTGCCTGAAGACCGGATGATCGTCTACGACGAGAAAGGTGACGCGCCTGCCCATCAGTTGTCCCTCGCTGCCCGCTCGAGCCGGCAGGATATCCTCGTCCCGGGGTCGAGCCGCTCGATGCGGAGCTCCGCCTGCGCCTTCTCCGCCCGGTAGCGCATGATCCGAAGGCCCATGCCCTCCTCGGGAATCACCTGCGGGAGCCCGGCGCCGAAATCGGTGACCTCCGCGACGAGGACCGGCCGGGAGCGACGCGAGGCGACGGCCTCGTTGTACAGCTGCACCTCCACCCGCTCCGAGCCTGAGTGCTTGAGCGCGTTCGACAGCGCCTCCTGCACGATGCGATAGACCTGAAGCGCGCGCTCGGTGTCCGGAAGCAGAAACTCAGGCGACGCGCGGAAGTCGATCGACACCCGATAGCTCCTTCGCGCCGACTCGACGAGCGCCTCGACCGCCGCGGCGAGCCCCCGCGCCTCAAGCCCGGTCGGCACGAGGCCGCGCGCGATCTGCTTCGCCCGCACGATCGAGTCCGCGAGGAGATCGTTGATCCGGTCCACGGAGGAGGCGAGCGGCTGGCTGTCGGTCGAAAGCGCGGCGCGCACCACCGAGCCGAGCATCGCGATCCCGGCGAGGTGCTGGCACAGGTCGTCGTGAATGTCCTGGCCGATCCGCTGCATCGTGCGGTTCGAGATCTCGACGACCTCCTGCTCGAGGTGCACGCGCCGGTCGATTTCCTGCGTGAGATCCCGGTTTGCCCGGGTGAGCTCGGCGGTGCGGCGGGCTACCTCGACCTCGAGACGCCGCTCGTGGCCCCGGACCTGGTCGAGGAGGAGCGCCCCCTTGAGCGCGCTCGCCACCTGCTCGCCGAGGGTATCGTAGACGCGCTGATCGTCGACGCGGGCGGGCAGCATGATGTAGCCGAGCGCCTGGTCCTGGAAGACGAGCGGCTCAAGAACCCAGTGACCGCTCCTCCACGCCGCATCGGCCCCCGACGGCAGGAGTCGAGCGGTCCTGAACCGCCGGCCGTCGCCCGCCGGGCGCGAAGACGAGTCGCGACCATTCCGGGACGGATTCCCTGCTGCCGAAACCCTCGAAAAGGGCGAGGTACCCCCCGCTGATCCCGAGCCGCGACAAGCCCGCCTCGAGGCGCTCGAGCAGGAGCGGCAGCTCGAAGGCGCCCGCGAGGGAGGCGCTGATCGAGCGAAGGGTCGCGGAGCGCTTCTCGGCGGCGATCCTTCGGGCCGCCTGGAGCCGGTTGATGGTCTCCCCGACGAGGACGCGCGCGAACTCGAAGAGCTCGACCTCCGAGCGGGCCGCCCCCCCGCCCGACGCATGGCGGATGACCGAGAGATAGTCGTTCCAACGCGCGAGATCCCGACCCGCGACCGCCGTCGTGGCGAGCGCCGAGTTCAGGCCGGCGATGAATCCTTCCGTGTTCCCCGCTCGAACCCGATCGGACAGCTCCGCGATCGAGGCGCGCTCCGTATCGCTCGCTTCGCGCGGAGGCTCGGTAAGCCGAGCCCTGTAGTTGCGCTTCGGCAGGCAGCCGCACGACTCTCGCAGGATCACCGAGCAGGTAAGGACCCGATCCACGGGAGTCGAGCCGTCGAGAACCGTCCACAGCATCTCGACCGCCGAGACGCCGAGCTCGTGAAGCGGCTGCTCCACCGTCGTGAGCGGGGGCGTGATGCTCCTGCCTTCCTCGATGCCGTCGAAGCCGACGACCGCCACGTCGTCGGGAACCTTGACCCCCGAGCGCATGAGCGTCTCCGCCGCGGCGATCGCCATGCGATCGTTCATGCACACGAGGGCGTCGAAGGGCACGCCGCCCGAGAGAAGCCTCTTGACCGCCTCGACCCCCGCCTCTTGCACGAAGGTTCCCGAGCAGCAGAGCCGGGGGTCGAGATCGAGCGCCGCCTCGCCGAGCGTCGAGAGAAAGGCGCGCTTTCGATCTTCGGCCTCGGCGTGGCCGGGCGGACCGCCGATGAGCGCAAAGCGCCTGCGGCCGTGATCCTTGATCAGATGCCGCACCACGGCGGCGACGCCGTCGGAGCCGTCCACGGTGACGCTCGGCAGGCCCGGCACCCGCACGCCGACGGAGACCTGCGGAAGGGGGCGTCGCTCGGCGAAGAACTCCCGCACCCGCTCGGCGCTGAGGAACGTCGCGATCGCGGTCGATATGACGATCAAGCCGTCGACGTTCCGGCGGTCGGCGATCCGGTGGGCGATGTTCGCCGTCGCCTCGGTGACCACCGGCGAGTCGATGCGCGACCCGAAGAAGCAGACGACGCCCGCCTCCTTTTCGATCGCGCTCGACTCGATTCCGCGGAGAACGGCCGCCTGATAGGCATCCGTAAGGTCGGCGGTGAGAACCCCGATCATGCGTTGGTGAGA
>JASHNV010000006.1 GCA_030041455.1 Spirochaetia bacterium
ACCGGGGGACGTTCGGAGTCCCCCTTGCGACCCGTTTCAGCCTTGACTGCCGCAGGCGGCGAGGCTACTGTGACTCGCCCGGTGACTGTCCCATGAAGGAAGCGGATTTCCGGCGTCTGGTCTCGCGAATCCCCGCCCAACCGGGGATCGGCTTCGGCGGTCGGTACGTCGATTACGTCGTATTCATTCCGTTCGTGCTCTCGAGGGGCGAGTACTGTCTCCTCTTCGAGAAGAGAGCGGCGGGGATACGCCAGGGCGGAGAGATCGGTTTTCCCGGAGGCCGCTTCGAGCCCGACGTCGACGAGAGCCGCGAGGCCGCGGCGCTCAGGGAGACCGTGGAGGAGCTCGGGGTCGACCGCGCGCTCCTTTCGGTCCTCGGCCAGACCGAATCGGTCTTCACCCACTGGGGCGCCCGCGTGAGCGCGTTCATCGGCACGATCGGTACCGACGACCCCGCGGCCCTCTCGCCGAATCCCGACGAGGTCGAGCGGACGCTGCTCGTCCCGGTATCGTTTTTTGCCGGTGCGAAACCCGCCCAGTATCGCATTCGTCTCGAGATGCAGCCGTCGTACGTCGACGAGCAGGGGACCGTGCGCGTCACGTTCCCCGCGGAGGAGCTCGGCCTCCCGCGCCACTATTGGAAGGCGTGGGACGGCGGCTTTCACGCGGTCTCCGCGTACCGGTATGCAGGCGAGGTCATTTGGGGCCTGACCGCGGAGCTCGTTCTCTCGGTTCTGCGGATGCTCGAATAGGCGCTTTCCGGAGATTGGGAGGAGGCGACGACGAGCCCTCGGGCGCCCGAAGCCGGGGCCCGAGGGTCGGGACCTCTCTAGCTCACGCGACCGTAATGTCTTTGTCGAGGTAGACGTCCTGGATCGTCATGAGGAGCGCGGCTCCGTCCTTCATGGGCCGCTGGAAGGCCTTCCTGCCCGATATGAGGCCCATGCCGCCCGCGCGCTTGTTGATGACCGCGGTCCTCACGGCCTCGGCAAGATCGCCCTCGCCCGAGGAGGCGCCGCCTGAGTTGATGAGGCCCGCGCGTCCGCTGTAGCAATTGAGCACCTGGTACCGGGTGAGGTCGATCGGATGGTCGGTCGTGAGATCGGTGTAGACCTTCTCGCTCGTCTTGCCGAACTTGACCGCCTTGTAGCCGCCGTTGTTCGTCGGTTGCTTCTGCTTCACGATGTCCGCCTCGATGGTCGCCGCGAGGTGGTTCGCCTGGCCGGTCAGGTCCGCGGACGTGTGGTAGTCGACGTCGCCGACCTTGAACGCCGCGTTGCGGAGGTAGGCCCACAGCACGGTCACGAGGCCGAGCTCGTGCGCGTACTCGAAGGCCTCGGTGACCTCCTGGATCTGCCGCGTGCTTTCCTCGGAGCCATAGTAGATCGTCGCCCCGACCGCGACCGCCCCCATGTCGAAGGCCTGATCGACGCTCGCGAACATGATCTGGTCGTACTTGTTCGGATAGCTCAGGAACTCGTTGTGGTTGAGCTTGACGATGAACGGGATGCGGTGCGCGTAGCGGCGCGCCACGATTCCGAGCACTCCGAGGGTCGACGCCACGGCGTTGCATCCTCCCTCGATCGCGAGCTTCACGATGTTCTCGGGGTCGAAGTACTCCGGGTTCGGCGCGAACGACGCGCCCGCGCTGTGCTCGATTCCCTGATCGACCGGCAGGATGGAGATGTAGCCGCTTCCGGAGAGCCGTCCGTGGTCGAAAATGCCCTGTAGGTTTCTCAGGACCTGCGGGCTTCGGTCCGATTGGACGAAAATGCGCTCCACGAAGTCCGGCCCCGGGAGGTGCAGCGTGCTCTTCGCCACCTTCGCCTTGTGGGTCAGGAGGGACTCCCCCTCTTTTCCTAGCAATTGACTCAGTTTCGCGTTCATGGACATGCTCCTTTGCCTATTTTGCCTTGCCCTGGTTGGCGACCAGGTTCATCGCCTTTTTCACCGCCTCTTCGTCGCCGAGATAGTGGTGCCGAACCGCCTTCAGCCGGTCGTCGAGCTCGTAGACGAGCGGTATGCCGGTCGGAATATTGAGGTCCACGATCTCGGCGTCGCCGATGTTGTCGAGATACTTCACGAGCGCGCGGAGCGAGTTGCCGTGGGCGGCGATAATCACGCGCTTGCCCCTCTTGATGTCGGGTGCGATCGCCTTGTGCCACAGGGGAAGGAAGCGGGCGACCGTGTCCTTGAGGCACTCGGTGAGCGGGAGCTCCCTGCGCGAGAGAAGCGCGTAGCGGGGATCTCGCCCCGGATAGCGCTCGTCGTCCGGCGAGAGCGCCGGAGGCGGGGTGTCGTAGCTCCGCCGCCAGACGTGCACCTGCTCTTCGCCGTACTTGGCGGCGGTCTCCGCCTTGTTGAGACCCTGGAGCGCGCCGTAGTGCCGCTCGTTCAGGCGCCATTCCTTGCGAACGGGGATCCACTGCAGGTCGAGCTCGTCGAGAACGAAATTGAGCGTCCTCACCGCCCTCTTCAGCACCGACGTGTACGCCACATCGAAGAGGAAACCGGCCTCCTTGAGGCTTTTCCCGCCGCGGCGCGCCTCCTCGACGCCTTTGGTCGACAGATCCACGTCGGTCCAGCCGGTGAACTTGTTCTCCTTGTTCCACTCGCTCTCGCCGTGCCGGATCAAGACAACCTTGTGCATTGCAAACCTCCCCCCGAAATGCTCTGTTGCGCGACGCGTTCGGGATTCAAGCGGTCGGGTGAGTCGCCGGAATCATAGCGAGTTCGTCTCCCCGTGTGCAATGGCGGGACAGGGGGGTGCGTCAATTGCGGAGAACGTAGAACTCGTAGCCGACGACTCCGGGGTACTTCCTGACCATCCTGATCTCCCGTTCCTCCCCGTCGAGCTCATCGAGCGCGTCCCGGTCGTGCGCGTGCCTCTCCCGGAGCTCGAGGATGCGCTTCTCGAGGGGGCCGTAGTAGCCGTCCCACCAGTCGCTCTCGGGGAGCGCGAAATGGCCGAGGAGGACGTAGTCGAGGCGGCGGACGATCGTGAGGGCCTCGTCGACCGGACGGATCCCGGGATACCGCTCCTCCCAGAACTCGCGGGCCTCCTCAGGCGGGCTCGGCCTGGTCCAGCAGAGCTCGCTCACGCCGATGCGGGCGTCCTCCTTGAGGAACCGGCGCCACCCTTGGAGCCCCTCCTCGAAGCCGATGACGTAGAGCGAGCCCTCCGACCAGAGGAGGTCGAAGGAGGCGTCGGGGAAATCCATGGTGAACATGGACTCGTTTCGGACCTCGATACGGCCGCCGAGCCCCTGCGATTCGGCGCTCCGGGAGAGCCGGTCGAGAAACGGCTGGTGGATGTCGACGGCGACGACATGGCCCCTGGTCGCCTTCGCGAGGTCGAGCGTCTGGGCGCCGGGCCCGCATCCGACGTCGAGGATCCGGGGCGCGCGGGGCAGCTCGCCCGCCATCGCGAGAGCCTTCAGCGTCGAGGCGGGGCTCCCGGGCGCCTCCCGCGGAAGGCGCTCGTGGATTTCCGGGAAAACGTGCACGTGCTATCCTCGCGACCGGTCCGAGACCTCGTCGAGCTACGCGGACTGCGGCTACCCCGACCGCTCCCAGATCGTGCGGGCGCGCAGGAGCTCGGCTCCGTCCTCGGTCCGGACTACGCGGTGAAGGTAGCGCTCGGCGCCGTCTCGATCAAGGGGTTTCTCGGCCGACGCCTCGACCGAGAGACTGTCCCCTTCCCTTCCCTCGGCGAGGAAGTTCGCCTCGAACTCCCGGAGCTCGCGAAGGCCCGAGGTCTCGGGCGGAAGGCAGTCGATGCACCACTGGAGGTAGCGCGCGCTCGTCACGTGACGGTTGAGATCGATGTCGCCGTAGCGGGCGAACGCGGCGAGACGGAGCTCCGCGACCGAGAGCGCGGGCACCCTGTCCGCGGATCGGTCGAAAACGCGGCGCTCGACGAAGTGCGCCGGGTCGAGCTCGAGCCTCTCGATCCGCTCGGGGGCGCGCCGCTCGGTGTCGATCGCGATCCAACTGCTCGTCGCTCGAGCGATCTCGGCTCCCTCGCCGTCGCGCACGTCGAAGTCGCGCAGGGCGAAGAGCCGCTCCGTCCCCGAGGGCCAGGTCCGCACGGTGAGCGTCTCGCGCCAGCGCGGGTAACGGTCGACCCGCAGGAGGAAGCGCGACAGCATCCACGCGTAGCGCCGCTCCCTCATGTCCTGGTAGCCGAATCCGAGGGAGTCGGCGTGGGCGGACGCCGCGTCGAGGAGGAATCGGAAGAGGGCGGTCGGCTGCGCCGCGCCTCGGCTGTCGGCCTCGTAGGTGTGGATCGCGTAATCGGCCGAAAAGATCGCCATGGTCAGCCGACTTGGGAGCGCCGGAAGCAGCCGACGATATGGTCGTTCACGAGACCGCAGGCCTGGAGGTGGGCGTAGACGATCGTCGTGCCGACGAACCGGAAGCCGCGCCTCTTGAGGTCGGCGCTCACCCGGTCCGAGAGCTCGCTTCTCGGCGGCACCTGGGCGATCGACTTCCAGCGGTTCTTGACGGGCCTGCCTTGGACGAAGTCCCAGATGTAGCGGTCGAAGCTCCCGAACTCCTCCTTGACCTCGAGAAAGGCGCGGGCGTTCGAGACCGTCGATTCGACCTTGAGCCGGTTGCGGACGATCCCGGGGTCGGCGAGGAGCCGCTCGATCTTCGCGGCGTTGTAGCGGGCGACCCGCTCCGGACGCAGGCCGTCGAAGGCGCGGTAGTAATTGTCCCGCTTTTTCAAGACGGTGAGCCAGCTCAGGCCCGCCTGCGCGCCTTCGAGCGTGAGAAAGGCGAAGTGCCGGTCGTCGTCGTGCACCGGGACGCCCCACTCGGTGTCGTGATACTCGCGGTAGAGATCGCTCCCCGAGGAGACCGCCCAGTCGCAGCGCGCCAACCCGGCGCCGCTTTTCTCCCGGCGGCTCGACTCTTTCGCCATCTCGAAGCGATCCCGGCTATTCGCCGAGAGGGGCCGGCGCGCCGCCGCCTGAGAGGCCGATGGAGGAGGCGACCTCTCTCATGCCCTCGATCGTGTCGGCGACGACGAGCGGGATCTCGACGCCGAGCATTCGGGCGCCCCGCTCGATGACTTCGCGGTTGACGCCGGCCGCGAAGCGCGGCTGCTTCCACTTCTTCATGACGGAGCCGACCTCGGTGTCGAGGACGCTTCGCGACGGCCGCAGGAGCGCCGTCGCCGTGACGAGACCGGTGAGCTCGTCGACCGTGTAGAGCGTCCGCTCGAGGAGGGTGACGGGCTCGACGTTCGTGCAGATCCCCCAGCCGTGGCTCGCGATCGCCCGGATGTACTCGTCGGGCCACCCGCGCTCCGCGAGGATTTTCTCGGTCATGGCGCAGTGCTGGTCGGGGTAGCGCTCGTAGTCGAGATCGTGGGCGAGGCCCACGACGCCCCACTTCTCCTCGTCCTCGCCGGCCTTGCGGGCGAAGTGGCGCATGACCCCCTCGACGGCGAGGACGTGCTTCAGGAGATTCTCGCTTGAGATGTACTCGCGCACGAGCGCCCAGGCCTCCTCGCGGCTTGGCACCTTCATGTCCGCTCCCGTGTTGGCGGGCGGCCGCGCCTCTACGCGGCCGCCTCGGTGAGGATCATCGGCGACTCCTTCATAAGGGTGGTGAGGAAGGCGCATACGACGATCATCACGATGAACGCGATCATGAAGGGGGTGACGCCCACCGCGTCCATGCCGAAGATGAAAAGAATGCCGGAGAGGTTCCCCGCGAGGATCGTTATGCCCTGGGAGGAGGACTCCGGCGCCGGATAGGCGATCTCGGCGCTGTACTGGAACCCGATCGGCATCGCGCTCACCATGAAGAAGCCGAGCACGAGGGCCGAGATCAGCACGAGGGTGTAGTCGCGGAAGACCGTCAGGCCGACGAGGCCGGGGAGCGCGCCGACGACGGCGAGCACGATGAAGGGCTTGCGCTTCCTGATGCGGTCGGAGACGATCGGAATGATCATCGCGCCGACGATCCCGCCGATGATGATGAGGCCGCCGACGAGCCCCGCCTGATCGGAGTCGAGGCCCTTCATGCTTCCGATCTGGTCGATGACCGTGCTGATCGCGTTGAACATGCCGAACTCGACGAAGAAGAGCACGATGAGGACGACCATGCTGCGCTCGGCGAAGATGTGCTTCAGCCCCTCCCAAACCTTGAACCGCTCGTCCTGGTCGGCGAGCGAGGGCGGGCTCGCCGGCCGCTCCGGCACGAGGAAGAGCGTGAGGAGCGCGGAGACGAGGGAGAACGCGCCGTAGATGAGAAAGGTGGCCCGGAGGTCCGTGTTGTTTCCGAGCGCGGTGACGAGAATCGGCGTGAAGATCTCCGCGACGACGATCCCGAAGAAGATTCCGAGCGAGACGATTCCCGCCGCGGTCGCGCGCTCCTTGATCGGAAACCAGCGCATGGTGATCTTCGTCGTCGCGTTCATGACGAACGGCTGCGCGATCGCGAGCCCGAGCTGCGCCGCGAAGACGATTCCGTAGCGTTCCGCGTAGACGCCCTTCAGAACGCTGCACGCCCCGACGAGGACCGCGCCGACGCCGAGCCCGACGCGCACGCCGTAGGTGTCGATGACGTACGACGCGGGAATGGAGAAGACCACGAAGGCGAACATGTAAATGAGGGACAGCATGTCGATCTGAAGCGTCGAGGCGTGGTAGACTCCCTTCGCGATCTCCTCGACCGGCGCGAAGGTCAGCCATTGAAGCTGGACGATCAGGTTGATGAGCGCGAAAACGACGAGAACGACCCATCGATAGCCGTACAGCCGGACCCCAGTATTTTCCGCATCCATGACCCGGGAGCCTCCCTTCAACATGGAAAGATGCAGTCAGGATACCCCATGATTCCGGAAAAATGAAGCAAAAACGCCTTCCGCTAGTCGCCCGCGCTCGAGCGGATGCGGGCGGCGCTCTCCTCGGCGCGGACCACGTACCGGCCGACCACCTGTCCGCGGTCGGTCACGACGACCTCGTAGTTCGTGACCACGAGGCCCCCGTGGACCTCGGAGGTCCCCCGGACGAGCACGGTCTCGGCTCCGGTCTGCGGGTAGTAGCCGGGGATGGGATTGCCGTGCTTCAGCTTGTGCCATTCGCCTGAAAGGCTCGAGATGATCTCTTTGGCGGGGTTTTTCATCGCCCCCTAGGCTATCAAGCTCCGGATGCGGCCGTCAAGTTTGGCCTGATCCTCGGTGAAGGAGGCGAGCCCCGCGAGGTTGAGCAGCGTGTCGACCGCGAGCTCGCCCCGCTTGACGCGCTCCGCCCAGCGATCGTGCCGCGGAATCTTGCCGTCGGAGGCGATGTGGGCGCGCTCGTCGCTCGATAGCTCCGGGAACATGTCGCCGAGCCCCGCCTGCCGGGCGCGCGCCGCGAGCGCGGGTCCGTCGCTCGGCGGCTCCCGGTCGAGGCTCCGGCCGAGCTCCACGACCTGCTCGGAGACCTCCCACACCTTCTCGAGGCGGACGTCGGCCTCCTTCACCCCGGCGCCGAGGGAGACGGGGTAGTTCTCCGCGAGGCGGGAGCGGAAGTTGCCCGAAAGGGTGGCGTGGCCCTCCTCGGCGACCTTGGTAGGCATCGTGTAGACGTCGACGCCCGCGAGCGTCTCAAGCTGGTCAGCGCCCCGAAGGCTCGCGGCGATCTGCCTCGTCGGCTCGGCGCGGCCCGCCGAGAGCTTGCGCACGGCGAGCTGGCTCGCGATGGTGACCTTCTCGCCGACCAGCTCTCCCGAGCCGAGCTTGTTGTCCGCGACGTAGGCGTTCAGGCGGCCGAGGAAGACGTTCACGTAGTTCGGCTTCGCGACGAGCGTCACGAGCGCGTTCTGGCGGGCCGAGAACTCGAGCGTGAAGTTGATCGGGATGCCGGCCTCTCGGAGCCGGCGGGCGCCGAGGAGCCCCGACGCGGTGAGAGGGACCTTGATGATGAAGTGGTCGGGGCAGATCTCGAAGAAGCGCTTGCCGTACCGCACGATTCCGTCGACGTCGTCGGCGAGATCGGTGTGGAGCTCCACGCTCACCTTGCTGCCGAACTTCTGCGCGATCCGGAGCCCGTGGCGGGCGTTGAGGATGAAGGCGATCTCCACGATGCGCTCCGAAAGCGGCATGTCGCCGAGAGCCCCGTTCGCCTCCTTGATGAAGGAGTCGTAGATTCCCTTTTGAACCTCCTTGTTGAGGAGGGTGTTGTTCGTCGTGAGCGCGGTCATCTCGTCGGACCACGCCTTCGACGCCTCGTCGATGTCGCCGGTGTCGAGCCACAGCTCGGTGCCGACGGCGCGCAGCTTCTGCCAGAAGGGGTCCTTTCGGGAGACGATCCGTCCCCGCGAGAGGTCGATGCCCTCGAGCGCGAGCTTCTTGATATTCGCCGCTACCGCGGAACTTCCTTGTGCCATGATTACCTCGTCGAGCCGACCGCGCGGCTCGAGAGCATGATAGCGAGTTTCAGGCGAGAATGGAAGCCTGGCTGACGGCGCGATCTCAAGGAGGCGCTTCCGGGAGTCGCCTGCCCCGCGGACAAAAAAAGAGGCAGGAAAAAGTGGGAAGCTAGGAAACAACCCGATTCTTCCTGCCTGAAAACTTTCATTGCTGAAAGTCCCGACTTTGTTAGATGTTCTTACTTTATTACCTGGTGCACTTTTTTACCGGTATGCCGTGAGGAAACGGCGCGACGGCGGCGTGCTGTTCCCTCTCTTGCATACTTTACGACGTTAGTAAGATATATATTACTAATATGGACCGACTTTGTCAAGGTCGAAGGCCGCATCGGATTGAGGGGCTTTCCGCCGAAGGGACGGGGCATCGAGTGCGCGGAGGAGGGGGCCGAAACCGGTATGACGGGTCGACCGCACCGACGACGGCGAGAGCGCGAAGGATCGTGAACGAGGCGGTCGGACGGCGAGCCGCCTTCGCGCCCGAAACGGGCCTCGAGCCCGGAGAACGAGGCCGGTGTGGCTAAGGAGAAACATCGTGAGGGACGAACCGAATCGCGCTCCGCGGGAGCTCCCGATTCTCCCGTTCGCGACGCGCCGCGCTTGGGCGGCGTGGCTCGGGAAGCACCACGCGAGCGCCCCGGGAGTTCAGCTGAAGCTTTCGAAGAAGGGGTCGGGCATCGCCTCGGTGACCTACGAGGAGGCGGTCGAGGAGGCGCTCTGCTACGGATGGATCGACGGCCGGAAGGACGCCTTCGACTCGTCGTGGTGGCTCCAGAAGTTCACGCCGAGGGGAGCGAAAAGCATCTGGTCGCGAAGAAATCGGGAAAAAGCCGTCGCGCTCATAGAGAGCGGGAAGATGAAGCCCTCGGGGCTCGCCGAGGTCGAGCGGGCGAAGCGCGACGGACGCTGGGAGGCCGCCTACGAATCCCAGAAAGAGGCCGTCGTGCCGGCGGACCTCCTGAGCGAGATCGAGCGCAGGCCGAAGGCGAGGGATTTCTTCGCCTCCCTCGACAGCGCGAACCGGTACGCCATTCTCTTCAGGCTCCATACCGCGAAGACACCCGAGACGCGGGAAAAGAGGCTCCTCGCCTTCGTCCAGATGCTCGAAAAGGGGGAGAAGATCCACCCGTGAGGCGCCGGATGCGGATCCCGGGCGCTCGGAGCTTCCCTCGTCCGCCCGGACGAGGGAGGAAACCTTTCCGGTTCCCCATTGTTTGTGGACGTGAACGTGCGCAGGAACGGGAATCTTCGCGAGTACATCAGGGCTAGGATCGCCGTCGACGACGAGAGCCTCGATCCGAGGACCTTCGCGCGGTTCGCGTCGCTCCTCAGGGGGATTCGGGAGCCGGTCATTCTCGACATCGGCAGCGGGTCGAGCTCCATGATCGCCTGGATCGTGAAGGAGAGCTCGGCTCGCAAGGTGACGATCTACGGAATCGACTCCGACAAGGATCTCCTCGATCAGGCGCGGCGGGAATCGCTCGACCTCCTTCGCTCGGCGGGCTTCGCCGTGCGGAGCGGCGATCAGGTCGTCGCCGGAACGAAACCGGAGCGGTCGGTGGAGATCCGTTTCCCGCCCGGCGATCTCTTCAACCGCGGCCTGCTCGATTCGCTCGAAGGGATCGCCTTCGACGGCATCACCTCCCGGGCGTTCTTCGACGCGGTGCCGCGGGGCCCGTCGCTCGATCTCGTCGGAAGGCTCCTCGCAAAGGGGGGATTCTTCTACTCGACTCTCAACGCGAGCGGGGCGGTGGAGCTCGTGCCCTTTTTCGAGGACCGCGAGCTCGAGGAGGCCGTGCTCGCCTTGGACCCCGGCGAGAGGGGCGCGCGGCCGGAAGGCGACCGGAGCGGGCGAGCATTGTACGACGAGCTCACCGGCATGGGTTTCGCCGTTGCGGGCTACGGAAGCTCGGACTGGTCGGTCTTCCCCTGGAACGGCGCCTACGGCGGCGACGAGGAGATCCTCGTGAACGCGCTCCTCCTCTCGCTCTACGAGGAGGGCCTCGCGCATGCCTCGGTCGACCGCTTCGCGCTCGCGGCGTGGTACGCCGAGCGGAGCGAAAGCGTCGAGCGGGGGAGGCTCTCCCTCATGGCGCACCGAACCGATATTCTTGCGATCAAGAGCTAAAGGATTTCCGAAGGCGGCCGGTTGCCTCACCCTACGTTCCCGTCGGAGGGCTTCAGTCGTCCGTGGAGCACGTGCCTTCTGCCCTCGCCATGTGAGGCGGGAGAGGTCGCAAGCGATTTCTTTTCTTCCCGCAAGGTATGCTGGACTTTTGGTGTCGGGACGGCAAGGGTACCGCTGTCGGAATCCTCGAAAAGGAGATTCATGAATGCGGACCTGGCTTCAGGAAGAATGCCGAATACGAGGTTTGGGGACGCTGATCCCGCTGTCGAATAGCGGAATCAGAGTGAACGGGCGAAACGATGGCACGCAAGGATGAAGGCCCGGGAGAAGTTACCATTCGACTCTAGGTTTGATGACTATGGCTACGATGATTTTATTGCCTTTGTCCGCAATTGCTTCCATTGACACCACGGAATAGGTCCCGTACAATCTTCCATGCAAGTATGGAAGCGGGCCTCCGGATCGATCTCGTCGAACGCCACAAGGCGCAGCCGGTCAATCAATGGGTGTACGACGTCCTGTGGGCCAACATCATCCAGCTTCATCTCAATCCGGGTGACGCCGTAAGCGAAAATGAAATCGCCAGCGCGCTGAAGGTGAGTCGCACGCCGGTCCGCGAGGCCTTCATCCGACTGGTGAAAGACGGCCTCCTCGAGGTAATTCCCCAGAAGGGCTCGCTCGTATCCCGGATTGATCTCGGCCAGGCGCAAGACGCCCGTTTCGTTCGTATAGCGGTCGAAAAAATGGTGCTCGCCGCCGCGTGTGTCGATTTCCCAAAGGACGGCTACGAGCTGCTGACGCGGAACATCGAGAATCAAGAGAGCCTGTTCCGCGCGAAAAGCTTCGATCGCTTCCTTGCGGCGGACAACGATTTTCACCGGATGCTGTATGCGGGCTGCGGCAGGGAGTCGGTGTGGACGGAAATCATCTGCAAGCTTGACTTCAACTACGATCGCCTGCGCGTTCTCAGTCTTCCCTCGACGAGCCACGGCGTGATCGATCAGCACCGTGAAATCTTGGAGGTCGTCTCCAAAAAGCAGGCTGCCCGCATAGAAAAGGTCGTCGAACGACATCTGACATGGGAGGTGATCGTCACGTTGGTTACCGAGTGTCCTGATCGATTTTTCAAGAAATGACGCAGCGCGGCCGTTCACCATGCGTTTACGAGAGTCTTTGGCACGCCGCGGTCCGATACTCAGCCGCTCGGCGGTCCGCCGAGGACCAACCGCGGCAAACACAGGGAGGAAATATGACGATTCGTATTCCGGTCTTTGCCCTAACAATGGTAGTCGCCGTCGCGGGCGCGAGCTTCGCGGGCGGGTCAACGGAGACCGGTCAAACCAAGCCGGCGGCGAACGTGCCCGCCTTGGCCAATGTTCCCAATATTGCGGTTCCTGACAGCCCGACAATCCAGGCTATCCAGAAGCGCGGTGCGCTCAACGTCGGCGTGCTGGCGTTGCCGCCGTGGCTGCTCGAAGACGACAACGGTCAGTATTCCGGCGAGGCGTGGACTCTCGCCGAAGCCGTCGCCCAACGCCTCGGCGTTGCCTTGACGCCGGTTCCCGTCAGCCAGGAGACAAAGGTCGCCGACCTTCAAACGGGAATCATCGATGTCTCCATTACGCCGCTCGCCGACACGCCGGAGCGTCTGAAAGTCATCGATTTCGTGAACTATTCCACGACCGCCGACTGCTTCGCCGGGTTCAGCACGAATGCGAAGCTGAACGGGATCACGACGGTGGACCAGCTCAACGATCCGAATCTTTCCATGGCGTACTTTGTCGGCGGTTCGCAGCAGAACTACCTGCCGAAAGAGTTCCCGAAGCTTCAGCTGGTCGGCGTGACCGGGTCTGGATCGGGGGTACCCATCGAAACCTTGCTCTCGGGTCGCTCGGACCTCATCGTCTTCAACGTCGTGGAATGGCCCGCGCTCCAGCGTAAATACCCGACGCTCGTCGCCTTCCCGGCCGGCTGCAAGGGCTCGACGTACCAGTCGCTGGAGGTCGGGTGGGGCGTGGGCAAGAACGATCCTGGGTTCGTCTCGTTCCTGCGCGATATGGAGTCGGCGATGCAGCCTCGCCTCGACGCGGAGCTCGAGCAGGACGAGCTCGCTTCAAAGTAGCGGCCGCTCGAGCGAGCCATGACGGGCGGACTTGAGTCTATCGTCGCGCACTGGCGGTTCCTCGCCGGCGGGCTTCTCGTGACGATCGAGATATCGCTCTCTTCGTTCGCGATTTCGCTCTTCGCCGGCGTTCTCCTCGGTATCGCGCGGGTGACGGCCCCCCGAGGCGCCAGGCAAGTCATCGGGATATACGTCGACGTCATGCGGGCGCTGCCGCTCCTCGTGGTGCTTCTGTACGCGTATTTCGCGGTGCCGATCCTCATCCACCATGAGATCGGCTCGATCGCCGCCGCGATCGGCGGCCTGTCGATCTGGTGGGCGGCGGTCGTGACGGAAGCGGTCCGCGCCGGCGTCGAGTCGGTACGCCCGGAGCAGCGCCTCGCCGGGCTCGCGCTCGGGATGAGCCCCTGGCAGGCCATGCGGCGAATCGTGCTCCCGCAGGCCGTCGTTCGGATGATCCCGGTGCTGGCGTCGACCTTCGTCGTCGTGATCCTCTCGAGCGCGCTCGCGAGCGCGATCGCCGCTCCCGAGCTTCTTCGCCAGTCGCAGATCGTCTCGACCGAGACCTACCAGCCGTTTCCGCTCCTCACCCTCACGCTCGTCGTATACCTCGCGGTCGCGTATCCGGTAGGGTGGCTAGGGAGCTACATTTACTCGCGGTTGAAAAATCGAGGCGTCGGATAGGGGAACGATGAAGTGTTGGCTGACATAGCCGGGGTCGGAGGATTCTTCGTCGATATCGCGAGCGGCGCCGTGACGACGGTTTTCATGACCGTCGTCACGATGGCGACCTCGCTCGTCGTGGGAGTGCCTCTGGCCGTCCTGCGTACGCAGGAGAAGAGCCGATTCGTCTCGGTCTTGGCCGGAGCCTGGATCGAGCTTTTCCGAAGCACTCCCCTCCTGCTGCAGCTGCTCTGGATCTACTACGTCGTTCCGAGCTTGATCGGATTGCGGATGTCCGCTCTCCTGACGGGCTACGTGTGCTTCGTTCTGCATGTCTCCGCCTTCAACGCGGAAACCTTCAGGGCGGGGCTCGGATCCATTCCGCCCGGGCAGAGGGAAGCGGCCCTTGCCCTCGGGATGACGAGGTGGAAGGCGTTCACGCGCGTGCTTCTCCCGCAGGCGGTTCGGAGGATCCTGCCGCCCTTGGGCACGACCTGGATTCAGCTCTTTCAGAACACGTCGGTGTTGGCCTTCATCAACGTCGGAGAGTTGACGTTCAAGTCTATTTCGCTCAGCAATGCGACGTACCAGAGCCTGCCGATCTACACGGCTCTCGCCGTCTGGTACCTCGTTTTGGGATATCCCCAGGCAAAAGGCGTCGAATGGCTCTACCGACACGTCAAGGCCGCGTAAGACGCCCGGCTGAAAGGAAGATTGGCAATGCACACGGATATGAACGCCGGTGCGCCGGCGATGGCTCTCGAGTGGCGGGATGTGAAGAAGACCTTTTCGGGCGACGTCGTGGCGCTCAACGGCGTGAGCCTCTCGGTCGGCCAAGGCGAGGTCCTCTGCCTGATCGGTCCGAGCGGATCGGGCAAGAGCACACTGCTTCGAACGGCGAATTTTCTCACGCCTCCGGAGAGCGGCGAGGTCTTTTTTCACGGAGCCAAAGTCGGCGGCACGGAAATGCCCCTGGCGAGGGTCCGCCGGGACATGGGGATGGTATTTCAGCATTTCGAGCTCTTTCCGCATATGACCGTTCTCGGGAACGTGATGGAAGGCCTGAGGACCGTCCTCAAAATGCGGACCGACGCGGCGGTCGAGCGGGCACAATGGGGACTCGCGGAGGTCGGATTAGCCGGCTACGAGAATCGACGGCCGAACGAGCTCTCCGGGGGCCAGCAGCAACGAGTGGCAATGGCGCGGGCGGTGGTCATGAAGCCAAGAATCATGCTGTTCGACGAGCCGACCTCCGCTCTTGACCCGGAAATGGTCGGCGAGGTCCTGGACGTCATGAAATCGCTCGCGGACGGCGGGATGACGATGGTCATAGCGACACACGAAATGCAGTTCGCCGCGACCGTAGCCGACATGGTGGCGGTTCTCGACAAGGGCATGGTCGTCGAGACGGGTCGGCCCGGCGATATATTCTCCCACCCCCAGACGTCGCGGACGCGCGAGTTCCTGAGTCGGATCCTCGAGTGGCGGGGCGGTTCTCCGCGAGCGACCTGAGCGCGGCCGTCGTCCTCCACGAGAGCGCCACGCTCCCCGTCGCGGCCAATGCGCTCGGGCTGCTCCGCTACCCGGGGCCTGCGGCCGCTTAGTTGCTCTTCGGGGTCTTTGCCTGGGGCGGCGCGGGCTGAACTTTCCCGGAGATCTCGTCCGGGGTCGCCTTCCGGACGTCGAGGACCTGTACGTCGAAGATCAGGTCCTTGCCGGCGAGCGGATGGTTGAAGTCGACCTTGACGGTATCCTTGTCGATCTCGACGATCCGCGCGGGGAGCGGCCCCTGCGGGGTCTGGCTGACCACCTCGAGACCCGCCTTCAGCTGGAGGTCCGGGGGAAAGCTCGACTTCGGGACATCGAAGACGAGATTGTCGCGGCGCGGGCCGTACGCGTCGGCGGCGGCTACGTCGATCGTTTTCTTGTCCCCCGCCCTCATGCCCATGAGGCCCTTCTCAAGACCGGGGATAATGTTCCCCTCGCCGATCACGACCGTAAGGGGAGCCCTCCCCGCGGTGGAATCGAAGACGTTCCCGTCGGTGGTCTTGCCCACGTAGCTCATGGTGACCACCGTATCCTTCGCGACCGGCACGGCGGGAGCGCAGGCCGCGAAGACGACGGCGAGCAGTCCCGGAAGGAGGAACGGATAGAACCTTTTCATTGCGTACCCCTTTTGTGACTCGCTCCGGCTCCGGAGCGAGAGGAAGAGTATAGCGCGAATCGGGGGTTTAGGCACCCTTCGGGCGCGGGTCCGTCGTTCGCTCTCCGAACGCCTTGGTGAGGAGGAGGACCGTCGAGCGCGCCTTCACCGGATACGCGCGCTGGTCGGCGAGGAGCTCCTCGTCGCCGAGGTCGAGGAGCTCCCCGGGAGGCGCCGCGGCGGTATCGAGGACGCGGAACCAGAGCTTGCCGTCCGGCGCCGGGCAGACCGTGAAGTCGACGTCGCGCGCGGTCGCGTTGAACATCATGAAAAAATCGTTGTCGTCGCGGTCGGCGTAGACCTCCGCCCTGCTGCCGTCGATGCGCAGCGCGAGGAGTTTGTCCATGGCGTTCCAATCGGGCGCGCTGCCCTCCTCGTCGTACCAGGTGACGTCGGGTATCGCGTTGTATTTGCTTTCCTTGCCGGTGTAGAACTCCGGCCGCAGAAAGGCGGGATGGCGCCGCCTGAACGCCACGAGAGCGCTAAAAAACCGAACCAGGTCGCGGTTACGGTCCGCGAGGCTCCAGTCGTACCACGAAAGCGGGCCGTCGTGACAATAGGCGTTGTTGTTCCCGGCTTGAGTCCGTCCGAACTCGTCGCCGCCGAGGAACATGGGAGTTCCCAGGGAAAGGAGCAGCGTCGCGATCAAGTTCTTGATCTGTCGAGCGCGCGCGGCGCGGATCTCGAGGTCGTCGGTCTCGCCCTCCTCGCCGTAGTTGTTGCTGAAGTTCTGATCGAGACCGTCGCGACCGCCCTCGCCGTTCGCCTCGTTGTGCTTGCGGCCGTAGCTCACGAGGTCGCTCAGGGTGAAGCCGTCGTGCGACGTGACGAAGTTGACGCTGTGGAACGGTTTTCGCCCGTCGCGCAGGTAGAGATCCGAGCTCCCGGTGAGGCGCGTCGCGAAATTGGCGGTGACCCTCTCCGCGGTGAGCCAGAACCGCCGGACGTCGTCGCGAAACCGGTCGTTCCATTCCGCCCAGCGTCCGCCGGGAAACCAGCCTACCTGGTAGGCGCCCGCCGCGTCCCACGCCTCGGCGATGATCTTCGTATTCCGCAGAATGGGGTCTTCCGCGATGCGCTCGAGCACGGGCGGATTCTCCATGAGGCGTCCCTTCTGGTCGCGGCCGAGGATCGAGCCGAGGTCGAAGCGGAAGCCGTCGACGTGCATCTCGACGACCCAGTAGTGCAGGCAGTCGACGATGAGGCCGCGCACGATCGGGTTGTTGCAGTTCAGAGTATTGCCGACGCCGGAATAGTTTCGGTAGGTCCGCTTGTCGTCGCCGAGGATGTAGTAGATGCGGTTGTCGAGACCTCGGAAGCAGTACGTCGGGCCCCTCTCGCCCCCCTCGGCGGTGTGGTTGAAAACGATATCGAGGATGACCTCGATGCCCTCGCGGTGGAGGGAGCGCACCATCTCCTTGAACTCGCGGATCTGGCCGCCGCGCTCCTCGGAGCTCGCGTAGCTGCGCTTGGGCGCGAAGAAGGAGACCGTGCTGTAGCCCCAGTAGTTCGTGAGCCTCTCGCCTGAGAGCGGGTTGACCGTCTTCAGCTCGCGCTCGTCGAACTCCTGGACCGGAAGCAGCTCGAGGGCGGTGATCCCGAGGCTCTTCAAATAGGGAATCTTTTCGATCACGCCCCGGTAGGTCCCCGGGTGGCGCACCTTCGCGGAGGGGTCGATGGTGAGGCCTCGCACGTGGGTCTCGTAGATGACGGAGAAGCGCAGGGGGTAGTTGAGGGGGCGGTCGCCTTCCCAGTCGAAATCGTCGTCGACGACGACGCCCTTGGGATTCGGGAACTCGCCTGCGGTCGCCTTCGCGTAGGGGTCGAGGAGGAGGATGTTCGCGTTGAAGCGGTGCCCCCTCTCGGGGTCCCAGGGGCCGTCGACGCGGTAGAGGTAGAGCTGCCCGGCGCCGATCCCTTCCACGAAAACGTGCCAGACGTCGCCGGTGCGGTTGCGCGCCGGATCGAGCGGGATCTCGACGCGCGGCGTCGTGTCGCGCTCTCCGTCGAACAGAACGAGCGAGACCTGGGTCGCGTGGCGGCTGAACAGCGCGAACTGGGTCCCCGCCGGGGCGAGGACGGGACCGAGGGGCAGCGGTTTCCCGGGAAGGGTCCTGACGGCAGGGCCGGTCGCGCGATCCGCGCCGCTCATCGGCCGATCGCGCGGCGCTCTTCGACGACGGGGTTTGAGAGAACTCCGATTTTCTCGATCTCGATGTCGACGCGGTCGCCGTGCCGGATTCGGCCGACTCCGCTCGGAGTTCCCGTGGTGACGAGGTCGCCGGCCTCGAGGGTGAAGTTCCGCGAGATGAAGGCGAACATGAAGGGGATCGAGAAGATCATGTGGCGGGTGTTCGACTGCTGGACCACCTTTCCGTTCAGGCGGCACTCGATGGCGAGATTCTGCGGATCCGCGAGGTCCTCGGTGAGGACGATGCGAGGGCCGATCGGGCCGAAGGTGTCGAGGGACTTCCCCCGAAACCAGCCGCCCCGCTCTCCGGTCTGGAGATTGCGCTGGCTCACGTCGTTCATGCACGTGAAGCCGAGGATGTGCGCGTAGGCCTCGCTTTCCGGAACGTTCTTGCAGCGGTCCCGGACGAAGAAGGCGAGCTCGGCCTCGTAGTCGGTCTTCGCGTCGTCGAACCGATAGTCGTCGAGGAAGGCCGGAATGACGATCGCCTCCCCGGGGCCGATGAGGACGTTCGGCGTCTTCGCGAAGAGGATCGGCTCGGACGGAACCTCCTGCTTGGCCTTCGTCGCCAGCACGGAATGGCTTTCCGCGATATGGTCTCGGTAGTTGAGCCCCATCGCTATGATTTTTGTCGGCTTGACGGGATAGACGTCGGACCGATTCGCTATGGGCAGATCGAACATCGTGGCCTCCGCCTTCATACTACCACGGACGCGGCGGGCACAACAACGCAGGAGGGGTTTCGGGCGTCGCGGCGCGCGCTTTCGGAGATGACACCGGCCGGTTTATCGATTACACTTCTCCGTGCGCACTCCTGAAGGAGGACACCGTGCTGAGAAACGTGATCGGCTTCATCATCATTTTCGGCATCGTCGGATTCATCGTCGGCTACTTCATCTTCGGCCATCCGGGCGGCAACTTCGTCCCCCTGGACCGGCTCGTCGGGATCAGAAGCGGCGGACTCTTCAGGCAGGCGGGAAGCTCGCTCCTGAGCGCCTTTCAGGGCGTTCCGCAGATTCGGACCAACATCCTGTACAGCGGCATCGTCGGCGCCGTCGTCGGCCTCGTGGTGAACCTTGCCGCGCGCTCCGGAAGGCGGTAGCGGGCGAGGAGCCGAACGGCATCTCACGGAGGTCGAACATGCCCAAGCTTACCTATCTCGGCCACGCCGCGTTCATCGTGGAATCGTCGAGCGCGCGGTTCATCATCGATCCTTTCCTCACCGGCAACCCGGTCGCGACGAGGAAAGCCGGCGACGTCAAGGTCGATTTCGTTCTTCTGTCCCACGCCCACGGGGACCATCTCGGGGACGCCATCGCGATCGCGAAGGCGAACGACGCGACCGTCATCGCCGCGAACGAGCTTGCGCTCTACTGCGGCTCGAAGGGGGCGAAGGTGCATCCGCTCCACATCGGCGGAGGGTTCAGCTTTCCCTTCGGGCGGGTGAAGCTCACGATCGCGCACCACGGGTCGGTGACCGACGACGGAACGTACGGAGGGGAGCCCGCGGGCATCCTCCTCACCGTCGACGGGAAGACGCTCTACCACTCGGGGGACACCGGCCTGTTCCTCGACATGCAGCTGATCGGCGAGATGAACAAGATCGACGTCGCGCTCCTGCCGATCGGCGATAACTACACCATGGGGATCGTGGACGCGGTTCGGGCGGCCGAGCTCCTGAAGCCGGGATTCGTCATTCCCATGCACTACAACACGTGGGACGTCATCAAGGCGGATCCGGACGACTTCATTCGGCGAATCCGCGCGAAGGGCATCCAGGGACAAGTCGTTCCGGTCGACGGCTCCTACCAGTACTAGCGCCCTGGGCGGGCGGGAGCCCGGGGTTCCCGTCCACCCCTTGAAAAACCTTCCTCCAAGATTTAGAGTCCTTGAAAAATGGGCACATAGCTTCTCTGTTCGCCTGCTCATTCGGAAGCCGTCAAGAGTGCCGGGGAGATGTTTCCATGCCGAGGTGTCCGAACTGCCGTCTCGAGCTCAACGAATCGGATAGCTGCCCGATCTGCGGCTACCCGGGAAGGACCCCGGGGGCCGGCCGCGGGCGGCCCGCCTGGATCGCGCTTGCGGCCGGCGCTCTCGCGGCCGCGCTTTTCGTCGTCTTCTTGGCGGCGAAGGCCGGGGAGCGCATCGCGCCGGTGGGCCCCGCGCTCGCCCAGGCGACGACGAGCGGGTCTCAGACCGAGGTCGCGACGGACTCCGCCTCCGGGACGGAAGGGGACGCGGAGGTCGCTCGATCGACGGCGGCTTCGAGCCTCCTTGCCTACAACGTCGCCGACCAGACCGAGTTCCCGTCGCTCGACAGCAAGAGCGCCTACATCGCGTGGATGCTCGCTCATACCAAGGAGAGCGAGAAGTTCTTGAGCGAGAAGTGGGACCGCACCCAGATCGCGCTCCGCAGGGGCGACATTCGACACCGAAGGGTGCTCATCGCGTTCCTGGAGACGCCCCGCGAGGATTTCGTCCGTAAGTACAACCTCTCGAAGGCGTACGACGACACGGCGATCCCGATCGGCTACGGCCAGACCATCTCGGGCCCGCACATCGTCGCGCGCATGACCGACGCGCTCGATCCCCTGCCGAACATGCGGGTCCTCGAGATCGGAACCGGCTCCGGGTACCAGTCGGCCTTCCTCTCGGAGCTCTCGAACTACGTGTACACCATCGAGATCGTGAAGCCGCTCGAGCGGGAGACCGACAAGATCTACCGCTCGCTCTACTCGCAGTACCCGATGTACCAGAACATCCACCGCCG
>JASHNV010000071.1 GCA_030041455.1 Spirochaetia bacterium
AAGACCACCGCGCCGGTCATGTAGAGATTTTTGGCAACGTCTGCTGGCGAGACGTGACCGGAGGCATAGTCGTCGAACATGATGCCAGCCGTCAGGACTAGCAAACAAGCGACGGCGCCGTCTACTCGGCGGCGGAGCTGGCTTCGGGAAAGAAAACGCAAGAGAGCAAGGTAAGCGCTCAATTAAGCGTGGAGTACCCCGTTTGATGCTTTCAGGTGAAAAAAAGTTTTTCCGCGGTCACCGAGATCGGGAGAAGCTCCATGAGGCCGTCCTCTTCGGTGGTCTCCGGCAGGTGTTCGAAGAGGTAGCGGAGGTAGTGGTAGGGCTCGAGACCGTTGGCCCGCGCCGATTCGACGAGGCTATAGAGGGCGGCGCTCGCGTGGGCGCCGCGCGGGGTGTCGGCGAAAAGCCATCCTTTGCGGCCGAGCACGTAGGGTCTGAGCACATTCTCAGCGACATTATTGTCGGGAGTAAGGTACCAGGCATCGAGGTAGCGCAGGAGCTTCGGCCATTCGCCGAGGGCATAACCGATCGCCACCCCGAGGGCGGTCCTCGGCGGGACCTGCTCGCCGCGTTCCAGCAGCCACGCGTGGAACTGCGCGAGGATCGGAATCACCGCTTCTTTCCGTCGGGCGACAAACTGCTCATCGGAGAGCGCGTCGCCGTCAAGCTCCGCCCGGAGCGCGCTTTCCACCCGGTAGAGCTTGGCGATGAGGGACAGCGCCTCCTCGGCAGAGCCCGCCTTTTTCGTGATCTTCGACGCGTCGAAGAACTTCCGGCGCACATGGGCGAAACACCCGACGTGGACTACCCCCGGCAGGCTCCCGATGCTGTTGTAGCCGGCGTACCCATCGGTCTGCAGGTGCCCCCGAAAGCCCTCCAATACCGACAGCGGCACCTCCTGGCCCCGGGTCGGATGGTAATGGTAGAGCACCAACGGCTTGAGCATCGGTTTCCTGCCGAGCGCGCCGACCTCGACGTGCGCGACGTTAACCCACATATACGATAGCGAGCTCGCAGGACGGTTGGGTTCCTTGAGTACCTGCAGCGGCGACTCGTCCATATGGTGAAACGGCGCCTTGAGCGCCACCTTCCACATCACATCGAGCAGCGGTCCGCACCGCGCCGCCGCCGCGATGACCCAATTGCAGAGCGTCGAACGGGGAATATCGAGACCAAGTCGCGAGAAGATCTTCTCCTGCCGATAGAGCGGCAGCCCATCGACGTACTTGCCCGTCACCACGTACGCGAGGAGCCCCGGAGCGGCAATGCTCCCGGGGATCATCCGCCCAGGCATCGCGGCGCGCACGATCGTCGGCTCTCCGCTGCCGGCAAAGCCGTCGCAGCGGCACGGTCCGTAGACCTTCCGCACGTGCCGGATCGCCGTGACCCGCGCCGGAACGATCTCCACTTCCTCGCTGATCTCGTCGCCGACCGGCGGGCGATCCTTCCGGCAGCACGGGCAGCGTTTCCCTTCGGCCGACAGATCGTGGACCACGACCTCGCGCGGGATCCTGTCGGCGATCGGCTTCCGTCCCGGCTTCGCCCGCCGGTGCTCGGCTACCACGATCGACGACGGTTCCGCTTCCCCACGCTCGGTGGCACCGGCTTCCGCTTCGTTGAACAGCCGCAGTTGCCGGACGTCTTCGACCGAGAGCTTCTCGCTCGAACGGCCGAAGAGCATCCGCTGCAGTTTCAGAAACTCCTCCTGCAGCCGCTGGTAGGCGTGGTCCTTCTCGCGAAGCGCTCGTTCGCGCTCGGCAACCTCTTCGACCAGACGGGCGACGATTGCCGTCAGCTCCTCGGTGTCTTTCGGCAGGTCCTGTACGTCGGCGACGCTCATCACGAAGGCAATCCTACCATACCCGTGGAAAAAGGAGAAACACTTTTCCTATTTTATCCGCGAATACGCACGCCGCTGATGCGCTCGCCAGAAATCGATGCCCGCCAGGAGCATCGTCATCTGCTCGCCGCTGATCTGGCGCGCTTCTCGTTCCCCCTGCGGCCAGGGGAAGCGATCCCGCTCCAGGCGCTTCACCGCCAGCCAAAACCCGTTCTTGTCCCAGAACAAGACTTTCAGATGACTGCGCCGACGATTGCAAAACAGGAAGAGACTGCCGCTGAACGGATCGGCCGCGAGCTCCTCCTCCACCATCACCGCGAGCCCATTGATCGCCTTGCGCATATCCGTCGAGCCGGGCACCACGTAAATGGCCGCCCCCGACCAGTCGACGGTCATCGGAGCGCCTCCAAGGCTCGCACGACGCGGCCGAGGTGTTCAGGCGATACGCCCTCCGCGACGCTCACCGTAAATCGCCCCGCGACGACCACGTCGATGGTCGCAGCCGCCGTCCCCACGGGGCGTACTCCCAGCTTCACCGGTCGCAGGGGCCGCCCCGGCTCGGCGAGCCGCGCTCTCCAATAACGAAACCCGTTGAAACTGACGCCCTCCCGCGCGCAGTACCCGCGCATGCTCATCCCGCTCGCCTTCCAGTCCTCGATCACCCTCCGCCATTGCTCGCGCTTCGAAGCTGAGCTTCCACCATCGTCGTTCATCTTCGTGCCTCCTCATGGAGGCTAAAATCGTCACGAAAATCGTCGCCGGACAGACACGGAGAAATCACCGCTTACCGATGATAGACTGCTCCATTACTTTCTTCTTAATAACGGGATAAATCTCTTGTCAATGGATCGTTCACCCCCGGTCGATCTTGGGAGCCTTGGGGAGGGGTGCCGAACTCAGGCGCCCTGCGTGGCGGCGATCGACGCAGGCCTTATCTACCGTATGGACCGCTCTGAGGGGTATAGGAGCCGGGCTCCGCTGGTTG
>JASHNV010000072.1 GCA_030041455.1 Spirochaetia bacterium
TTTTATATTGTAGGTTTCGTCCGTTTGTTTGTAGAAACGGTACCTATCGCGCGCGCGAGGATGCGGTTACCATGGAGGCATTTCACGGATCTCACAAAGGAGCATGTTATGAGAAGAGTCAAGGTCCTCCTCTCGGTGCTTGTCGTCGGGCTGTTCGTCGGCTCGTACGCGTTCGCGACCGGCCAGCCGGAAGGCACCGCCGCAAAGACGGGCAACATCAGGATTGCCCTCGTCGTCAAGAACCTCGGCAACTCGTTCTTCGACGCGGTCCACGACGGCGGCGTCGAGGCGGCGAAGGAGCTCGGCAACGTCGACGTCATCTACCAGGGGCCGAGCACGCCGACCGCCGAAGGTCAGATCTCGATCATCGATTCCCTCATCGCCCAGAAGGTCGACGCGATCGCGATTTCCGCGAACGATCCCAACGCGCTCGTGCCCATCGCCAAGAAGGCGATGGCGGCCGGGATCAAGGTCATCTCGTTCGACTCGGGCGTCGCCGCCGACGGAAGAGAGCTCCACCTCGCCGCTTCGGGCGACGAGCTCATCGGACGCAGCGAGGTTCAGGCGATCGGCCAGATGATCAACTACACCGGCGAGATCGCCATCCTGAGCGCCTCCTCCCAGGCCACCAACCAGAACGCGTGGATCGAATGGATGAAGAAGGAGCTGCAGGATCCGAAGTACGCGAACATGAAGCTCGACGCCGTCGTGTACGGCGACGATCTCAACGACAAGAGCTACAACGAGGCGATGGGCCTCTTCAAGTCGTATCCGAACCTGAAGGGCATCATCTCCCCGACGACCGTGGGAATCGCCGCCACCGCGAAAGCTCTCGAGGACGCGGGACTTGCCGGCAAGATCCAGCTCACCGGTCTCGGACTTCCTTCGCAGATGAAGCAGTACATCACGGACGGCACCTGTAAGGAGATGGAGCTCTGGAATCCGATCGATCTCGGCTACTCCGCGGTCATGATCGCCTACGACCTCGTGAAGGGCAACATTACGACCGTGAACCCCGGAGACTCCTTCAAGGCGGGCCGCATGGGAGACATCAAGGTCGGGGACGGAGACGTGGCGGTCATGTCGACGCCGTTCGTTTTCGACGCCTCGAACATCGACAAGTTTGCGTCGATCTACTGAGCGAGAATCTGATACAATAGCCGTCGGGGGCGGAGCGCGCAATCGAATCCGCCCCCTCGGCGCGCGAACCGCCTCGCGTTGCGCGGGTCCGCCCAAAGAACGGAGTTCAATGAGACGGTATGTTCTTCTCGCCGCTCTGCTGATCGGTTCCCTGGCCCCCTCCGGCCTCTACGCGGCGGGAAGCGCCGAGGGCGCCGCGACCGGCAGGCTCAAGATCGCGCTCGTCGTGAAAAACCTCGGCAACTCCTTTTTCGACGCGGTGCGCGACGGCGGCGTGGAGGCGGCGAACGAGATCGGGAACGTGGACGTCATCTACCAAGGGCCGAGCACGCCCACCGCGGAGGGCCAGATCGAGATCATCGACTCCCTGCTCGCCCAGAAGGTGAACGCGCTCGCGATCTCGGCCGACGACGTCGACGCCCTCGTCCCGATCACGAAGAAAGCCATGAAGGAGGGCGTCAAGGTCATATCCTTCGACTCGGCGATCGCGCCGAGCGGACGAGAGCTCCATCTCGCCCCTTCCGACGACGAGCTCATCGGTCGAAGCCAGATTCAGACGATCGCGAGGATGATCGGCTACCGGGGAGAGATCGCGATCTTAAGCGCCTCGTCCCAGGCGACCAATCAGAACGTCTGGATCGGGTGGATGAAGAGGGAGCTTCAGGATCCCAAGTACTCCGCCATGAAGCTCGACGCGGTCGTGTACGGCGACGATCTTTCCGACGAGAGCTACCGCCAGGCGATGGGCCTTTTCAAGTCCTACCCGAATCTCCGGGGCATCGTCTGCCCGACCACGGTGGGCATCTCGGCGACCGCGAAGGCGCTCGAGGACACCGGCCTCGCCGGGAAGATCGCGCTCACGGGCCTCGGCCTGCCGTCGGAGATGAAGCAGTACATCAAGGACGGCACGTGCACGCAGATGGCGCTGTGGAATCCCATCGATCTCGGCTACACGGCGGTCATGATCGCCGACGACCTCATCAAGGGCAACATCGCCGAGGTCGCTCCCGGCGACGTCTTCGAGGCCGGACGGATGGGCGTGATCAGGGTCGGGGACGGAAACGTGGCGGTCATGTCGACTCCGTTCGTCTTCGACGCCGGCAACATCGACAAGTTCGCTTCGATCTACTGAAAGGAGGCCGGGGGCGTGGGGCAGGCGACGTTACTTGAGCTTCGAGGGATCAGCAAGCACTTCCCGGGCATCAGGGCGCTCGATCGGGTCGACTTCAAGGCCCGCGCGGGAGAGGTCCACGCGCTCATCGGGGAGAACGGCGCCGGGAAATCGACGCTCGTGAAGATCCTCACCGGAATCTACCAGCCCGGCGAGGGGCAAATGCTGCTCGAGGGGAAGCCTGTGGTCTTTCCCTCGCCCCACGAGTCACAGGCGGCCGGCATCTCGGCGATCCATCAAGAGGCGACGATGTTCCTCGAGCTCACGGTCACCGAGAACGTCTTCATGGGCCATCACCTCCTGCGGAGCGGTCTCGCGCTCGTCGACTGGGCCGGCATGGAAAAGCGCACGAAGGCGCTCCTCGACGACCTCGAGATCCGTATAAGCCCCCGCGCCAAGGTGAAGAACCTGAGCTTCGCCGAGCGCCAGATGGTCGAGATCGTGAAGGCGCTCTCGATCAACACGAAGATCGTCATCATGGACGAGCCTACCTCGGCGCTCACGCTGAGCGAGGTCGAGCATCTCTACCGGATCATCCGGCTCCTGAAGGAGCAGGGGAAGGCGGTCATCTTCATCTCCCATAAGTTCGAGGAAATCTACCAGATCGCGGACTGCTACACGGTGCTGCGCGACGGGCGCTACATCGGCGAGGGTCTCGTCGCGACCTCGACCGTCGGCGAGCTCGTCCAGATGATGGTCGGCCGCTCGCTCAACCAGCTTTTTCCGAAGAACGAGCTCGTCCCCGGCGAGGTCGCCCTCAGCGTGGTCGGTCTCGGCCGGAGCGGCTTTTTCCGCGACATCACCTTCCAGGTCAGGCGCGGAGAGATCCTCGGCTTTTTCGGCCTCGTGGGCGCCGGCCGTTCGGAGGTCATGCGCGCGATCTTCGGCGTCGACCGGCGGGACGAAGGCACGATCGAGATCGCGGGCAAGGCGGTCAACATCCGGCGACCGAGCGACGCGCTCGCGGCCGGAATCGCCTTCGTTCCGGAAGACCGGCAGCTGCAAGGGGCGATGATCCAGATGAGCATTCGCGAGAACACGACGCTCCCGGTCATCGACTCGCTCAGCGACCGGGGCTTCCTGAACCGGCGCAACGAGGAGGCGCTCGTCGAGCGCTACGGGACCCTCATGCAGATCAAGGCGTCGAGCTGGGAGCAGGCGGTGAACAACCTCTCCGGAGGAAACCAGCAGAAAGTCGTCCTCGCCAAGTGGCTCGCGACCGAGCCGAAGATCCTCATCCTCGACGAGCCGACCAAGGGTATCGACGTCGGCACGAAAGCGGAAGTGCACCGTTTCATCTCGCAGCTCGCCGCCGACGGCATCGCGATCGTGCTCGTCTCCTCCGAGCTGCCGGAGATTCTCGGGATGTCCGACGCCATCGTGGTCATGCACGAGGGGCGGATCACCGACCGCCTCACGAGGGCGGATGCCACCACCGAGAAGGTGATTCTCGCGGCCACCGGACGGCCTTCGACGCCCGGCGGCCCGGGAGAGCGCCATGATTGAATTCTTGAAGCGCCGGGAGGTCACGCTGACCATCGTCCTCGTCGTGCTCATGGCGATCATCACGCTCCGCGCTCCGGACTTCATCAAGTTAGACAACCTCTACGACATCCTCAACGACAGCTCGATTCTCGTCATCGTGTGCACCGGGCAGCTCCTCGTCATCCTCACCGGAGGGATCGACCTCTCGGTCGCCTCGACGCTCGGCTTTACCGGAATGAGCGTCGCGCTCCTGAATCACGCCGCGCCCGGGCTCCCCCTCGCGCTCATCATCCTCGTCGCGGCGGCGATCGGCTTCGTCATGGGCTCGTTCAACGGCCTCCTCGTGTCGGTGTTCAATATCCCCCCGATCATCACGACGCTCGGCACCTTGAGCATCTACCGCGGCTTCATCGTCGTGTTGAGCGGCGGAGCGTGGGTGAGCGCCGACAAGATGACCCCGGCCTTCAGGAATTTCCCCCACGCCTACCCCCTCGGCATGACGAACCTCATCGCCGCAGCGCTCCTCGTCTTCGTCGTGTTTTTCGCCTTTCTCTACCTCTCGCGCACGGGCCGCGAGGTGTACGGAGTCGGCGGCAGCCCGCTCGCCGCGCAATACGTCGGGATCAACGTGAGGAAGATCCGCTACCTCGTGTACATGCTCTCGGGCGTGCTCGCCGGGATCTCCGGGTACCTCTGGGTCTCCCGCTACGCCTCGGCGCAGAACGACACCGCCACGGGCCTCGAGCTCCAAACCGTCGCCGCCTGCGTCATCGGGGGGGTCAGCATCGCGGGCGGCTCCGGCACCATCGTGGGCGTCGCGCTCGGCTCGATCCTCCTCGGCGTGGTCAACAACGCGCTCACGCTCGTGCACATCTCGCCGTTCTGGCAGACGGCGATTCAGGGGTTCGTCATCCTGCTTGCGATCATCGTCAACTCCGTCATGGATCGACGCAATCAGGAGCAGATGCTGCGAAGGAGAGTCCTGTAATGGCCGGCCCCGATCCCGTCGCCCCGACGAGCACCAAGGCGCGAGCGAGCCTCGCGAGCTTCGCGACGCGCTGGGAGGTCCTGCTCCTCTTCCTGTTCGTCGTCGTGATCCTGGTCAACTCGAACATCTCGCCCGACTTCCTCAACCTCGGCAACATCCTCGACGCCTCCTTCAACTTCATGGAGAAGGCGATCATCGCGATGCCGATGATCTTCGTCATCATCCTCGGCGACATCGACATCTCGGTCGCCTCGACCATGGCGCTTTCGTCGACCTTCATGGGAATGGCCGCGACGGGCGGGGCCCATACGCCGCTGCTCTGCCTCATCGGCGTCGGAGTCGGCGCCGCCGCCGGCTTTCTGAACGGCGTCATCATCACCCGGTTCGCCATTCCGTCGATCGCCGTGACGATCGGAAGCCTCTCGCTGTACCGCGGGATCTCCTACGTCATCCTCGGCGATCAGGCGTACACAGACTATCCGAAGCGCTTCGCCTTTCTCGGCCA
>JASHNV010000073.1 GCA_030041455.1 Spirochaetia bacterium
CCACGGGATCGGACTCGATATGCACGAGGAGCCCATGGTGCTCAACTTCGGCAGCCCCGGCACCGGGCAGCCGATCGTTCCCGGAATGGTCTTCACGATCGAGCCGATTCTCTGCCTTGGCGCTCCTGAGGTGCGCACCCTCGGGGACGGCTGGTCGATCGCAACCGCGGACAACAGCCTGAGCGCGCAGTTCGAGCAGACCGTTGCGGTGTTCCGCGACCGTACCGAAATTCTTACGCTTTCTTCGGTCAAAGGCGCGCTCGACCTCGAGTTTCCGCCGTTCTATTAAGGGCGAGCGGGCTTTCCCGGGCGCGGCCGGTTCAGGGTCCAGCCGCCGCAACCGAGGCGCGCGTCTCGGCTGAGGCCCGAGCGAAGACACGGGTTTGCCGCTGTCGGCTCCGAGCGCTCTTCTCCCTTTCGCGCCGAAGGGTCGATCGAGAGGCCCGAAGGCGCTGCGCGAGGGAGCCGCGAGCGGCGCGACGACCTGCCGGTCTCTCGGCGGAGAGTTCCGCCGACCTCTCCTGAGCTGTCGAGCTACTCGAGCGCGTCCTCGATGTGCGCGTACGCCTCCGCGGTGCTCGAATTCCGATAGGGCATTCTCCCGAGACGCGGCCGCCGCAGCGAGCCTGACGAGCACACCAGGAATGTCGTTCTCCGGAACGCTCGACAGGCGTGGGACTCGATACTTGCTGAAGACGGCTTGAATAGTTCCTGAAAACCGCGTCGCGTGCGGACCAGCGTCCGAGAACAGGCAGGAAAGGCGCCAGGTCGCCGGATATGCGGCGCCGTCCGTGCAGGCGAAACAGCGAGCCGGATTCTCGTGCTTGCCGTGGAAAAGCTCGCCTTCGATGCCCGTCGCCGGACGGCCTGCTCCGCTCTCGCGGGCTCGGGCAGCCCTTGCAGCCCGGACGTTTTTCCGCGTCGATTTCGCGATAGACGCCGTGGACGCGGAGCCCTGATCGAGCGCAGCCCAGACCGCCTGTCTGTTCCACGCGAGCGAGTCGGGGTGTTTTTTCGCCTCGACAAGGAGGTACTTGATTCCGGGCTCCGAGAGGAGAAGGTCGGCGTGGCCGATTTGGTTGTTGTGGACCTTTGCCGTTCGGTTAGGACATCGGTGAAGAGATCCTCGGCAGGGTCCTCGGCCACTTTCGCGCCGACTACCCCATGACGGCTCTTTTTCTCAAGCACGGTCCGTGCGCTTGTCCCGGAACGCCAACAGTTCGCTCGAATGCGGGCGGTTGGGCGCTTGTAGCATGACGGGTTCTCGACCCTATCGGACAGCGCCGCAGCCCTTTTTCCCTCGGCCATTCTCATCTACTCCGGCCGAAGCGCACGGTACGGCGCCGGCGCTTCCAAGAAAACGCGGAGGAGAATCGCGGCTCCGGAAAGTCGTCGTTTTGAAGAATGGAGCGTGCGGACCAGGATTGTGAGGAACGAGGCGTCGCGCGGAGAGTTCGAGGTTCCCCGCGCTTTCTCTCGTTGGCACGTCGAGGTCACGTGACTACGCGAAGCAGGAACTCCGACCTCGGCTTCGGAGCTCCAGAGCGACAATCCCGTCGCTTGACACGTGGCGGTCGTAAAGGTACCGTTTCGCTCGATGCCGCGAGCACGGGTGCGTGCTATTGCAGCGCGTGAAGTTGCGGCGTCATCACCATCGCCACCTTAGCTCAGCTGGCCAGAGCACGTGATTTGTAATCTCGGGGTCGTCGGTTCGAATCCGACAGGTGGCTTTGCAACTCGCCTTCCTCTCAAAGCCCTAGGGTTGACCATGGAATGGGCAAAAATCCACCGCAATCAGCTGCTTGCGGATTGGGAACAGGCACGAGCCGGACAACCGCTTTCCAAGATAGATCCTCTTGAGTAGGGAGCGACCATGTATTTTACGGTAACGAAGGCAGAATATGTTGGAGATTACAAGATTAGGATTCAGTTTGAAGATGAATCAGAAGGTATCACCGATTTGAGCTCGTATCCGAATCCGTCGAATGTGTTCAAGATTTTCTTGGAGAAGGGATACTTCAGATCCTTTGCAATTGAAAACGGAAGTCTCACATGGGATCAAGGTGAGGTCGATATTGCTCCAGAAAGGCTGTGCTCACTAGCAACCGGAAAGCCAATAATCTATCAGGCCCTACACTCAAAGGTCTGAATTGCCGTTGCCGACACGTCCTTCCTAGAATCGGGATCTCTCAAGAACTACCATGCACATAGGCGGGGCCGGGGCTTCCTGTCCTGCCAACCAGCCTGTCACCGCTCCGCGGCGGCATTTTTATCCCCGGGCGCCCGGTCCGCCCGGCACGAGGAACTGTTACGAAATAACTGGGTTATCTTGATTTCTTGGATGGCGAGATCCTGTAGTTCTAGTCGCCGTGGAACACGCGCGGCTCGACATTGAGCGACGACACGTGTTCATCGGAGATGACCACGCCCGAAGGATAGGTTGCGGGATCGATTTCGGTGCGAACCCGAATGCCAGACCGCGTGGTCGTCGAGCCAACGGAACTTACGGTCACTGCGGTCCCTTTCAGATTCGGCGTACGTCGGAGGAATCTCGGGCGCATCCCGCGGGAAGGCTCCCTGTCGTCGTCCCGCTTCGCCGATCGCTCATCGAGCCGCGCCGGGCGAATCTGACCGGCCGGCGCTCCCATGGAGCTCGTTGCTGCGGCGTATGTCCGTTCTTTACCGTGGCGTGCCGACCGTCTTCGTCACGCGACGCCTCCTGCCTCATGAGCTGTTCCTCCACTTCGGCTTCCCCCGCTCGTTGCGGCTTCGTGTCCGGTCCGAGTTGGGCGGTCTCCACAATCGTCTCCCCAACCTCCGGCCTCAAGGTCTTCAGGCGACGGAAGTCTCGGGGTTTTCGGGTCTCGCGCGCAATTGTCCAGCTCCTTCGATCCGTTTTGTAGTCTCGGGATCGTCGGTTCGAATACGAAAGGTGGCTTGACAAGCCGTTTTTCGCCATGATAGCGTTTCGGCCAATCCTTGTGGGGGAGATTCCCGAGTGGTCAAAGGGGGCAGACTGTAAATCTGTTGGCTTTGCCTTCGAAGGTTCGAATCCTTCTCTCCCCAGACCCCCCCTGTCCTAACCGTAGAATGAGTGAACCGTTTTACAAGAATGGGCTCCGGTTCGAGTGCACCCGTTGCAACGCCTGCTGTCGCTACGAGCCGGGGTACGTCTTTCTCTCCGAACGGGACATCGAGCGGCTCCTCGCGGCCACCGGAACGGATCGCGAGGAGTTCCTCAGGCTGTACTGCCGGATTGTCGAGATCGACGGCGAGCGCCTCATCAGCCTGAAGGAAAAGGCCAACTACGACTGTGTCTTCTGGGACGGCGGATGCACGGTCTACGCTCACCGCCCCCTTCAATGCCGGGCATTTCCTTTCTGGCCCGGGAACGTCTCTTCCCGGTCCAGCTGGAAGAGCCTCACGGCGAGCTGCCCGGGGGTGAACCGAGGCAAGCTGCACTCGAGAGAGGAGATCGAGGAGTGGCTCGCCGCTCGGGTAGCCGACCCCGTCGTCAAGCTCAATGCCGCCGAGGAGCCGGAGTGAAGATCCGTTTTTGGGGCGTTCGGGGATCGTTTCCGACGCCGATCCTTCCTTCGCAGATCCAGAGCCGCATCGCGGCCGTCGTGCAGCGCATCGAGGCCGACGATCTCGTGAGCGAGGACGCGCGCGAGGCGTTCATCGCGGGGCTCCCTCCCTACTTGACGGGGACCGTGGGGGGCAACACGACGTGCTTGGAGGTGCGCACCGCCGACGACCAAGTCCTGGTTCTCGACGCCGGCACGGGAATCGTCGCGCTCGCGGCGGAGCTCAAGCGCCGGCGCGAGAACGTGCGGGATTATCACCTGTTCTTCTCCCACCTGCACTGGGACCACATCCAGGGGTTGCCCTTTTTCGCGCCGCAAATCTTCGATCCGCGCTGTCACATCACGTTCTACAGCCCCGTCGAGGGGCTCGAGGAGGCGCTACGCGGCCAGATGCAGCATCCCTATTTCCCCATCACGCTCGACGCGATGACCGCCGATCTCCATTTCCATGTCTTCCGCGAGCGGTCGATAACCCTCGGAACGGTCACCATCGCGTGCAGGCGCATGAAGCATCCCGGCGGCTGCTATTCCTACAAGATCGTCGAGGGGGGGAAGACTCTGATATTCTCGACCGATTCCGAGCTCGGCGAGGAGGACTTCCAGAAGACCCCCGAAAATCGCGAGTATTTCGCGGACGCCGATATCCTCATCATGGACTCCCAGTACACGCTCGACGAGGCGGTCGAGAAGTACGACTGGGGCCATTCTTCCTACAGCCTCGCGGTCGATTTCGCCGTCGCGTGGGGCGTGAAGACGCTCGTCCTGTTCCACCACGAGCCGGCGTACGACGACAAGAAGATGTACAGCATCCTCCAGTCCTCCCGCTGGTACTCGAGCCACCTCGCGGGGAAGGGCGTCGACATCGTGCTCGCCACCGAGCAGCTGGAGCTCGAGCTGTGACCGTGTCGATCGAGGGAAGGGAAGTCATCGGGATCTACCTTCTCCTGAAGAGAAACGAGGCGCGACTCGACAAGACGCTCGCATCGACGATGGCGCGCCTTGAGAGGACGCTCTACCAGGAGCTGTCGGTCGAGGAGTTCGAGCGCCTCGAAGAGGAGTACCTACGCCAGAGCGACGCGCGGAAATAGCACCCATGAAGCTCGCCGCGATCGTCAAGCGGAGCTGGATCTCCGCCGTCGCGGTCGCGGCGGTGATCGTCCTCCTCGCCGCGCTCGACTCGCCGCCCCCGGGGATGCCCGAGCGCTACCGCCTCTCGGTCGCTCGCGGCGACACCTTTCAGTCCGTCGCGCGGGCGCTCAAGGAGGCGGGCGTCATCCGGTCCGCCCTGTTCCTCGACGCGCTCACGAAGGTCACCGGAAGCGGCGGGAGCCTTCAGGCCGGAGACTACGACATCGAGCGAGGAGCGACCGCGGTCGGCATTCACGCGCTCCTCACCTCGGGCAAGGAGCGCCTCGAGCGAGTCACGATACCCGAGGGATGGACGGCGAGCCAAATCGCCGGTCTCCTCGAGCGGGATCACGTCACGAGCCGCGGCGAGTTTCTTGCCGCGGTCCGGTCCCCCGCGCTCCTCCGCAGTCTCGGCATTCCCGGAGCGACGGCGCAGGGATACCTCTTCCCCGACACCTACGATTTCCCGCCGAGCTTCCCGGCGGAGCGCGTCGTTCGGATCATGGTCGCGAACTTCTTCGAGAGCCTCGGCAAGATCGAGCCCGACTACCGAACGCTCTCGCCCTCCGAGCTCCACGACAAGGTCGTGATGGCCTCGGTCGTCGAGCGGGAGTACCGCGTGCCGGCGGAGGCGCCTGAGATCGCGTCGGTCTTCTACAACCGGCTGCGCAAGCGCATGCGGCTGCAGTCGTGCGCCACGGTCGCCTACGTGTTGACCGATGTTCTCGGAGAGCCGCACCGAACCCGCCTGTTCGACAAGGATCTCGCGGTCAAATCGGACTACAACACGTATCTGCATCGCGGTCTGCCCCCCGAGGCCATCAGCAATCCCGGCTTGATCTCGCTCGGGGCGGCGTTCCACCCGGCGTCCACCGCTTTTCTCTATTTCGTCCTGTCGGACCCGGCGACCGGAGCGCATTTTTTCTCGAGGAGCTTCACCGAGCACACCTTCGCCAAGTTCCAATATTTGAGCCTCTACTTGAAAACTGACTGAATTGTAGGTATCTTAACGTGGGTACCCATGCACGACGGGTTCAATGCGCATACCAGATTCCGTGCTTCAGTCCATCGCGGAGAAACTCGATATCGGCCAAGTCATCGGCGAGTACGTGACGCTCAAGCCGCAAGGCGGCCGCCTGTGGGGGCTCTGCCCGTTCCACGGCGAGAAGACCCCTTCGTTCTCGGTGACTCCCGACCGGGGTATGTACTACTGCTTCGGGTGCCACAAGGGCGGATCGCTCTTCAACTTCTTCATGGAGGCCGAGAAGCTCACGTTCGTCGAGGCGGTAGACCTGCTCGCGAAGAAGGCGGGCGTCGAGCTTCCCGCGAGCGATGGCGACCGCGAGCGGGACTCGAAGCGAGCGGCCCTGAGGGAGCTCTACGAGCGGGTCGCAGGGAGCTTCCACTACTGCCTGACCGAGACCGCGGAGGCGGCGCCCGCCCGGGCGTACCTCGCCGGGCGGGCGCTCACGGATGACACCGTCCGGACGTTCAAGATCGGCTACGCGCCGTCCGACCGCTCCTGGCTTCACCGCTTTCTCCTGAAGAAGAGCTACTCCGAGGCCTTTCTCGCCGCCTCGGGGCTCTTTACGGCGAAGAATCCGCGCTCGGCGCTCTTCGGCGCGCGCGTGATGTTCCCGATCTCAGACCGGCGGGGCGGAGTCGTTGCGTTCGGAGGGAGAATCCTCGCCGGAGAGGGGCCGAAGTACATCAATTCACCGGAGACCGAGATCTTCCGGAAGGGCGACACGCTCTTCGGTCTCGACCGAGCGCTGCCCGGGATCCGAGCGCAGGGCTTTTTCATCCTCGTCGAGGGCTACACCGACGTGCTCGCTCTCAGCCAGGCCGGCGTCGACAACGCCGTCGCGCCGCTCGGCACGGCCTTCACCGAGCAGCAGGCGAGGCTCCTCAGGCGCTACGTCGAGCGGGGAGTGCTTCTCTTCGACGGCGACGAGGCGGGCCTCGCCGCCGCTCGAAGGGCGATTCTCCTCTGCGAGCGCGTCGGCATCGCTCCCGAGGTCGTCGAGCTTCCCGAGGGCCTCGATCCCGCGGAGATCCTCCAGAGGCAAGGGACGGAAGCGTTGCATAATTTCACAAAATATCCTATAAATAGCTTCGTGTTTCTCGTGGAGAGGGCGCTGCGTAGCCACGACGTCGGGAAGCCCGAGGGGAAAGAGGCCGTTCTCAGGGAGCTGACTCCATATATAGAAAATATCGACTCGGAAGTACGACGAGAGGGTTGCCTCGGCGCGGTGGCGGACGCTTTGCACGTGGACAGGGACGCGGTGGCGCGCGACTTCGCGCGTCTGCGAACCGATCGTGGACAAGAGGCGACGGGGGCCGTCAAGGGAACCGTCATTTCTCCCGATCTCTATCTAATGCTGGCGGTCGCGGCGAACAGACGCTCTTTCGCGCTCGTGCGGAGCCGACTGTCGACCGACGACCTTGAGGACGCGCGCGCGCGACGATTGTACATCGCCTTTGAGGAGGCCTTCCGCCGGGGAGACGATTCGCTCGGCGGCCTGCTCGACTCCGTGGACGACGCCGAGCTCAGGGAGCTCGTGCTCGAAAAGCTCTCAGGCGATGAGTTCTCGATCAATCAGGACGAGCTGATCAAGCAGAGCGTGGCGTCCCTCAAGCGCCTGAGCGTCGAGCGGCGCTCGGCGGAGGTCACCTCGCTCCTGCGGGCGGCGCAGACGGAGGGCCGCCCGTTCGAAGAATTGAAGAGTCTGATCGCGGATAAGGCGTTCCTCGACAGGGAACTCGAGAAATTGAGGGTGAATACGAATGACAGAGCTGCAGACTGACCCCGCCGTTATCAAGCTGCTCGAATATGCGAAGAATAAGAAGAGCATCAGCTATGACGAGGTCAACGATTTCCTCCCCGGGCACATCGTCAATTCCGAGAAGATCGAGGAGGTGATCAGCATCCTCGCGAAGAACCACATCAACCTCGAGGAGGAGGAGATCCAGCTCGAGGAAGAGGAGGAGCGCCCGGCGCCGAAGAAGCGGATCGTCTACACGGAGAAGGAGACCGCGATCGACGATCCGATTCGCCTGTATCTCCGCGAGATCGGACGGGAGAACCTTCTCACCGCCGAGCAGGAGGTCGAGCTCTCCAAGCAGATGGAGGAGGGCGAGAACATCATCAAGACCGTGGTGAAGAGCTCGGGCATGGTAATCCCGGAGCTCTCGAGCCTCGTGCAGAAGATGTACTCGAAAATCGACCCCAGGGAGCTCGACCTGTCGAAAAAGGAGATCTCCGAGCTCCTCGCCGAGCGGCGCAGACTGAACCAATTCTATCGCGAGGAGCTCAAGGAGCTCGTGCCGGTCCTCAAGGCCTACATGGATCTCAAGAAGAAGGTCGTGTCGACCGGGGGCGACGTGCTCACCGACGAGACCCTCGCGAGAAAGCGCAAGAGCCTGTTCAACATCGTGAAGAAGATCGATCTCCACCAGGAGGAGATCCTCGAGTTTTCCGACCGCTTCCTCATCGCCGCCCGCAAGATCCGGAGCTTCCGCCGCGAGCAGGCGAAGATCGAGCGCCGCTTGAGCGTGTCGAGCATGCGCGAGCTTCGCAACATGGGCCGCGGCCTCGCGATCAACGACGAGCGGAAGAGGATCGAGGCCGAGCTCCAGCTCTCCGCCGACGCGATAAAAGAGAAGATCCGCCAGATTCAGGTCACCGACAAGAAGCTGCGGAGCCTCGAGATCGATTTCGAGAACGCGATCGAGGATATCCTCAAGATGTCCGAGGAGATCGCCCGCGGAAAGTCGATGATGAAGAACGCGAAGGACCGCCTCATCAAGGCGAATCTTCGTCTCGTGGTGAGCATTGCGAAGAAGTACACCAACCGTGGGCTCCACTTTTTCGACCTCGTTCAGGAGGGGAATATCGGCCTGATCAAGGCGGTCGAGAAGTTCGAATACCGCAAAGGCTACAAGTTCTCGACCTACGCCACCTGGTGGATCCGCCAAGCGATCACCCGCTCGATCTCCGATCAGGCGCGAACGATTCGCGTTCCGGTCCACATGATCGAGCAGATCAACAAGGTGGTCCGCGAGTCGCGCCAGCTCATGCAGGTCCTCGGCCGCGAGCCGACCGACGACGAGATCGCCGAGCGGCTCGGCTGGTCGGTCCTCCGCGTGAAATCGGTGAAGAACGTCGCTCGCGAGCCGATCTCCCTCGAGACGCCGATCGGCGAGGAGGAGGACTCCCTCCTCGGGGATTTCATCGAGGACAAGGACATCGAGAATCCGGCGAGCCAGACCGCCTTCAAGCTCCTCCAGGAGCAGCTTCAGGGCGTTCTCTCGACGCTTCCGCCGAGGGAGCAGGAGGTCCTGAAGATGCGCTTCGGACTGGAGGACGGATACTCGCTCACCCTCGAAGAGGTCGGGCTCTATTTCAACGTGACGCGGGAGCGCATTCGCCAGATCGAGGCGAAGGCGCTCCGCAGGCTTCGCCATCCGAAGCGCAGCCGCCGCTTGAAGGACTATATCGACCATTAGTCGTCGCCAGGAACAAAACGAGGTACCTACCGATGATGCAGGAAGTTTTCGACAAGCTCAGGTCGCTGCAGGACGTGCTCGCGAAGAAGTACGATATTGAGCGCGAAATCACCGAGATTCCGAAGGCGCTCACGACGAAGACCGAGCTCCTGAACCGCCTCAAAAAGACCTACATCGACCGCAACGCGCTTCTCGACGAGACGAAGGAGAAGGTGAAGCGGTTTCGCGCGAAGCTCGCGGAGGCGGAGCATCAGCGCGAGCTCTACGAGAAACAGATGGATCTCATCAAGACGCAGCGCGAATACGAGGCGCTCGACAAGGAGATCAAGGACGCCACCGAGAAGGAGCAGCAGCTGCGAAAGGACATCCTTCGCGAAGAGAAGGAAGTGGAGGAGTTTCAGGGCGGGCTTTCCAAAGAGGAGAGCATGATCAAGGTGCAGGAAGAGGAGCTTCAGGCCGAGCAGGAGAAGATCAAGAAGGAAAGCGAGGCGAAAAAGGGGCTCCTCACCGCGCTGAAAAAGGAAGAGGACAAGATCGTTCCGGGACTCGACAAGGAGATCCTGTTCAAGTTCGAGCGTATCATCAGGAGCAAGGCCGGAATCGGAATCGTCGCCGTTCGCGACTCGGTGTGCACGGGATGCCACATGATTCTCCCGTCGCAGTTCGAGAACGAGGTTCGGGAGGGAGAGCGCATCCTTTTCTGCCCCTATTGCAGCCGCATCCTTTTCTACAGCGAATCCGAGGAAGAGGGCGGGATTTTCCGGGAGGAGGATTCCGGCAGCCTGGCCGATCTCTTCGAGGACGAGGAGGAAGAGACCGAGGAGGAAGAGGACCTCGAGGACGAGGAAGAGGAAGGCGGCGAGGAAGACGAAGGATAACAAGCGTCGGCAGGTCAGATAACCGCTTCGGGCTCGTCCGCCGGACGAGATCCCGCGAGAGGAAAGTCCGGGCTCCGAAGAACACGATGCCGGGTAACGCCCGGGCGTCCCCGCGAGGGGACGACAGACAGTGCCACAGAAAACATACCGCCGCCGTCGAGGAGACGCCGCCGCAAGGCGGCGGACCTCGCGGAGGTAAGGGTGAAAAGGCGGGGTAAGAGCCCACCGCCGTGTCGGTAACGAGACGGGTACGGCAAACCTCATCCGGAGCAAAGTCAAACAGCAGAGGGTCGTTCGCCCTTGTCTGCGGGTAGGCTGCCTAGAAACGGATTGGCGACAATACCGTTCAGATAGATGGTTATCCACGACAGAACCCGGCTTATCGACCTGCCTTTTTTAGCCGTTCATGAGAAAAGCACATGTTGATACCGAGCGATCATTACAGCTTTTCCTCCTTTAAGCGCCGCCCCCGCCGCGGGCTCGGAGCCGTGGGCGTGACGGCCATCGTGGTCGTGGCTCTCGGGCTCCTCGCGGGAGCCTACGCGCTCTTTTTCCGCGCGAACGCTCCGGCGGCCTCAGGCGCGACCGCGACGCCCAGGGATCTCGGCGCTCTGTGGAACGCGCGCCAATACGCCGCGATCAACGGGGTCGCCGAGAAGATCCTCCAGTCTCGCCCGATGGACACCATGGCGTTGACCTACGACGGGTACGCCTATTTCTACCAGGGGGTCGCCCAGAGCTCCCTCGAGGAGAAGATCCCCCTGTTTGACCGGTCGATCGTCTGCCTTCGCAAGGCGCTCCTCACCAAGACCGGGCCGCTTGCTCCGGGCATCAACTACGTGCTCGGCAAGGACTACTACGAGAAGGGCAAGTACTACGTGGACCTTGCGATTCGATACCTCGACACCTCCCTCGCCGAAGGCTACGTAGCCGACGACTCGTATCAATACCTAGGGCTTGCATACTCTGACTTGGGAGAATATGATCAAGCGGCGGGCTATTTCGAGAAAGCCATAGCACAGAAGCCGTCGGACCTCCTATATTTCATCCTTGCGCAGACGTACTACAAAGGCGGGAACTCGGCGAAGGCGGAAGAGGTCCTGCTGCGCGCGATCGATCAATCGGAGGATTCGAAGGATACGGCCGTCGAGGAGCAGGCGCGCTTCCTGCTCGGCAGGATCTACACGGACGATCAGGACTACCAAAAGGCCGAGGATCAATATCGTCGGGTAATCGATATTGACGCCGGCTCCGCCGACGCGCACTACTTCTTGGGCAACCTCTACGAGCTGCTCAACGACAAGATACGGGCGCGCGCCGAATGGAGAGCGGCGTTGCGAATCGACCCATCTCATGACGGCGCGCGATTGAAGCTTTACCACTAGACTGCGGGAACGAGTTCGGGAGGTTTATATGGGATTGGGCAGCAAGTTGGTCGACGCCTTTTCGTCGGACATCGGTATCGACCTCGGAACGTGCAACACCCTGATCTACGTCAGGGGCAAGGGGATTGTCATCAGCGAGCCGTCCGTGGTCGCTGTGGAGCGCGGCACGAAGAAAGTCGTTGCGGTAGGGCAGGAAGCAAAACGGATGCTCGGAAAGAGCCCCGGGGACATCATCGCGATTCGACCGCTCCGCGACGGGGTCATCGCCGACCTGGAAACGACGGAAAAGATGATTCGCTACTTCATCTCCAAGGTCCTTCCGAGGAGGTGGTTCGTGAAACCGCGCATGGTGATCGGCGTACCGTCGTGCATCACGGAGGTCGAGCGTCGGGCGGTCGAGGAGAGCGCGTACAAGGCGGGCGCGCGCGAGGTGAAGGTCATCGAAGAGTCGCTTGCCGCGGCGATCGGAGCGCGCATTCCGATCTTCGAGCCCGCAGGGCACATGGTCTGCGACATCGGCGGGGGAACCACCGAGATCTCGGTCATCTCGCTCGGGGGCATGGTGGTGACGAAGGCCATTCGTCTCGGCGGCGACGAGTTCGACGAGGCGATCATCAAGCACGTCCGCGCGGTGCACAACCTGATCGTGGGCGACCAGACCGCCGAGAACCTCAAGATCACGATCGGGAACGCCTCGCCCGACAAGAAGATCGAGAAGATGGAAATCAAGGGCACCGACGCGATCACCGGGCTTCCTCGCCGGCTTGAGATCGATTCCGTCGAGGTGCGCGAAGCGCTCCAGGAGCCCATCAACGCCGTCGTGGACGAGATCAAGCGGACGCTCGGAGAGACGCCTCCGGAGCTAGCGGCCGACATCGTCGAGCGCGGCATCGTCATGACCGGCGGCGGCTCGCTCCTGAAGGGACTCCCGAAGCTCATCGCGAAGGAGACCGGGGTTCCGGTCATCCTCGCGGAGAATCCGCTGCTCTGCGTGGCGAACGGCGCGGGCATGTATTTCGAGCACACCCGGGACATGGCCAAGAACAAGAAAACCATCTACAATAGTCTCAACGTGTGATGTGATCGCTGTGTAGATGGCTAGAATTCACGGGTACCTCGCGCCGCACCGAACAGGCGTCACGTTTGTTTGCCTTCTCATAGTATCGTTCCTGTTGCTCGCCTTTTCGAGCGGCCGGGTCGTGCTCAAGCCCAAGGAGATCGGGCTCTCGATCTTCTCGGTCTTCGAGGGCGGATTTACCGGGCTCGGGAGCTTTCTTTCGCGTACCGTCAATTCCGTGGGCGAGCTCAAGCGGCTGCGGGTCCAGTACGCCCAGCTCGAGAATCAGATCAGCGATCTCGAGACCGTCGAGCGTGACGTGGCGGAGCTTCGGGCCGAGAACCAGCTCCTCAGGGAACAGCTCGGGTTCGCCCAGACGCTCTCCTACACGCACATCGCCGCGGAGGTGATCGGAAAGGATCCCGGCAATCTGTTCTCCACGATCGTCATCAACAAGGGAAGCCGGCAGGGGATCGCGAAGGACATGTCGGTGGTCGCCTACCAGGACGGCTTCCAGGGACTCGTCGGGAAGATTCTCGTGGTGAGCGCCAATTCCTCCATCGTGCTCCCGATCACCGATCCGAACTGCTACGTCGCGGGCCGCCTTCAAAGCAGCCGATTCGACGGCCTCGTGAGCGGCGCCGGCTCAGGCGCGGGCGATCTCAACATGAGCTTCGTTCAGAAGCGGGCCCGCGATCTCATCCAGTACGGCGACCTCGTCATCACCTCCGGCATGAACTCGATCTATCCGAAGGGGATCTACATCGGCCGCGTCCGCGACATTGCGGCGAAGGCGTGGGAGACCTCGCTCGAGCTGAAGATCGAACCGGTCATAGACTTTTCGCGCCTCGAGTACGTTTTTGTCGTCAAGAAGCCCGCGGACGAGCAGGACCAGAGCGCGGGGGGCGAGTCCTCGAGCGGCCCCGCGACTCCGCCGGTCGGGGCGGGGGACTGACGCGGCCATGGGGGCGTCCGGGTTTTGGCCGATCACCATTCTCATCGCCGTGTTCGTCATACTCCAGTCGACGATCCTGCGCGGGGTGAGGATATTCGGCGTCATGCCCGACCTCGCCTTCGTCATTTTCCTCCTTACCTCGCCGCGGCAGGGATCGTTTCGAAGCGAGATCACGGGCTTCAGCACGGGCCTCATCGAGGATTTTCTCTCTTCGGGACCCCTCGGCTTCAACGCCTTCATTGGCGCGGTGTTCGGCTGGGCGATCGGCTCGTTCAAGGGTAGGCTCTTCCTCGATCCGATTTTTCTTCCGATTCTCCTCGCCGTGGTCGGCACGTTCCTCAAGTATTTCCTAAGTTTCCTCCTCATGATAATATTCGTTTCCAAGGCCTCGGCGGCTGCGGTCTGGAGCTCCCATGCGTGGATCGAGCTCGGCTTGAACGGCTTTTTCGCGCCGTTCGTCTTCGCGTTGTTGAAGCTGTTCAAGTTCGTGAGAGTCATCGAGAGAGACGAGGATTTCCGGTGAACGGGAACTACCAAGAAGGCCCGAGCGACCTGCGGCGGCGGATCAGGATCCTGACCGGCTTCGTCGTCTGCGCCGTCGGCCTCTATGTCGTCTATCTTTTCGGGCTGCAGATCGTGAACGGCTCGGCGTACAAGGAGCGCGCCTACGAGATGGCGCGCCGTGTCATCACGATCCCCGCGCAGCGCGGCGAGATTTTCGACCGTAACTACGACGTTCCGCTCGTCACGAACAAGCCGTCGTTCGCGATCAACCTAATTCCGGGCGAGGTCGGCAAGCACGGCCTCGACGCGGTGATCGGCCAAATCTCCTCCCTCGTGAAGGTGCCGGTCGCGGACATCCGCGCCAAAATCCCGACCGCCTACACAGGCGACTACCAGCCGATCGAGGTCGCGAGCGGAGTCCCGTATTCGGCGATCACCTACATCGCCGAGCACCTCGACCAGTTCCCGGGCGTGACCTGGCAAAGCAAGCCGATCAGGAGCTACCTCGATACCGGCTCGATCTCGCACGTCCTCGGTTACGTCGGCGACATCACACGCGAGGAGCTGCAGGTCCTCTACAACAACGGCTACGACGCGAACTCGACGGTCGGAAAGAACGGCGTCGAGAAGGAGTACGACTCGATCCTCCGCGGGACCGACGGAAAGAGCTTCCGCACGGTCGATGTCCGAGGCCGGAGGGTCGAGGACACGGGAATCGAGGACATTCCGCCGGTGGACGGCAAGAATATCGTGCTCACCATCGATCGCAGGGTGCAGGATCTCGCCGAGAAGGCGCTCGGCGACCGCATGGGCTCGGTCGTCGTGCTCAAGCCCGCGACGGGCGAGATCCTCGCGCTCGTGTCCTACCCGTGGTACGACCCGAACATCTTCTCCTCCAAAAGCGGCGCGGCGGAAATGCGCAAGGTCTTTCTCGACCCGCGGTTTCCCTTTCTCGATCGGGCGATTCAGTCGGCCTATTCGCCGGCTTCGACCTTCAAGATCATCATGACCGCCTGCGACCTCGAGGAGAACGCGTTTCCCCCGACCGGAATCATCGACGGGGCGCCTTCGATGGAGTACGGCGGACGGGTCTTCCACGACTGGGAGCCTTCCGGCGAGGGCCCCATCGATCTTCCCAACGCCCTCGCGATGTCGTCGGACGTCTACTTCTGGACGCTCGGAACGAAGTACCTCGGAGTCGACCGGATCGTCGAGTACGCGCGGCGCTTCGGGCTCGGACAGAGGACCGGAATCGACCTCCCCGGCGAAGTCGCGGGGCTCGTGCCCACGCCGGAGTGGAAAGAGAACGTGCTCCACTCTCCCTGGGTCGGCGGCGATACGATGAACATCTCGATAGGGCAGGGCAACCTGCTCGTGACCCCGTTGCAGCTCGCCGACGTCGTCGCCATGGTCGCGAACGGCGGCGTCATCTACAAGCCGCACGTCCTGAAAGAGATCAGGGATCCCACGACCGGGGCGGTGATCCGCGAGGTCAAGCCCGAGGTGCTGATCAGCTCGGGCATCAGCAAGAACACGTTCACGCAGCTGCAGGCGGCGATGCGCGGCGTCATCGTTCACGGCACCGCGAAGGTCGTCATCACGACAACGGCGACGAAGATCGCCGGCAAGACCGGCACCGGCCAGGTCGGGCTAAAGGAGCGCTTCAGCTCGTGGTTTGCCTCCTATGCGCCCTACGACGCCGCCAATCCCGACGACGAGATCGTCGTCGTCACGATGATCGAGGCCACGAATAACTGGGACTGGTGGGCGCCGAAGGCGGCCAACATCATCTACCAGGGCTACTTCGCCCACCAAGACTACGACCACGCGGTCAACGCGCTCGTCGCGTCGGCCTCCTGGTACCTGCAGCCCATTCGGATTCAAGATCGATGACCCGAACGCGCTCGGTGTTCGGATTCGACTTCCTGCTGCTTTTTTCCACCGTCGCGCTCATGGTGATCGGCGTCCTCTTCATCTACTCAAGCGGCGTTTCGTCGACCGGCATCGTATTCTCGACCCAGTACATCAAGCAGATCGTCTGGGTGGTGACGGGAATCTTCATCCTTCTCGCGATGAGCGTCTCCGATTACACCCGCTTCCGCGACTGGGCGCTCTACATCTACGGGTTCATGGTGCTTCTCTTGATCATCACGCTCGTGTTCGGCAAGCGCGTGAACGGCGCGAGATCGTGGCTCGGCCTCCTCAACTACGGCGTGGGGATCCAGGCGGGGGAGTTCGCGAAGTTCGGCGCGATCCTCCTGCTCGGGAGCTACCTCGACATGAACCGGGGATCGGTCCGCAGCCTTTCCACGTTTCTCGTGTGCCTCGGGATCATTCTCGTTCCGGTCGCCCTTATCATGGTCGAGCCGGACCTCGGAACCGCGATCGTCTTTTTCCCGATTCTCCTCGTCATGACCTACGTCGCGGGAACGAAGAAGCGCTACGTGCTGTTCGTGCTTCTCTGCGGCGTCCTCATGACCGTCTTTACTCTCATGTCGTTCTGGCAGCAGCTCGTCGTCAAGGATCAGGTCTCGCCCCTGCAGGTTCTGAGCGACCGCGAGTTCTTGAAGTACCTGCTCCTCTCGATCGGAACGGTCCTCGTCATCGCGCTCTGCGGCCTTTTCCTCCTGAAGCGGCGCTACTTCTACTGGCTCGTGTACGTCTTCTCGCTCCTGTTCGTATCGGTGCTCGGAACGATGGGCGCCCAGGTGGTGCTCAAGCCTTTCCAAGTCATGAGGCTGATCGTTTTCCTGAATCCCCAGATCGACCCGAGGGGATCGGGATGGAACATCATCCAATCGGTGACCGCGATCGGCTCCGGAGGTCTGTTCGGCAAGGGCTTCCTCCAGGGAACGCAGAGCCATTACCGGTATCTGCCGCAGCAGAGCACCGACTTCATCTTCTCCATTTTCTCTGAGGAGTGGGGGTTCATCGGCGGGCTTCTCCTTTTCACGTTGTTCCTCATTATCCTCGTGCGGGGCCTTCGCATCGTCGCGGCGGCGCGAGATCCGTTCGCCACCTACGTCGGAAGCGGAGTGGTCGGAATGATCTTCTTCCACGTCATGGTCAACGTCGGAATGGCCATGGGAATCATGCCCATTACCGGCATTCCGCTCCTGTTCGTGTCCTACGGCGGCTCGTCGCTCTGGATGGCCGCGGCCGGGATCGGGCTCCTCATGAACATCCATTACCGTCGATACAGCTGACCCGGAGAGGGGTCTCGACCCGCGACGGCTATTCCCCGAAGCCTCGCGCGGAGGGACGACTTCCTCGCACACGCGGCGCGCTTCCTTCCCGGCCTCCCTTCGAGTCTCAAATTGCGTGCTCCGAATCGATCTCGTTCGACGGGCGCCATGCCGTTTGCCGACATTTGCGAGTCCTCTTCGCGATGATAGACTGCTCCATTACTTTCTTCTTAATAACGGGATAAATCTCTTGTCAATGGATCGTTCACCCCCGGTCGATCTTGGGAGCCTTGGGGAGGGGTGCCGAACTCAGGCGCCCTGCGTGGCGGCGATCGACGCAGGCCTTATCTACCGTATGGACCGCTCTGAGGGGTATAGGAGCCGGGCTCCGCTGGTTG
>JASHNV010000074.1 GCA_030041455.1 Spirochaetia bacterium
GGAAAGGTGCCCGTCGAGGCCGCGCTCCTTCGAATCGAGGCGGACGCCTACGTCTTCCGGGGTCCCGACGGCGGGGAGCACCGCTACCCCCGGGAGTCGGAGCTCGCGGGACCTGCGCGCCGGTGACGGCCTCAGGGATTCCGGGCGGTGCATCCCGGCGAGCGGGGGAGCTCGCCGATCGTCTGCCCTCTCGCGCCGGGACAGACGATCCTCGCGGCGCCTGGCCCGCGAGCATGCCGGCCGCCTGACAGGCGACCAATGGGGGAAGACCTCCGCGAGCGCGCAAGCCGGAGGGGTATCACGGGCGGGAGCTTTCCATTGCGCGATGTCATGTTCCCGGGTTCCGCCTACCCTGACTGCGCGACTCGGAAGCGCCGGTTTCGCGCCCCTGTGGGCTCCCGATTACGGCTCGCCGAACGCCGCGAACGCGGGTCGGAGAATCCCGGGCTCGATTCCCAACGCCCCGGCACAGGCTTCGACGAACGCATCCAGGCGTCGGCGGGTCCGTTCGTTTGCCTGCTCCGGGTCGAACACATAGGCGCCGGCGGCCACAAGAATCTCGGACAGCTCGAGCGGATGGGTCGCCCGCCACAGCCCTTGCCGAGCTCCCTCCTCGAAGAGCCGGGCGAAGGCCGGCGGGAGGACCGCGAAGAGCGCCCTGGTCGTACGCTTGTGGATGTCGATGAAGCTCATCCGGTGGAGCTGCGCGAAGGTCCGGCCGCTCAGGCGAGAGAGCTCGATGTTCACCAATCGCAGCCGCTCGAGGACGCCCTGGGTCGAATCGGCCAGGATCCCGGCCACCGTCTCCTCGATGGAATCGGCGTACCGGGCCACGATCGCGTCGACAATTCCGGTCTTGGAGTCGAAGTGGTAGTAGAGCGTTCCCTTCGCCACCCCGGCGGCCAGGGCAATGGCGTCCATCGACGTCGATTCGTACCCGACGTCGACGAATTGGGCGAGCGCCGCGTCGAGGATCCTCGACCGGGTGTCGCCGCTCCCGCTCCGTGCTTCCCGGACCATGAGCGCCTCCTCCTCGTGCGAACTTGACTGAACTGACCGTCAGTGCAATAATAGCCGCAGGCCAGGGAACAGTCAAGTGCATGGGGAGGAGGGTATGCTGGAGGACATCGTCGCGCGGGTCTCTACGATTCATTCGCCGGACGACCCGGAGTTCGCGCGCTGGCTATCGGAAGTGGCGGACATCGGCGGGTTCGACCAGGGCGTGCAGAGGCGCGCGTACCTCGCCGCGCTCGAGCGGTTCCCGGACGCCGCAGGGCTCATCGCGTCGTACGGGTGGTTTCTCAGCGCGCAGGGCGAGTACGCGAGGGTGCTTGACGTCGTGGAGGCCGCGGGAAGGCGCGGAGTCCGCGACCCGGAGCTCATGATCATGCGCGCGATCACGCTCATGAGAGCGTCGCGGTACGAGGCGGCGCTCGAAGCGTTCGTGCAGCTGTTTTGCGCGATTCCGCAAGCCGCGATCGAGGAGAGCATGCTCATGTACTTTCTGTTCCTCCTCTCGCGGCGGACCTCCTACGATCACGATCGCGTCATCTCGGAGATCGCCCGGCTCGGCGCCCTCCATCCGTCGCTGAACCAGTCCGGCCTTACCGAGCGGCTGCGGACGCTCCATGAGACGCAGATACGGAGAATCTATTCGGGCGAGAAACGCGCCACCGGCTTCGTGCTCTTCGCCGACCTCGTCTCGTCGACCCAGTACAAGGCGCAGTTTCCCGATCGCTGGCAAGCCCGCACGATTCACTTCCTCATGTACACCCGCCTTACGTTCAAGTACATGGGGTTCGACTTCCTGAAGTTCATCGGAGACGAGGTGATGATGTTCCGGCCGTTCGGGAGCCCGGAAGAGGCGACGCGGATCGCGAAGGAGTTCTACGACTTCGTCTTCAGTCGGGATTCGTGGTATCCGGTGGAGGCGAACCGCTTCAATCCGGCATACGACATCGACCTGGGCGAGACCGGCTCGCCGCACGAGCTGAAGGTCAAGCTGTACATCGGCGAGGTGCGAGACGCCCTCGTGTTTTCGCCGAACGGCGACGAGCTCTACGATTTGATCGGCGAGGACGTGGATCGCGCGGCCCGTCTGAAGGAGATGGGAACGGACAATGTCGCGATCGTCGACGAGGGGTTCCGAGGCTATCTCGCCGCCAACCGGGGCCACTACGAGACCGCGTTCGACGAGCTCCGATGGACGGCCCGCTTCAAGGGATTCTCGAAGCGAATCCCCTTCTACGGCCGCACCATCCCGGACGCCTCGAGGTGACGGCGATCGATGGAAGGCGCTCCCTCAGGGACCCGGCCGCCGCGCCTATCCGTCGTGGCGCTTTTCGATGGAGCGCGCGTGGCGATTCACGTTCTCCGTAAAGCGCGTGAGGAAACTCGCGATTGCCGCGAGGTCCTTTTCCGAAAAGCTGTCGAGCAGCTCGCTTTGCGCTCGCTGAACGCCCTGGACCATCGGCGCGACCGCCTCCCGCGATCGCTGGTCGATCTCGACGATGACCCCCCTCCTGTCGCGAGGATTGGGCTTGCGGGCAATGAGCTCGGCCTTCTCCAGCCGATCGAGCATCGCCGTGGTCGAACCGGTGGTAAGACCGGTGTAGCGGGCAAGCTCGGTAGGGGTTGAAGAGCCCTTGATGAACAGGAAATTGACACAGCCGATGTCGGTGATGTTCAATCCTAGCCTGTGGCCTATCGCGTTGCGGAACAGAACGGAGGCGATTCCGTACTCCTGGGCGGCGAGAATCACGTGTCGTTTGAGGTCGCTCTTCGAATCCATAGGGGAATCCTCTTGACTTTTCACTCGATTATCAAGTAACTTGTTTATGCGAGGATGAGACACCATCCACAATAGCGAGGAACCTTTCATGAAGACAAGTGACAAGAAAGCCGCGGGGAAGACCGACGGAGAGGTCTCGGTGCTCCTGACCATTTCCGAGATGCCGCAACCCGATCGAGCGATTGCCGAGCGGCTTCACGCCATCATCAAAGAGAACGCGCCCGGCCTGTCCGCACGAACGTGGTATGGGCTTCCCGCGTACGCCGACGCGGACGGTAAGGTCGTCTGCTTCTTCCGCGGCACCCGGAAGTTCAAAGAGCGATACATGACGCTCGGATTCAACGACGCGGCGAATCTCGACGAGGGAGCGATGTGGCCGGTTTCCTTTGCGCTCAAAGAGATGAACGAGAGCATCGAGACACGGATAGCCGCCCTCGTGAGGAAGGCGGTGCGCTGAGAACCGGTCATGAACCGTACGCGGGACCTGCAGGGCAGGCCCGCGCCGTTTGATCCGGAATGCTTTTCGCGGGCCATGCAGGCCCGGGTCGTCTCCCATGGTTCACGAACGGCCGGCCGTCGCACGGGCGGTCTCGGCATGCCCGACCCGGATCGACGCCTCCGAGGCGCGGCGGGCACTATGGCCCCGGGCGCCTCGTGTGGGCCGCGTCGAATGGCTCGATGTTCCGTGTCCTTCGCCGCAGGGAGATGCTTCGCCTTTGCGCCGATCGGTCGACCGACCCTACCCGAGCGCCGCCCGCTTGCGGCGAAGAAGAGCGCGCTCGGCCGGCGACGTTTGATGTCCAAGAGCGCTGTCGAGAAACGCGCGCGCTTCGTCGATGTGTCCGAGCGAAGCATGCAGCTCGGCGTACACCGCGAGCGCGTACGGGTAGTGCGCGAGCAACTCTCGTTCAGGGATCGCATCGAGCTCGTCGATCCCGGCACTCGCCCCGCGGCACATGGCGACCGCGAATGCGCGGTTGACTTCGACGACGGGAGAAGGAGATATCTCGCGAAGCGTGTCGTACAGCGTGAGAATTTCGGTCCAGTCCGTCGTCGCATAGCTCGTCGCCGTCGCGTGGCAGGAGGCGATACCGGCCTCGACGTGGAAACGCGACAACTCCGGGCCTCGCGCCGATCTGCCGAGGAAGGCGAACCCTTCGGCGAGGAGCGACTCGTCCCACAGAGACCGATCCTGCTCGTGGAGCATAAGGAGACTCCCGTCGCTCGCGCGGCGGGCCGGGGTCCGGCTCGCGTGGAGACACATCAGGGCGCGTAAGGATTCCGCCTGAGGCGAAGTCCACCGTTCGTCGTCGGTCAGCAAACGGACGAGTCGAAGCGATTCGTTGCAGAGGGCGTCGTCGATGCCGGCCTCGCTGTCGGTAGCCGCGTAACCCTCCGTGAAGAGCTGGTACAGTACCTCAAGCATCGGTGGCAGGCGCGCCGATACGTCACGATGCTCGGGAAGCTCGACCTGAACGCCTTTCTCGCGAAGCGAACGTTTCGCCCTGACGACGCGTTGAGCGACCGTACGCTCGTCGGAAAGAAAGGCCCGGGCGATCTGGGCGTTGCCGAATCCGAAAACGACACGGAGAGTGAGCGCGACCTGAGCGGCGCGCGGAAGCACCGGGTGGCAACAGAAGAAAACGAGGCGTAGCTCGTCGTCGACGTCAAACTCAGGCTGGTCGATCGCGATGCCGTCCTCGGGAAGGGCCGTGATCTTTCGGTCGCGTCGCAACGTATCGATGACGATGTTGTGGGCGACGCGCACCAACCACCCTTCAAGCTGCCTGCTCTCCGCCTCGCCCTTCCACCGTTCGAGCGAGCGAGCCCCCGCCTCCTGGACGGCGTCTTCGACGAGATCGAAGCGATCCGCCCCGAACCGCCGAACGAGCGCCGCAATGAGGCGGCTGCGCGCCGCCTTGAAGACCCGTTGGAGGGCGAGGCGTCGAGCGTCAGAGGCCTCCACGCGGCAATTCCTCATCCACGACGCGCACCTCGATATAGCCGTTCTGCGCGACGAGAGCCGGGCAGGAGCGCGCGAGATCGACGGCCTCTTCCAAGGAGTCGGCCTCGACGAGGCAGACTCCGCCGACCGCCTCCTTCGTTTCCATGAATGGACCCTCCACGACCTGCCCGGCGCGCACCGTCAGCCGAGCGCCGGTCTGATCCTTGAGCTTATGCGAGGCTACGTAGTTGCCTTTTTCGCGTAACGACTCTATCCAGCGTAAGAACTGTTCACGCACCTGCGGCGCGAAGGTCGGGTTGCTGGTGCGTTTGTCGAGGTCGGCGCCGCCGAAGAACAACACATATTTGGCCATACCACTTCTCCTTACGACAAGAACGTTCAAGGGGTCGGAAAATCGACATGCTGCGACGACGGGAGCCGCGCCGCTCCTCTCCCGACCACATGTCGATTTGAGAGCCGTCCATCCGTTCTCGTGACGTAGCGAAGATGTCAAACACGCACGGTACGCGCGTGTCGACGAATACCAAGGCTCGCCAAGGCGCCGGCGCAGAGCCGGGCCGGGCCGCGAGGAGGACGTATGGATTTCGATATCATGGCGCCGGACGCCGCCATAGAGTCAACGGTGGAGGCCGTCAGGAGGCGGAACATTCGCGTGGTCGTTCTCGGCTCGAAAGCGCAAGCGCTTTCGCGGCTGAAGGAGATGATTCCGGGCGGGGCGTCCGTTTCGACCGGATATTCGCGTACGTTGAAGGAGATCGGATTCGAAGATCTCCTCAAGTCGGGAGATCACCCATGGCGCAACTTCAAGGCCGAAATTGCGGCGGAAACCGACCGCTCCCGGCAGATGGCGGTCCGAAGACAGTCGATGCTGGCGGACTACTACGTCGGAAGCGTGAGCGCGATCGCGGCCTCGGGAGAGCTCGTGTTCGGCAGCCAGAGCGGAAGCCAGCTCGCTCCGTACGCCTACAGCGCTTCGAACGCGATTTGGGTCGCCGGCGCGCAGAAGATCACGCCCGATCTCGAGGGCGCCGTCGAACGTGTCAGACGCTACCTGGTTCCCGTGCTCGACAACGACATGAAAGAGCGGACGGCTGGAAAGATGGGAGTCTTCATCGGCAAGCTTCTGATCTTCGAGCGGGAGGACGCGGGCAACGTGGATCGTACCGTGACCTTGCTGCTCGTGCGCGAGAAGGTGGGCTTATGAAGACCTACGGCCCGCTTGGGGAGGTACACACTGCGGAGCGCAAGGGCTGTCGAAGTCCCTAGGAGCCGAGGTCGACCTCGGCCTGCATGAGAGGAGAGATGGATCTCAGGCGGGTGAAAACGCGAAAAGAGCGCTTCGATCCGCCTCAGTCTACCTGCAATGCGCCCGTGCGAGAGCGCAGAGCGCGACGTGCGCGGCGACATGCCGCGGCACGCGTCGCGAGGAGGATGTTTCATATGAACACGGATGTCATAACGGCCGCTCATCGTTCAGAGCGCGGCCTAGTGCTCGCGGGATTGCTGCTTGCGATCGGACTTTCAGCGATGGACGGATCCATCGTGGCGACGGCAGTTCCTTCCGTTGTCGCCGCTCTCGGCGGCGTCACCCAATTCCCCTGGCTCTTTTCCGCCTATCTTCTCGCGTCGACCGTCACCATACCTTTGTACGGGAAGCTCGCGGATCAATTTGGGCGCAAGCGGCTGCTCATGGCCGGCAGCGCGATTTTTATCCTCGGTTCCGCCGCGAGCGGGTTGGCCTGGAACATGCCCTCGCTCATCCTCTTCCGCGCGATACAGGGCATCGGCGCAGGCGCCTTGCTCCCTCTCGCCCAAACCATCGCCGGCGACCTCTATACCGTCGAGGAGCGCGGACGCATCCAGGGTGTCCTCGCGAGCGTGTGGGGAATCTCGGCCGTGCTCGGACCCCTCGCCGGAGGACTATTCACGGAATTCCTCACGTGGCGCTGGATCTTTTTCGTGAACGTGCCCCTCGGGATCGCGGCGATCGCGGTCATCGCGGCGTTCTTCCATGAGCGCCCGGCTCGCCGTGTCGTTCGTACCGATTACGCCGGCGCCGCGCTTCTCGTCACAGGTCTCGGCGCGGTCATGCTCGTGCTGCTCGAAGCCGGGAGCGCATGGGGATGGAGTGACGCGCGTACCGTAGGCATCGGAGCGTGCGGGGTGCTGGTCATAGGAGCGTTTGTCCTGCGCGAACGCCGCGCCGATAATCCGATCTTTCCGCTGTGGATCCTCGGAAACCGGACACTTGCGTGCGCGACGCTCGCGATGCTCGTGGTCGGCCTCATGGTCCTCGGCGTGAGCGCATACCTGCCGACGTTCGCCCAATCGGTGTTCGCCGCAACGCCGATCGTGGCTGGAGGTATTTTCGGCCTTATGTCCATAGCCTGGGCCTCGTCGGCCGCCCTTTCCGGGCGTCTCTACATGAAGATCGGCTTTCGCAACACGGCTCTCGTCGGTTCGCTTTTTGCGACGTGCGGGGCGCTGATTTTCGCGCTGATTGGACCCTCGAGCAGCATCATGCTCCTTCCCGTCGGCTGCGCCGTCATGGGTTTCGGTTGCGGGCTCATTTCCTCGCCGATGATCGTCGGAGCGCAATCCATCGTGGATTGGGGGCGCCGCGGCGTGGTAACGGGAGCGGTAGCCTTCGGTCAAAGTCTCGGCGGCACCGTCAGCGCGGCGCTCATGGGAAGCGTCTTCAATACCTCGCTCGTTCGCTGGATTACGAGCGCGCCCGTATCGCTTCGCCCGTTGCTGCCGACGCCCGATCACGCGGTTGAGGCGCTTCGCAATTCCGCGACCCACGTCGCGAGCTACGTTCGCCAAGGGCTCTACCTCGCGGTGCATCGCGTCGACCTCGGCATCTTTGCCGCCGCGGCCGTCGGCCTTGGAATCGTTTTTCTTACCCCGCGCAAGTTTGAGCACATTCCGACGGCTTCCCGTGCCGAAGCGCCTCTTGATCGAGCCGAAGGCGCGCGAGAGGCGAGCTCCGCGGTTTGACCGCGTGGCCTGACGCCGTCGCGTCGTCCTCCCCCTCTTTCAGGTCGCTCTGTGTGCTGGGGAGGACGACCTTCGCTTTGATCCGTGCCGCGCGGAGGGCTTGATCCTCGAGGCGTCTCCACCCGCGGACTCGGAAACCATCCACGAACGCCGACGGCGTCGAGGGACATTGCGCGCATCATGGCCTCCGCGATGGAGACCCGATAGCCTGGTCGTTCGGCTCCACGCCGGCGCCGGCGTGGCGGCACCACCGGGTCGGCATCGACTCGTAGGGAACGCGACGGCGCGCCGGATCGGTTGAGATAGGCTCGTCGACGATATCCCGCGAACCCCCGCGGGGAATGAGCGCGCCGGCCCGAGCTTGGCGCGGTCATTCCTCAGGGAGGCGACGAGTCGGGAAGGAGAAGCGCTAGGTGGCTCATCGGACCGTGCCCGTGGCCGAGCGCCATCTTCGCCGACCGCTCGATGACCAGGGTCACGTAGTCCTTCGCCGCCCGGACCGCGTCGGCGACGGCGAGGCCGCGCGCGAGCTCGGCGGCGATCGCCGAGGCGAAGGTACAGCCGGTGCCGTGGTCGTTCCTCGTCTCGACGCGCCTCGCCGAGAGCTCGACGAAGCGCTCGCCGTCGTAGAGGAGATCGACGCTCTCGAGCGGATCCCGGAGGTGGCCGCCCTTCACGACGACGTTCCGGGGGCCCATCGCGCGGATCCTGCGCGCCGCCTCCCGCATCCCCTCGATGCCGCCGATCGCGAATCCGCAGAGCCTCTCGGCCTCGGGGAGGTTGGGGGTTACGACCGTCGCGAGGGGAAGCAGCATCGAGACGAGCGCCTCCCGCGCGTCGTCGCGAAGGAGCGAGTCGCCGCTCTTCGCCGCCATGACGGGATCCACGACGAGAGGCGAGAGGCGGTGCTTCCGGATCTCGGCCGCGACCGCTTCGATGATGGAGGCGGTGGGGATCATGCCGGTTTTCACCGCGTCGACCCCGAAGTCCCCCACCACCGATTCGATCTGAAGCGCCACGAACTCGGGAGGCACCTCGAAGACCCCCTGAACGCCGAGGGAGTTCTGGGCCGTGAGGGCGGTTATCGCGCTCATGCCGAAGACGCCGCGGGCCGCGAAGGTCTTCAGGTCCGCCTGGATCCCGGCGCCGCCGCCTGAGTCCGATCCGGCGATCGTCAATGCTCTCTTCATGCCGTCCTCCGCCTATCGCTTCGCGTGAAAATGGTCCCAGCCGCCGCCGTCGATCGGGACCGCCCGGCCTCCGGGGAGAACGAGCTCGGCGGGCCGCCCTCCCTCGACGATCTCGCCGATCGTCGAGACGGGCGTGCCGGTCTCGCGCCAAACGAGCTCGGCGAGCTCGCCGGCTCGCTCGGCCGGGGCCGTGAAGATGAGCTCGTAGTCCTCCCCGCCGCGGAGGGCGAAGCGCCACTCGTCGCCCGAGGCCGCGCGGGAAAGCGCGCGGTTCTCCTCCGCGACCGGAAGGGCCTCGGAGAACAGGCGCGCGCCGCAGGCGCTCCGCTCGCAGATGTGGCCGAGATCGGCGGCGAGCCCGTCGCTCACGTCCGCCATCGCGGTCGCAAGCCGCGACCTCCCGATGAGCGCGCCTTCGCGGACCCGCGGCGTCGGCGCGTCGCGCCTCGCGCGGGCGACGCGCGCGTAGGCCTCGCTCGTCGAAAGCGCCCCGTCGAGGAGAAGCGCGACCCCCGCGGAGGCGTCGCCGAGGGAGCCCGTGACTAGGACCCGGTCGCCGGGGCGGGCGCCCGAGCGAAGGACGACCTCCTCCCGGGAGGCTTCCCCGAGGAGGAAAAGGTCGATGAAGAGCCCCGCGCTCGTCCGCGACATGTTGCCGCCCACGACGCACACGCCGAAGGTATCGGCCTGTGCGCGCAGGCCCGCGTAGAGCCCGTCGACCCACTCCACGTCGAGCTCCTCGGGAAGGCCGAGGGAGACGAGCGCGAAGCGCGGCGTCCCGCCGGAGGCGGCGACGTCGCTCAGGTTGATCGCAAGCGCCTTCGCTCCGAGATCCCGCGGGGAGATCGCGCCGCGCACGAAGTGCGAGCCTTCCACCTGGACGTCGCAGGTCGCGAGCCAGACGCGCCCGCCGTCCCCCGCGATGACCGCGACATCGTCGCCGATGCCGACGATCACGTCGCCCGAGGGCGCGGGAAGCAGTCTCCTCACCCGGTCGATGAGACCGAACTCGCCGAGCTCGCCGATCTTCATGCCGGGATCCCCGTCCGCTTTCCCGCGCCGGGAAGGGTAGGCCGGCTACGCAGCAAGGTCCACCACCCTGACTCCCCGCTCAACCCCCGCGGGAGTGAGGCGGGCGAGGGCGTCGAGAAGCTCGGCGCGGAAGCTCCCGGGACCCCGGGAGCGGCGGGCGGCTTCCTCGGCCGCGAGCCCGTAGCAGGCGAGCGCCGAGGCGGCGGCGCGCAGGAAGTCGCCCTCGACGGCGGCGAAGACCGCGATCGCGGAGGTCGCCATGCAGCCGGTGCCCGTGATGGTCTTGAGCATCTCGTGACCGTTGTCCACGCCGAGCGCGCGCCTGCCGTCTGAGACGACGTCGCGCTTGCCGGTGATGACCACGACGCTCGAGCGCTTCGCCGCGAGCGCGCTGGCGACCGCGACGGGGTCGGAGACGTCTTCGATCGAGTCGACGCCCCGAACGACGCCGCCCGCGCCGGCGAGGGAGCCGATCTCGCCCGAGTTGCCGCGGACGATCGCGACCTTAAGCTCGCGCAGGAGCCGCTCGGCGGTCTCGCTTCGAAAGCGCGTCGCGCCCGCGCCGACCGGGTCGTAGACGACGGGAATCCCGCGCCCGTTCGCGGCCTTCCCCGCGACGAGCATCGACTCCACCCATTCGGGTTGGAGCGTTCCTGCGTTGAGCACGAGCGCGCCCGCGGCCCGGACCATCTCCTCGACCTCCTCCCTCGCGTGCGCCATGACCGGAAGGGCGCCGAGGGCAAGCGTCGCGTTCGCCGTGTCGTTCATCACGACGAAGTTCGTGATGTGGTGAATGAGCGGCCGCTTCGAGCGGACTCTCTCGAGGAGCTCCGCCGCGAAGGCCGCGGCGTTCTTGTCGTACGGTTTCATCGAGCTTCCCCGCTTTCGGCCGCGTCGCGGACCGAACCCCGGAAAAGACTCCCGAGGACCCCGTAGCAGACGAACGACACGATAAAGCCGGGAAGCGATCCGCCGAACGTCGTGAGAGACGCGGGGAAGAGCTTCGGCCACTGCGGGATGAACGACGAGAGGGTGGTCGGATTCGTGACGTTGTAGACGACGATTCCGACGACCCACACGGCGATGCCGACCACGTTCACGCCGCCGCTCCTCCAATACTCGCCGCCCCGGCGGTAGAGCTCCTCGATGTGGTAGTTCCGCCGCCTCACGACGAAGTAGTCGGCGGCGAGGATGCCGAAGAGCGGTATGAAGAACGAGCCGATCAGGAAGAGGAAGCTCTGGTACTGCGTGATATCGAGCACGATCGCGACGAGGAGGCACGCGGCTCCGAGGCCGACGATCAGCCAGCGCTGGCGAACCTTCGGGAAGACGTTCTGCAGCGACACGGAAGAGGAGTAGAGGTCCGCCCAGGCGTTGTGGGTCTCGTCGGCGAGGAGAATCAGGAGCGCCACCCAGCCCGCGGTGAGCGCGATCGCGGCGGCGAAATCCCTCGGCTCCTGCTTGACGTTCGCGCCGAGGAGCGCCATCGCCCCGATCGCGAGGAACCACGCGTTCGTGATGAAGAAGCTCGCGACCGTGCCCCAGAAAGCCGAAACGGTCCGCCGGGCGAAGCGGTTGTAGTCCGCCACAAGCGGCATCCAGGAGATCGGCAGGGCGATCACGAGATCGACGGCGATCCAGAAGGGGAGGGATCCGTCGCTCGGCTTCGCGAGGAGCGTCCGTAGACCGTACGATGAGAGCAGATGATAGGTCAGCCACACGCCGGTTGCGAGCGCGATCCACACCGCGAACCGCTTGAGCCATCGGCGAACGACGCCCAACGGGCCTCCGAGGCCCATGAGGATCACGATGCAGGCGAAGAGGATCGTCCACAGCGGATAGCTCGAGAACCCGAAGAGCTTGCCGCTGATGGCGTTCGCGGCGACGCCCATGACCACGAACTCGAAGATCGTCCAGCCGAGGAGCTGAAGCACGTTGAGCGCGGTGGGAATATACGATCCCCTCGTGCCGAGGACCGGGCGGAGGAGCACCATCGTCGGCACGCCCGTGTCGCTTCCGATCGCGCCCACCGACGCGAGGAGGAGACAGCCGAGCGCGCTCCCGATGAGGATCGCGAGAAAAGCGCTCCCCAAGCCGAGCCCCGGGACGAGAAAGGTTCCGGTGAGCATGACGAGGAGCCCGATTCCGAGATCGCCCCACAAAATCGCATAGTCGTGAAACCGGAGGACTCGATGCTCCCGTGCTACCGGCTCGATCCCCCACTCGGGCGGCGCCTGCACCCGCGGCGTAAAGCGCTTCAATCGCTCAGAAAGCGTCATTCCGACCTCCTTCAGGCGGGGAGGGCGGAGATAAAAAACCGCCCTCCTTTCAGGGGCGGCTTCCTCGGACACCACGTACCGTCCCTTCGCTGGCATTATCCAGATCAGGTTCAACGGGTCGGCGACCAACAGTCGCCCTCTCAGCCCGGTCAATCCCGAGCTCCCCGGCGGCGCGTTATGCGCCGTTCGAATATTCTACCTCTCTGGTCGCGAGAAGTCAATCTCGTTCGGCGATTCTGATGTGAAAGCGCGCGGGTGTAGATGTGCAGGTCGTTCGGCCCTCGTAGATCGCCTTTCGCGCCCTGGACGCGTGAGGACGTTGGGTGCTCTGGAGCTCCGGAGTTCGCGTTGCCGGAGCTCCGCCGCAGGCTTACCGCCGCCCGCTCACCGGCGGAGCGGAACGGACAGCTGCAGGAGATGAGTCGCCGCGCATGGATGCCGCGGGTACTCAAGGCTACCGGGAGCGCGGGAGACACGCGGGCAGGCCGGCCGCGTTTCGGCGGATCGCGGGACGTCGCGCGGCTCTTATGCCGTCTTGAACCGTGTGAGCTCGCTGTTGAGGGACTCGCCGAGCTCGCCGAGGCGGCCTGCGATCAGCAGCACGGTTTGTACCGCCGCGGTGATCTCGCGGATGCCGCCTGCGATCTCGCTCATTCCGCTTCGTACCTCCGATGAGATGCGCTGAACGCTTTCCATTGAGGCCCGGATATCGGTCGAGCTTTCGCTGATCGAGGCTGAGCCGCCCTTCACGCCGTTGGACATATCCTGGAGAGCGACCATCGCCGTCAGGATCTGGTCGCCGCCCGAGCGAAGCTCGCTCATGCTCGAGAAGATCTCCATGAGCGAGTGCGACAGCTCCCCGACCTCCCGATCGATCTCCGCGAAGGCGCTAGTCATTTCGCCGCCCGAGCTAGTTGCCTCCTGGATGCGCTCGGTCATCAGGCGCAGGATCGCGCTGATCTCCTGGCTGTTCTGGGCGGAGGCTTCCGCGAGCTTGCGGATCTCGTCGGCCACCACCGAAAATCCCCGGCCTGCCTCCCCCGCGTGTGCCGCCTCGATCGCCGCGTTCATCGCGAGCAAGTTGGTCTGCGAGGAGATGCTCTCGATGATGCCCGTGATGTCCTTGATCGAGCCGACGCTCTCGTTGATCTGGGTTACCACCTCGAAGGTGGCCGCCATCTTCATTCCGCCGGTGGTCACCGTCGTCACGAGCCGATCGGCGGCCGCGCGCCGCTGTTCGGCGATACGGGTCACGTTGTCGATGCTCGCGATCATCTGCGTCACCGACGCGGTCGACTGCTCCACCATCGCGAGCTGCTCCTGAATCTGGTCGTTCAGGCCGCGGATGCTTTCCGAGATGCTCTGCACCGCCCCGCCCGACGACAGCAGGTTCTCGTCGAGCGTCGAGATCTGGCGGTTGATGCTCTCGGCATTCGCGTTGATCTCGTGCGCCGAGCTTGAGGCTTCCTCGGTGGTCGCGATGAGGCTTTCCTTCATGCGGACGTTCTCCGAGGAAAATTTCTGCACGCTGTTGATCGAGCTCTTCAGCGACTGGATGAACTGCTGCACATCGTCGGAGAGCTTGCCGATCTCGTCTCCGCTTGAAACCGCGAAGCGCCCGGTGAGGTCGCCTTCGCGGATGATCGAGATGCTTCGTTCGATGGTCTTCACGGAGCGTACGATACCGTTCGCGAGCCTGAGCGCAAATCCCACGGTGGCGACGGCCAGCAGCAGAGCAATTACCAGCGCAATTACGTTGGTTCGCGCTTCGATCAGCGAGACCGCCTTGTCGATCGAGGCATACTGGGCGTCGATAACCTGGATTGACTGATCGAGGCCGATCGAGAGGATCGATAGCTGGTTCAGCCATTGATCGACCGGGACCATGACCGTCATATACATGCTCGCAAGGCCGTTGACCCCTTGATCCCCTCCCGGCTCCCCGGCCAGGGCGGCGCGATAGAACAGGTCGAACATCGTGGGCGGGGCGCCGCCCTGGGTCGAGGGAGGCAGCTCGCGCTTCGCGTTCTGGACCATCGCGATGTTGTCGTTGAAGTCGACCATGTTCTGCTGGAGGACCGTCTTCAGCGCGCCGATGGCGGAGAGGGACTTCGCCACGGAGGGGCTAACGCGCGGCAGGACGCGCAGTTCACTGACCCGCTTGAAAGCGGAGGTGTCCGCTTCGACGTCCTTCGCGAAGCGCTTCAACTCGGTATCGAAGGGCCCGGTCGCGAGGCGGTTGGCGTCTACCTCCTCGGCGGCGAGCGCGTTTCGCAGGTCGGTGAGCGTTCGCTCTTCCGCCTGAATGGATGCCGCCGGAGCGCTGAGCGAGAAATAGGCGACGACCGACAGAATGAACGCCGACAGGAGAATGACGATAAGCAGAATGAGCTTCGGTCGAATCTTCATACGCCCCACCTCGGTTCGCGAGACTGGGCGGAACAATCTCGCCGCGACCGTACCGGCGCGGCCGCCGTAACGGTGATCCCGCGATTTGCTATCCGGCCCCTGAGTTCTTGCACGCGCACCATCCGAGCTCTCGTTTTCGTCATGCTATTGCCTCCATCCTCCCGTCAAGTTTCCAAAACGGGTGCCGCGCTTCCGCAGGCCCACCAGAATCCGCGAATTTGACCCGCGGCGCCCTCCCGCGGGATCAAGGCCGAGATCCACCCACCCTCAAGACTTCTTCATCCATGTCGACGATCCCGGTCGGCTTCGGAGCTTGGGTTCTTCGCGTTGCGGGTCTCCCATGAAACACTCCAGCCAGTGAGCCGTGCTACCGCGACGTATCGGTGATCCGCATTTCGCGCGAAGCACTATGGCTTTTATATTTCCCGGTAATACGCCCAGCTCTCGTGGCCAACCACGTCGATCGGCACGTACTGCTCCTTCGGAAGCTCAAAATCGTCGGCAAAGTGGCGCCAGAACAAGCGCATGGCTTCCCGTACCTGAAGGGCGGGGTGCTGGGCAATGAGGAAGTCAATACTGCCGGATTGGAGCGACTCAAGGCTTGATGCGGTAAGGTCGTGCCCGATAATCAGAGGTCTTTTCCTGCGCTGCGAAAGCACCTGGGCGACAGCTCCAACTGCGGCGTTCGAAACGTAGATGCCGTCGATCGCCGGAAGAGAATTGCCGATTTGGCGCAGTAAGGATTCAATGCTGCGATCACCCAGATCGATATCGAGTTGGAAAATCCCGGGCGCCGAGCCGGCGGCAAAGAAACTCGTGAACCCCTCGACTCGCTGCCCAATGTGGTAATCGCTCGGTTTCACGGCAACGCAGGCAATGCGGGACGGGTCGGGTACACCGAACGATAGGAGTCGGGCTCCAATGCGACCCGCGGAAAAGGCATCCTGTCCGACGAAGCAGAGGGCCTGTGCCTCGGGCAACGGCGTATCAAAAAGCACGAGGGGAAGCTCGTTCTTCAGTTTGGATAGCGCCTCGAGGGCCGCCTCCGGGATTACCGGGGCCAGCAGGATCCCATCGACGCCGCTCGACGCCGCTTCACGAATTGCCCGCCCGAGATCCGAGCTTTTCGTTCTGTCGAACGAAAAGGATCTGCTGCGCAAGCCAAAACCGCCGAAATCTTCGGCTGCGCGTTGCAGGCCCCTATCGGCTTCTTTCCAGAATCCACCATCCTGATCGCTGCGCGGAAACACGGCCGCAATCGTCCAGGTCTTGGACGTTGAAAGCCTGCGCGCGCCGAGATTTGGCGTGTATCGTGTCTCGCGAACGATTCTCTGGACTCGTTCCCAGGTTTCGGTGGAAACCCTTCCCCTGTTGTGGAGTACTCTGTCGACGGTTCCCATGGAAACACCCGCAAGTCTTGCGATGTCTTTGATGGTAATTGCCTCAAGGATCCCGGATGAGGCGTCACGGGAACTCTGACGCTCTTCAGCCATTTTCGTGTTTCCGATTGCCGACAGAAACCGGGTAACGGAAGGAACGGGGCGTGCGGATTCGGCTTCGTATTCGGCTCATAAGTCCACTCGATTTCCCGGCCTTGAAGGCGGGAGCGAACGTCCGTGATTCCACAGGGCGCTATCTATCTCTTCTGGCCGGCACGAGCCATCCGGGCAGCGCAAGCTTGAAACTGCTCGTTCCGCGCAATCGCAAGACGGCGTTCTGCAACACGATGAAGACGCACAGCAACATTCCGCTTGCTATCGCCTGAAAGTCTGAGTTGACGCCGTCCGCACGTATCAGTTCGTTGATCGTAAGAAGCGTCAACGCGCCGAAAGGCGAGCCGATCAGATTCCCCACGCCGCCGATGAGCATCGTGCCGCCTATTATGGATCCGGCAATCGCTTTGATTTCAAATCCATACGCGTTTCCGACATTGCCGGCTCCCGTTGTCATTATGAATACGAAGCCCGCGATGCCGGAAAGCAGTCCGCTCAGCACGTATGAGTAGAATTTCGTTCTCTGTACGTTGATGCCGAGCATCAGCGCGCTCTGATTATTGCCGCCGACGGCGTAGAGATTACGCCCGAAACGCGACCAGTTCATAAGGATGACAAGCACGACTACAAGCACCAACACAACAACCGTACCGGGTTTGATCTCGAGCGGAATGAAACGTCCAAGTCGGTTAAGGGTGCCAAGCGATGGGATCACGATTTGGAAATCCATGAGGCGCACAAAACTCGGCATGGTCACATTGATCGGATCCTTGTGGATAATTGTCAGGAGTCCACTGGCCAAAAACATTCCTGCAAGCGTTATGATGAATGGTTGAATTTTCAGGTACGCAATGAGAAGTCCCTGCAGAAGGCCAAAGGCGATACCTATACCCAGCGCCAGAAGCATCGCGCCGCCGACGCTCCCCGACCTCGACTGCAGGAATACCGCGCAGCACATGGTTACGAGGGCCGTCACCTGACCCACGGAAATGTCGATGCCGCCCCCGACCATAACAATACTCAAACCAAGGGTTACGATGATAAGGGGAGCGTTCAGGTTGAACAGGTCGAAGAAGGTCTGAGACTGCAAGAAATCGCGCGGGAAAGAAAGAATGCCAAACCCGTACATCAGCACGAATATAACCGCTGCAATAGCAAAAAGGAGATTCGAGTCCGATACTCTTTCTCTTCGCTTTATCGTATTCGTTGATTCCATGCTACACTTCTTTCTTCGCGGAAATGTCCGACTTAGGATCCACCGCAGCGTCTTCTCCGATTGCGGTCGGTATCTGGACTGCGCCCCCAAGCCTATCTCGCACCCATTTTGTGCCATTCCCGGCAAGTTCCCTGACCGCAGGCGATGCTATTACCATGAGTATAATGATGAACACCGCCTTAAAGGCTTTAATCGCGTCGGGGTCTACATCGAGCCTCAGCAAGGTCCGATTCAACACTTCTATGGTATACGCGCCGATGATAGAACCGGTTATGCTAAACTTACCTCCGTACAGCGAGCTTCCGCCGATTGCCACGGCGAGAATCGCGTCCATCTCAATATCCTTGAGCAGATTGACGCTGTCGTGGCGACCGGCCTTGGTAACGGCGATAAAACCCGCAACGGCTGTGCAGACGCCCATAATCATGAAGGCCAAGAACTTGATCCTCACCGGATTTATACCGTTGAGACGCGCAGCTCTTTGGTTAATTCCCACGGACTGAGAATAGAGCTTGAGGTTCGTGGTTCTCAATAGTACCGCAAACAAGACGACAAAGACGGCTGTCAGGATTATCGGCGTTTGTATGGGAACTCCCGGTATTTCGCTGCCGATTTCATACGTGAGATTGTTCGCCAGTATGGGAGATAGCTTGCCATCGATCAGAAATGCTATGGATCTCCCCGCAGTATACACGATGAGCGTCGCGACTATCGGCTGAACGTTGAGTGCCGCGACTAGGGCCCCGTTGAAGGTTCCGATGAGAATCCCGACCACGCAACTCGCCAGAAATGCCGCCAGTATCGTTATCCAGGTAATTTTACCGGCGCTCAAAAGTACCCAGACAAATACGGCGGAAGTTATTGTGGCCGCCACGCCGACACTGAGGTCCTGGCTGCCAGCAGAAGACGTAACCAGAGTCATTCCGATCGCCAGAATTACCAACTCCGAAGCGCCGAACAGAATGTTCGGGATATTCCCGTACAACGCTCCGTTGATAATCGAAATGCTGAAGTAACTCGAGCCCTTGATCAGATTGACAAGGATCAGAATCGCCAGGACCGATAGGGGGAGGAATAGCTGAGATCCGTAGGATTTCATTCTGGCCATGTTTGCTCGCCTCAGCCCGCAATTACGTGCATGATATCGGTTTCTGTTAAGTTCTCACCGGTGAGCTCTCCCACGATTGCTCGGTCTTTCATGACGATCAAACGAGAGCACGTGCGAAGCATTTCCTCAATTTCCGAAGAGATGAATGTCACGCTGACTCCATCTTCGGCGAATTTCAGCACGAGCCTCTGAATCTCCACCTTGGTCCCGACGTCAATTCCCCGCGTGGGCTCATCGAGAATCAGGTACTGGAGGTGCGTAAGCAGCCACCGGGCGAGAATGACCTTCTGCTGGTTGCCGCCGGAAAGCGACGTGATGGGCGTGCTGGTAGACGGGGCCTTGATTTTCAAATATTCTATGTACTCCTCGGCGAATGCCTCCGCCTGTTTCCGCGATAAAGGCTTGAAAAACCCTTTCAGAACCTGCAATGCCAGAACGATATTATCACGAACGGAGAGGTCGGCAATAATGCCATCCCCCTTGCGATCCTCAGGAAGATAGCCGATTCCCAGCTTCATTGCGTGTATTGGCTCGGAGATTTTTACTTTCTTCCCGTTCATTTTGATTTCGCCGCCGGTCACCTTGTCCGCGGCGAAAATTGCCCGGACACTCTCGCTGCGCCCGGAGCCGAGCAGCCCGGTGAACCCGTTTATCTCGCCTTTTCGTATCGTGAAGTCAAAGGGTCTTACCCCGGCGGCGCTCGAAAGCCCCGTCGCCTCGAGCACGGGCTCACCGCCGTCGCGCGCGGATGGCTCACGTCTCTTCATCTGTGAAACATCTTCCAGCGCTTTGCCCATCATTTTGGAGACGAGCTCGAACTGGGACAGCGACGATGCATCGTATTCGCCGATGAGCTCCCCATTGCGCAGCACCGTGATCCTGTCGCTGATCTCATACACCTGGTCGAGAAAGTGGGTTACAAAAACGATCCCCACGCCTCGAGATTTCAGTTCGCGCATGAGCGAGAAGAGCTTCCGGACCTCGTCTTCGTCCAGCGAGGAGGTCGGCTCGTCCAGGATGAGAATTTTGCAGTCCATGTCCATCGCGCGAGCGATCGCAATCATCTGCTGGACGGCAAGCGAACAGCTTGAAAGCTGCTGGGTCGGCCTCGCCGGAATGCCGAATGAGCCCAGAAGTTGTGTCGTCTTTTCTTTCATCCGTTTCCAATTGACAAATGCGTACCGGCCCCGCCCGATAAACATATTCTCCGCGACGGTCAGATTGGGACAGAGCGTTATTTCCTGGTAGACGGTGCCGACTCCGAAATCTTGAGCCTCCTCCGGCGACCTGAAATGGATGGGCTTCCCCTCTACCATCATGTGACCGGCATCTTTTTCGTAAACTCCGGTCATTACCTTGATCAACGTGGACTTTCCCGCTCCGTTTTCGCCCATAAGGCCGTGGACCTCGCCCTTTCTGAGCGTAAAGCTCACGTTGTGCAGAGCCCTGACCCCTGGAAACGATTTGCATATGCCCTGCATTTCGAGCACGTTCTCCGTTTGCAATTGATTCTCTCCCGACCCGTCGTGTACAAGTCAATCGCGGTGCGGCGTACCGGACTCATCCGGACACCGCACCGCGCGCGTGACTCGCGGAATCTCAGATCAGAAAGACCTTACTTTGTGATCACGCCCTTGCCGGGATCGGCATTGATTCCCTGATCTTGAATCATAGCGTCGGTGACGTTCGAGGTATCAGCATAGATTTCTTTCTGATAGATAATTCCGGACGGGAACGCCGCACCGGATTGATGGGCCTTGATCCAGCTCGAAATCTCGGCCGCCTGGCGGGGTCTGCACTGGTTCGTGAAGTTCCAGTAGCCGGCCTGCACGTTGCGCAGCCCGAAGCGGTTGAAGTCGCAGCCCATGATGATGACCTTGCCGCCCTTCCCGTGGCTAATACCCGCCGCGTCGAGCGCCTGAACGGCACCTTGCGCCAAACCGTCGTTTTCCGCATAGATGACGTTAAAATCCTTGCCCGCGGTTATTGCGGCTTCAACCACCTTGCGGGCTTCCGCAGGGCTCCAACTGTCTCCCCCGGTTCCGTCGGCCACGATGTTGATTTTGTTGTCAGCGGCGGCTTTGAGGAACGGGGCGCTGCGACCCACCTCGGCCGCGGAGCCCAACTGACCGCGAATGAGAATCACGTTGTATACGGGCAGATTCTGACTCAACAACCAATTCAGCGCCCTATCTCCCTCGGCGCGCATATCCGAAACGACAGCCGCCTGAAAGTTCGAGGGGTCCGTTTGGATGAGACGGTCGAAGAGGAATACCGTTACCCCGGCGGCTTTCGCGGACTGCAGCACGTTGTCCCAACCGGTTGCGTTTGCCGCCGAGATCAACAGATAGTTCACGCCATCTCGGATGTAGCCCTCCGCTGCCGCGATCTGCTCGCTGTTGTCGCCGGTGTTGGTCTGCTTTGCGTCATAGCCGTTTGCCTGTGAGAAGACATTGTTCATGTCGTCAACGTTGGCCTGCCGGTAGCCGGATTCCGCGGGCGGCAGATTCACAATGCCTACCTTGATCAACGAGCTTGGGGTCGAGCTTGTGGCCGCAGCTTTTTCGCTGGAACCTCCCGCGCTCGCAATGCCGGCCATCGCCAGCAAAAGTGCTGCAACCAGATAGACTGTCTTCGGCAACCGAATCCAGCCGGTTCCCCTGCTTCGCGTAGAGGATTCTACACGATCGGACATCGATCGAAACGTCATCTCCCGCCTCCATTGATTCGAAACTCCTGGACCTTTTGGGAGCGGCAACGCCGCCCATTCACTGAACCGTTTCGGTGTTTTTGGAATGCCAACACCGAAACCGGAATCCCAACAAGCGCTTCGCTCTTCCTTGCCTGACCGCGACCCCCGAAGATTCACGTTGCCCATCGGGTTCTGGTGCGCAGACGATATGCTGCCTATGCAATTGCGTGTACGTGCACGCAGTTGAGTTGCGTGCACGTACACGCAACAAAGCATTGTCGCTCCCATTTCCGGTTTTGTCAATCTTTTTTTGAAGGTCCCATGAGTTCCCCACCGGCAGCCGACGATGTAGGGGAGTTTTGTCGCGTACGTTCCAACGTACGAGCATCTTCTTCGCTCTTTGACTTCTCTACTATGCGGCCGGAAAAAGGTGACACGACGTCACCATTATTTTGGAGGTGTTGGTGGAAGGGCCGTTGTGGGAGAAGTCAATCGCCGGTCGGCGCGGTTCGGGCCTCGGATGACGGAGCCTTGCGCGCCCGTCTCGAGGCGCGGTAGCCGGCGACGTACGCGTCGAGCTGGGCGAGCGGATTCTCGACCGGGCCGCCGTGACAGATTTCGAGGCGCCCCGGTTTGATCTCGCGCAGAACCTCGGCGCTCCGGACGGCTTCGTCCATGTCGCCGGTGAACATCGGCATCGGCACGCGGAGCCTGCCGCTCCTCGAGGTGAAGAGGTCGCCCGCGAGCAACAGGTCGTCGCTCCGGTGATAGTACACGACGTGGCCCGGCGAGTGGCCCGGAGTATGGTAGGGAACGAGATCGGCGATCGGAGGCAGCGGTCCCTGCGGGCTCACCGCGAGCGGCGAGGCGATTCCGGGAGCAAGCATCGTCTGCGGCCTGGCGCGGCGCGGGTAGGCGAGCCGTCCTTCCATGTAGGGAATTTCGGTCGGATGGACGAATACCGGCACGCTCTGTGCCCCAAGAATCTTAGGGACTCCCCCCACGTGATCGAGATGTCCGTGGGTAAGGAGAATCCGCGCGAGGCGACCGAGGCGGCCGACGAAGCGAAGGATGTCCTTCGCCATGGGCGAGACGCCGGTGTCGACAAGGGTGAGTCCTGCCTCACCGACGACCACCCAGACGTTGATCGGAATAACGAACCAGATTCCGAGCCGGTAGACGTGCTCGGAAATACGCGCGATCCTCATGCAACTCCTCCCCGCGCCCGAAAGGGGCGCGCTTCAACGGTTCACGAAGTTCCGCAGCCCGGCGACGCCGACGTCGAACGCCGCATCAAACGTCGGCGAGAGCCTCTCGAGGAGGACCTCGGTGGTCTCCTCCGATTGGTCGTACGTCGAGACGATGCCGAGCAGCATGTAGAAATAGATGCGGGAGCATTGGAGCGCCCGCCGGTCTTTCTCCTGAAGTCCGAGCGTTTCCCGAACGAGTCCGGCGAGGAGCTCGAACAGCCGGATGCGCGCCTCGTTCAGGGTTCCCGCCTCCTGGCGGACATCCACGCGGGCGGCATTGCTCGCGAAGTAGACCCGATACATCGTGCGCCTCGCTAGGCAGAAGGCGACGAACTCCCGGCTGACGAGACGGAGCTTCCTCCCCGCGGAGGCCCTGCGATCGAGGATCAGCGCGAACCTTTCTCGGAGCTCCTCGAGCGGCGGCCCGGCGACCGCGCGGAGGAGCTCGTCCTTGCTCGCGAAGTAGAGGAAAATCGCCGCATGGGAGCAGGCGGCCTCGCGCGCGATGCGGCGCATGGTAACCGTCCGGTAGTCGCCTGAGACGAAGAGCCGCGCCGCGGCGGCGAGTATCGCCTCGCGGGTCTCGACCCCTCGAAGGACGTTTCGCGCGGCGGCGGATCTCCCGCCTGAGGAGGCCCGCGGCTCGGACCTTCGCGGCGGAGATTGCGCGCGTTCCCGTTTTTTCCTAACCATTGGTTATAAGATTACCAATGGTTAGGAGACCTGTCAACCCCCGAACCGGACCGTTTCTTCCTTCGCACCGGTCGGCCGAATCGGTGTCCGGATGTATCCGACGCGAACGCGCGGAGATGGTCGGGATGCGCAATCTTCGATGCTCCGTGCCTTCTAGAGACCTTCGAGTGAGGGATCCGGCATCGAGAGCGCGATATCGCCACGGCGTCCCAAAATCGCCGAGGTGTCAAGCCTCGCCGGGCGGTTGGAAACATGACGGGGGCGATCAGCCAAGGGGAAGCGTACCACCATGACGGAGACGCGATGAACGGACGGCGGGCGGAGATGATCGCGCCGCGCGTACCGCTCCCCGTGCGCTCATCCGTGGTCTCGCGGGGTTTTTCTCCTAAGTCGGTCGCCCGTCTCCCGAGAGCTCTCGTTCGCTCGAGCGAGGGGTCCCACAGTATCCCGAGCGCGGGCGGAAGGGCGGCCTGTCTCATCCTCCCGCCGAGATCGTCCTATCCGCCACGGAGCGCTCGAGCGCGGACCCCGGATGATGACCGGGGTCAGACGACGAGGCCTCCCATGTAAGCTTCCTGGAGGCCTTTGTCGTTCGCGAGATCGGCGCTCTTGGCCTCCAGCTTGATCTCTCCCACCTGAAGAACGTAGGCGCGGTTCGAGAAGGCAAGGGCCTGGACCGCGTTCTGCTCGACGAGGAGGACGCTCGTCCCGCTCCTCGACAGCCCCGGCAGGACCGAGAGAATCCGCTTCGTGGCGATCGGCGACAGGCCGAGCGACGGCTCGTCGAGGAGCAGGAGCTCGGGCTCGCAGATGAGCGCGCGCATGAGCGCCACCATCTGCTGCTCGCCGCCGCTCAAGGTCCCGGCTAGCTGATTGAGTCTTCCGCCGACTTCGGGAAAGAACGCGAGCACGCGTTCGAGGTTCCGCGCGACCGCCTTTCTCGATCGCAGGGTGTACGCCCCCATGAGGAGGTTCTCCTTGAGCGTCATGTCGGCGAAGAGCTGTCGTCCCTCGCGGCAGTGGCTTATGCCGAGGGCGATCGCCTTGTGGGGCGCGAGGCTCGAAAGCTCGGTGCCGTTCCAGAGAATCCGCCCTTTTCGGGGCCGCACGAGACCCGAGATCGCCTTGAGCGTCGTGGTCTTCCCGGCGCCGTTTGCGCCGATGAGCGCGACGATTTCCCCTTCTTCCACCCGGAAGGAGATGCCCCGAAGCGCGAGCGCTCCGGCGTAGGCGACCTCGATTCCCTGGACTTGGAGCATGCCGACCCTATCCTCCGAGATAGCTCTGAACCACGGCCGGATCCCTGAGGACCGCCTCTACGCTCCCGGCCGCCACCTGCGTTCCGCGGTCGAGCGCCACGACGCGGTCGGAAACCTTTCCGACGAGCGACATGTCGTGGTCGATGAGGAGAAGCGTGACGCCGAGCGAGCGCACGCGAAGGAGCAGCTCGCCGAGGTCGTCGGTCTCCTTCGCGCTCATGCCGGCCGCGGGCTCGTCGAGGAGAATGATCAGGGGCTCGAGCGCGAGGCACCGCGCGATCTCGCAGCGGCGCTCGTCTCCGTAGGAGAGCTGGGTGGGGAGAGAGTTCGCGACGGGGAGAAGATCGAGCGCGCGGAGGATCTCGATCGCCCGCTCGCGGCGAGCGCGCTCCCGGCGCCTTTGGGCGGAGAGCCCGAGCGCGACCGAGAGGGCGCCCGCCGTGAAGCTCACGTGCGCCCCCTGCATGACGTTCTCAAGCACGTTCAGGGTCGCGAGGAGCCTCGGCGTCTGGAACGTCCGCGCGATGCCGAGGCGCGCCCGCGCCTCCACCTTGAGGCGCGACAGGCTGCGGCCCTGAAACTCGATCTTCCCCGCGTCCGGTCGAACGAAGCCCGAGATGAGGTTGAGGAGCGTCGTCTTTCCCGCCCCGTTCGGCCCGATCACGGAGACGATCTCGGAGCTCCCCACCGAGAGCGACACCTCGCTCAGCGCCTGTACGCCGCCGAACCGCACGCTCAGGCGCTCGACGCTCAAGAGGGCGGGGTAGGCCTGCCGCTCCCTCGACGCCGCCGCTTCCGCGTCGAGGAGAACGGCGGGGCTCGAGGAGAGCGCCGCGCTTTCGTACCTGGCGTGGGCTGACGCCGGCCACAATCCCTTCGGCCGCAGGAGGATGACGGCGAGCAGCGCCACGCTGAACACGACGCTGCTGTAGGTCTGCGCCACGCCCTGCAGGCACTCCGAGATGGCGACGAACAGGAAGCCTCCGGCGATCGCCCCCGGTACGCTTCCCATTCCTCCGATGATGACCGCGGAGAGGACGTAGAACGACTGCGAGAACTGAAACGACGTCGGCGACACGATCGTCTGCTTTGCCGCGAAGATCACGCCGACGAGGCCCGCCCACACCGCCCCGCCCATGTAGGCGAGCAGCTTGTAGCGCACCACCTCGACGCCGCTCGCCCTCGCCGCGAGGTCGTCCTGCCGGATGGCGAGCCAGGCGCGCCCGACGTGGGAGCCCCGGAGCCTCGACACCACGATCACCGCGACGAGGAGGACCGCGAGCAGGAGCCAGTAGAACTGGCCGGGCTCGTTGAGGGTCAGGCCGAACAGGCGCGGCACCGGCATCTGGTAGAGGCCGTTGGGCCCTCCGGTCAGCCCGTTCAGGTTGTTCGCGGTGAGGAAGATGATCTCTCCGAAGCCCAGCGTCATGATCGCGAGGTAGTCGCTTTTCAGGCGCAGGGTGGGGATGCCGATCACGACGCTCGAGACGGTCACAAGCGCCGCGGCGATCGGAATCGACTCCCACATGGTCATCCCGAGCTTCGTGCCGAGGACGCCGAAGGTGTAGCCGCCGATCGCGAAAAACGCGATGTAGCCGAGATCCAGGAGGCCGGAGTACCCTACGACGAGGTTGAGGCCCACAGTCAGCACGGCCCAGATCATCATGTCGTCGGCGATGTCGAGCACGTAGCTGCTCGGAACGAGGAAGGGCAGGAGGACCGCGGCGAGGAGAGCCGCGCCTCCGTACCACCGCGGGTCGCGAAAGCGCCTCGCGACGGCTATCGGTCCGATCGAGCGCATCGCCTTCAGGCCCTGTCCGACGCCCTCGTCCGGAGGAGTCCGGTCGGGCGAAACGCCAGGACGAGAATGAGAATGCCGAAGGCGACGACCGCCGTCCATTGGCTCGGGAGCAGGAACGTCGACATGCTCTCGATGATACCGAGCGTGAATCCGCCGACGACCGCCCCCCAGACGCTCCCCATGCCGCCGAGCACCGCCGCGGTGAAGCCTTTCAAGCCGACGATCTCTCCCATCGTGAAGCTCGCGACGCCGTACGTGCTGCTCACGAGCACGCCGGAAACGCCCGCGAGCGCCCCTGCAATGCCGAACACGACGAAGGTCGTGGAGGTGACGTTGACCCCGAGAACGACCGCGCTGTCGACGTTGCTTGCCGTCGCGCGAATCGCGCGGCCGAACTTCGTGAAGCGGATGAAGTTGTAGAGGAGGAAGGTGAGCGCGACGCCTCCCACGAGCATGGCGGCCTGCAGCGAGCTGTAATGGCCCCCGAGCGCCTCATGGACTCGATTGTCCACGGGCACCTTGACCACCATGGGGAGCGGGCTCACCACGACCTCGATGAGCGCCTCGATGAGAATGAGGACCGCAAGCGAGGAGACGAGCATCGAGATCGTCGGCGCCCGCCGGATCGGCCACCACGCGAACGCGGCGACCAGGACGCCGACGAGCCCGGTCAGGAGACCGCAGACGGCGACGGAGAGCGAGAAGGCGACCCAGCCGTGTCCCGGCAGCCACGAGGCGAAGAGAGGCGTGAGGTAGAGCGCGAGATAGGCTCCGAGGGTATAGAGGCTGACCTGCGCGAAGTTAATGAGGCGAATGAGGCCGTACACGATCGAGAAGCCGAGCGCGAGCAGCGTGTACGAAGCGCCGACCACGATCCCGTTGAGAAGCTCTTGCAGCATAGGGCGTCTCCTCCCGTCGGAGAGGGTCCGGGAGGGCCCGGAGCCCTCCCCGGACACAAGGTTCAATCGCGCGCCGAGGCTACAGGATCTCCTTGAACTCCTCGAGCGTCTTGTACGAGTTGTCCGGCATGACCTCGACCACGGTATAGTCTACCTGAGCGCGGTCGCCGTCGGCAAGGAACGAAACATCCCCCGTCGCGCCCTGGAATTTCACGTCGTGCATCACCTTGATGAGATCGGCGGGCGCGATCGAGTTCGCAAGTTGTGCCGCGTAGCTCACCGCGATGACGGCGTCGAAGGTATTGGCGTCTATGCCGTCGGCCTTGATGCCGTACTTGCTCTGCAGATTGTCCGTCAGGTACTTCGAAAGCGGAGTGTCGGACTCCTGGGAGAGCGGCACGTTGGTGAGGTAGGTGCCGACCCCGGCCGGGCCCGCGATCCCGAGATACTTGTCGCCGTACACGGCGCTATCGGTGATGAAGATCGACTTGATGCCCATCTGCCGCGCCTGCTTCACGAGCAGGCCCGCCGGCTGATAGAAGCCCGAGAACTCGAAGAGGTCGGGTTTCAGCGAGGCTATCTTCGACAGGATCGCCGAGTAGTCGTTCGCGGTCGGATCGACGCCCTCGTGGTCGAGCACCGTGCCGCCGTCTTTCTTGAACTCGTCGACGAACGCCTGGGCGAAGGCCTCCCCGAAGGCCTCCTGGTCGTCGATCGCGACGACGGACTTCACCTTCAGCTTCTGGATGGCGAATTGCGCCTGGATGACCCCCTCAAGCGCGTCGTCCCCGGTCACCCGCACGAAGTTCGTTAGGTGGAGCGATGCGAGCTGCGGCGTGCTCGGGTTATCGCCGAACAGCGGCACGTTGGCCTGCTCGAGGATGCGGATGGCGGGCACGGTAACGTCGCTATTGAAGAAGCCCACCACCGCGTTCACGTGCTGGCTCACGAAGCTCTGAGCGCCGGCGACGCCGGTGGCCGGATCGGCCTTCGTGTCCCATTTGACGATCTTGACCGGATGGCCAAGAATTCCGCCGTGCGCGTTGAGATAGTCGACCGCGAGCTGGTCGGAGTCCATCGACGCGACGCCGTAGCTCGCGTTGCTGCCGGTGAGGGGAAGGCCGATCCCGAGAACAAAGTCGTTTCCCGATCCGCTCGAGCAGCCCGCCAAACCGATTCCGGCGAGCAGGACCGCGAGAAGCGCGCCGAGCGAGAGCGCGAAGGCACGCCGATCTTTCGTATTTTTCATGGTTTCCTCCGTTATGAAGCTCATGTGCCGGCGCCGCCGCAAACCGGCAGACGCCCGGGGTCTGGGCATCGGGCGCCGGAGAATAATCGGGACTTTGCACTCTTTGTTGATCTTTGTCAATAAACACTTCAGAGGTTCTTCCCATCGAACCCCAAATAAGTGAAAAAGATGTAGAATATTTCGACGACATGTCAAACTTTTGTTGACAAATTGTCGAGACCAAGCTCATACTGGGATTCGATTCGAGGCCTGCACGGACACGATACGACTCTAGGCAAGCGCGAGCGGTTCGTCGTCCCGGGACGACGGTCGGAGCTTCTCGGGCCTCAGGACCGCGCCCTACCGGATCGCCAGCAGCCGGGTCATGCCGTCGGCCGTGCGGTCCGAGTCGCGAGACGGGCTTGAGCCACCAGCCTCGATGCGGGGAGACACGATGGGTAGGAAGTCGAACGGACAGCCGAGACCGAGAGCGGGCGCCGCCCTCCTCAATCCGGAAAGGGCGCGCCTTGAGGAGGGCGAAGGGCAGGTCAAGCTCACCCCAGGCGACCGCGAGGTCCTCAAGGCGCTCGAACCGGTGGCCGACGCCGTCGCGGCGCTGTTCGGGGTCAATTGCGAGGTGCTCATCCACTCCCTCGAAGACCTCAGCCACTCGGTGGTGAAGATCGCAAACGGCCACGTGACGGCGCGCGGCGTCGGCGCTCCGATGACGGATCTCGGCATGAAGGCGCTCAGGCGCGCCGCGGCGTCGCAATCCGACGTCGTCGAGAGCTACTACAGCCGCACCAACGACGGGAAGACGCTGAAATCGGTCACGGCGCTCGTGCGAAACGGACGCCGGCCGATCGGGATGTTCTGCGTGAACCTGAACCTCTCGGCCTCGCTCTTGGAGTTTCTGAGCCAGTTTTCTCCTCCGCCTCAGGGCGACATCCAGGAATCGCCGGAGCACTTCCTTCCGAGCTCGGAGGAGCTCGTCCACTCCTCCTTCGAGAAGGCGATCGCGGCGGCCAACAACCAACGCGGCCTGTCGGCCCTCGCGCGGAGCAGGCTCGTCGTCAAGGCGCTGCACGACCAGGGCGTCTTCGACATCAAAGGCGCGGTCGGCGTCGTCGCGGGGGAGCTTGGAGTCTCGCGCTACACGGTCTATAACTACATTCGCGACGCCAAGGGCTGACGTGAGCCGGTCCGAGCGGCGGAGCGCCTTTGGCGAGAATCGAGGCCTGCCGCGACACGGAGGAGTGATACACATGGCGAACACGATGACGAAAATCGAGCGCGTTGATCGAAGCTTGGCGGGGAAGGAGGTCGACCGGCCTCCGCTCTCCTTCTGGTACCACTTCGGCGTCCAGCACGCTCCCGGGGAGCGGATCGCGCAGGTGTCGCTCGAGTTCCTGAGGCACTACGACCTCGACTGGCTGAAGCTCATGAACGACTACTTCTATCCGATGCCTCGCGGCACGCTCGGAATCGCGACCGGAGCCGATCTCAAGAAGATCGTTCCCTTCGATCCGCGCGACTCGCAGTGGGGCGAGCAGCTGAAGGCGGTCGAGATCGTCGCGCGGGAGCTGAGGGGAAAGGTCTACTTCGTCGACACGGTCTTCGAGCCCTGGCAGGTTCTCAAGCGAAACCTCGTCGGGGAACGCCTCGACGAGCTCGCCGACCGGGAGCCGCAGGCGGTGCTCGACGCGCTCGACGTGATATCCGACAACGTCGTCGCCTACTGCCGGGAGTCGCTGCGCCTCGGCGCGAGCGGGATCTACCTCTCCACGTTCGCGAGCGCGAACCAGCTTCCCCTCGATCGCTACGTGAAGCTCGCGAAGCCCTTCGTCCTGAAGGTCTTCAACGCGATCAAGGGCGACGGAATCATGAACGTCGCCCACCTCCACGGATTCGGAGTCTTCGTGGAGGACGCGCTGGATTTCCCCGTGCCGATCCTTTCCTACGAGGATCGGCACGCCTCGAATCCTTCCATCCCCGAGATGCGGAAGAGGTTCCCTGGCGCGATCATGGGCGGGCTGGACAAGGACCGCATCGCCGACGTGACTCCCGCGGAGGCGATCCGAAGCGCGGCGGAAGGGGTGCGCCTCGGGGGAACGTCGAGATTTCTCCTCGCGCCCGGCTGCAGCTACCCGACCTGGCTCGACCCGGGCACCGCCAAGGCGCTCGCCGAAGCGGTGCAGCGCGGAGCCGCCCGGTAATGCGACTCGCCCCGTCCGTGCGGAATCTGGAGAGCGGCGAAGGAGTCCCCGAACGCCCGGGAAGGTGGGAGGCGACCGTCTTGGGATCGACCGGGCGGTTCCTTGGTACGGCCCTGATGCCGTCCGGAAAGGTATTCCCGAGACCAACAGGCAGCGATGGCGGGTGCAGAAGACGGCTGACCTCTTCGCCAAGCTTCCCGCGCGCGCACGGGCGGGGGAGGTCGATGATCCATGACATCCGAGGTTGCCGCACATAGTCCCGACAGATCTATCGTAATTCAATCGTGAGACGACGTCCGACGATGGCCGCCGCTCGTTGTAGGATAGACAAGGTGATGTCATTCTTTGGATCGAGCAAGCGGTCAACCTGGGTTCGGCTCGTCTTGAGCAAAGCGGCCATTTTGTTCTTGGAAATCTTTTTCTCTCGCATGGCTTCAGCGAGCTGCCACGCGATGACTTCTTTGACCGCCTCGGCCTGTGCTTCCTCAAAGATGCCCTCATCCTTGAGAAAATCGTCAATGCTGGAACCCAAATGTTTCCTGCTCATCGCCCGAGGTCCTTGGCGCGACGACACCGGCAAGGACCTCATCATCGCGGGCGACTACCTAGCCCAGGGTTTCCCTCATCGTTCTCCTCACCGCCCCTTACCTCATCCGTTCGTGTCTATCGAACTCAGTATACTCCACCACAGCTCACCCCATTAGCATTCACGACCTGACTCCGAGCGAGAAGTGAACGTCCGTCATGGTCTCCGCAACTTCCCACAGACGGGCACGGATAGCTTGATCTCTTGCTAGCGGAGGCAATCCCACGTCGCGGGGCGAAGCTATCCGCTGAATGATGGCTGACGGTGCAATCAGACTCGTCTCCGCGGGATGATCCATCGCTGCCGCGTAGAGGACATTCTCGGCAACGCGATCTATTGGATAGCCGATAACGGCACTCAGAAACCTTCCAACCGCGCCGACCGCACCCGTCGCGTACCGTTGGAGATTTGTATTTGCCGTACCGGGATCGACGGATACACTCGTGATTCCGACCTTCGCCGCCGAAGCCCGCCGCTGGAACTCGGACGCGAACATGATGTCGGCGAGCTTGCTGCGCGAATACGCGCCCATCGGCGAATAGGGAAGCTGCGTTGCCTGAAGGTCACTCGGATCGAGGCGCGCCATTTTCAGGCGCCCCACCAGTGCGCTCACGGTCACGACCCGGGCATTGCCGACACGCAGTGCGGGCAGAAGTCTCCCTGCCAGTGCGAAGTGACCCAGGAAGTTCGTGCCCATGTGCAGCTCGAAGCCGTCGGCGGTGAGGGTGCGCGTGGGGACGGCCATTACGCCAGCTACGTTCATCATCAAATGGACAGGACGATCGCCCCAGCGAGCAGCAAATTTGGCAATCGACGCAAGCGAAGCCAGATCCATCTGTTCGAACGAGTAGTAGCCACCCACTGAACGCAACTGCGTGATTGCCTGTGCACCCTTCGCTGCATCACGGCCGAGGATGGTGACGTGCGCCCCCTTTTTTCCAAGTGCTTGGGCAACCTGAAAACCTATGCCACTCGCGCCGCCAGTCACTAGCGCATCGCGTCCATCCTGCATAGGCAGGTCACTGATCTTCCAACCCATGAGAACCCTCGTTTCGGATAACTACGGCCGTGTCGCAGTTCGGGCAAGACCACTTGCGTCTCCCAGAGGAGTGCATAATAATGCACTAAGTGCAAATTTGCAAGTGGTGCAAAATTGAATAAAGAAGCTCCATCGGGCGTGATAGAAGGTAGGCGAGAGCGCAAGCGGCGCGAGACATACGACCGGATCGCTAAAGCCGCCATCAAGCTCTTCCTGAAGCTCGGCTATGAAGAAACGACCATGGACGCCATTGCCGAGGCCGCAGATGTGTCACGCCGGAGCCTGTTCCACTACTTCTCGTCGAAGGAAGATGTCCTTTTCGCCAATCAGGAAAAGTTCCTCTCCGCTGTTGTGGAAGAAATACGCAGGCAGCCAAAGGAATGGTCATGGCCGGCGTTGATCGAAAGCGCAATGGTGCGTGCCATTGCCGACGCCTCAAGCCCCGAGAACATTGCCATCGACGAATTCGTCCGACACACACCTGCACTCCAATCGCGATATCAGCTCAAGTACGTGTATCTGGAGCAGGCCATTGCCAGTGCGCTTGTGGAAAGAGGCAATAGCGATGAGGCAAGTCGCAGGCGGGCGGAATTGCTCGCCGCCATCGTTGTTGCGGGCCTTCGCATTTCAACCAAGGCTTCAAGTGGCGAGGGCATCATAGGATATAAAGGCACCAAACAAAGCGTGCCTGAGCAGTTTCAGCGCTTTTGGCAATCCCTGCACGAGTTTGGTGAGGAAGGCCTCTCGCATCACATCCGTCGGGATCACCTATCCAGGCGAGTACATAGTTCACTCAATAAAATGGGAGGGAAGCCGAAATGATGGAACTTATTCAGCGGTACTACTCCGCCGAGCGACATACGGCGCCGGCAGCGATAGGAACAGGCATCGTGCTGATATTGCGCTTTTCTGCTCTGTTGGCACGATGCCGCTAGGACGAGCCGAACATCGAAATCCGTCTGTCCGAAGTTCTCTTGTCGCGGCAGATCAAGGGACTACTCGACGACACCTATGACCTGGGGTTCGCACGCGCCGATGAGGTCGGCGACGGCATCATCGCGGAGCCGGCCTGGAGTGATCCGCTGATGGTGGCGGTGCCCGACCGCCATCGACGGCCTGCGCCTTGGGTTGCGCCCTTTCCACGGCGGTCTTGGTGAGCTTGATCTTAGCCATGCTGACTCCTTCTTGGGTAGCCCCGGAGTCCAAGTGCCAGCCAAGAGCCGTCAGAGGGGAAATCGGAGCAGGTTACGGAAAGCACCGGCATACGGTGAATCGACGTAAGCCCTTGATAAACCTGCTGCATCGGGCTGCATCGCACTCCATCCAATTTCGGTGCTGGAGTCAGGGCGAAACAAAAAAACACGGGGCGGCATGAGAGGATATGTACCATAGCAGGGAGGCGGCGGCGGGGATTCGCTCCGCTTGTGTACGAGCTCGGTGTCCGCCTGCGTGTGATTCCCGGCCGAGGACGATCACGAGCCCGCTCAT
>JASHNV010000007.1 GCA_030041455.1 Spirochaetia bacterium
CGGGAACCCCGGCGAGGAGGAAGAGCAGGCTTAGCAGTCGTGCGGTTTTTCTCATGGCTGTTCCCCTATCTCATCTTCGCCTGGATCGCGGCGCGGTATTGGTCGATTTCCGCTCTCGTATAGAGCTTGTCGAGGAAGGCCATCTTGTCGAGATAGCCGAGCGCCGATTTGTAGTCCCCTTGCTCGTAGTCGATGTCGGCGAGCGCCTTGCAGGCGCGGTCGTAGAGCTCGGGCACCGGATAGCGGTCGACGATGATCCTGAGCTCGGAGGCGGCGAGCATGGTGTCGCCTTGAATCATCCCGATCCTCCCGAGCTGGTAGAGCGCCATCGGGTAGTAGATGGAGTCGCGCGAGCCCCTCACGATGTCGACGTACTGTTGGGTCGCCCCCGCGAGGTCGCCGCGGGACAGGAGGTCGTTCGCCTTGGCGTAGAGCGCGCCCTCGTCGCGCTCGTCGAGGGGCACCGGCGTGATCGTCATCGCCCTCATGTAGCGCCCCTTCTGGATGTGGAGCGAGATGTCGAGCATGGCGGAAACGAGCGTCAGGCCCGAGAAGATGACGAGGCTCGAGACGTCGCTGTTCTGGTAGGTGAAGACTTGGGAGACGGCCGCCGCGCCGGCCGCGACGAGGAAGGTCGGCGTGACGACGTTGAAGGCGGTCAGGAGCGTCTGGCCGGGGAAGATCGGCTTGATCGCGACGGTGTCCGCGCTTCGGCTGATCTCGTAGGAGCCCGCGGGGATCTCGTAGTAGCTCGACTGGTAGCTGTAGAGCTTGCCGCGAAAGGAGAGCTTCTGGCCGTCCGGGAAGATCGGACCGACGAGCTCGCCGGGCAGGCTTTCCTCGACCGCCGAGGCGGCTCCGGGGGTCACGTTCACCGAAACGGTCACGGCGCCGTAGCCGGCCTTCGCGATCGTGAGCTTGTGCCGCCCGGCGCGGAGATTGCGCACGATGAGGGGCGTGGTCTCCGCCCGGGTCCTCCCGTCGAGCACGACGATCGCGCCGAACGGGCTCGAGGAGACGAACAGGCTGGAGGCGGCGGGCGAGCTCTTATTCGCGCCGAAAAGGCACCCCGCGCAGCCGAAAAGGAGGAAGATCGCAAGGTACCCGGTCGGACGTATTGACTTCATGCTCTTTCTCCCTCTTCGTCACGGATTGATCGTAAACTGCAGAGTCCCCGGCGTTGAGCCGTCGGGATTCGAGAGCGTGATGAGCGCCGTGCCGGTCGCCGCCCCGCCGAGGCCGAGCGTCGCGTTCATCGTCGCGTAGGACGGCGACGTGGAGATCCAGCTCCTCGGATCGACGGTCACCGCGACCGAGTGCCCTCCTGAGTCGGCCATCGTAACCGACGTGAAGGTGGTCAGATTCGCGCCGTTGGTGAACTCCACGAGCACGTTGCCGCTCGATCTGCTCGCGGAGCTCGGCGTGAGCACGATCGTCGAGGGGAACGGCGGATCGGTGACCCAGATCAGGAAGTTGAACGAAGACGTGCCGTCCGTCACCGTCAGGGTCCCGTCGACGTTGCCCGCGGCGACGACGGAGTTCGGATCCACCGTCGCGTCGATCTCGCCCTGGTTCACGTAGGTCGAGGAGGCGGCGGTGCCGGCGAAGGTGACGGTCGCCGCGGACGAGAAGCCCTGGCCGAGGATCCTCACCGTCTCGCTCCCTTCCGTCCCGTTCAGCACCGACGGGACCGCCGAGAGCACCGTCTCGCCGGGCTGCAAGACCTGGAACTCCGCTTGACCGACCGGCGAGGCGAGCGTGGTGGTGACTTGGCTGTTGTTCGTGCCGTAATCGCGGACGATGAGGAGATAGGTCCCGTTCAGGGTCGGGTTCAACGTGCCGATGCCGGACAGAATGGTCGACTGATAGGAATCGAGATCGAACACGAGGGTCCCGGTCGTGGAGAGCGACTGCTCGTACTGCGTGAGGGTGAGGAAGTTCGCGTCCGTCTGCTTCTCGAGGGTGACCTGGCAGTTCTCCGAGCCTTGGGAATGGAAGAGGCTCGACGACTCGTCGACGATCTGGTAGGGGATCGAGATGTTCGTGACGCTGGAGAACGGCGCGCTCGGGACCGAGAGGGAGATCGACGGATCCTGGGGGAGGAGCGAGCAGGCGGCGGCTAGAACGGCCCCCGCCGCAATGACCCCTGCAAGCCCGAATCTCCCTCGCCCTCTCAGCCTCATCGCTCTCCTCCTTTCAAGCTTCGCGTGCCGGGATCCCGAGTGCTCACGACACGATCGAGAGGATCGTCGCATTCGTCACGCCGCCGGTGCTGTCCTGGTTGTTCACCGTCACCGTCGTCGCCCCCGCCGCCACCTGGTTTCCGGCGCCCGAGCCGTTGTTTCCGAGCGTCAAGTCGATCGACACGTCCACGTAGGTGCCGCTCGAGCCGACGTCGAGGATCGTGATCCCGGAGCCCGGGGTCAGGGTGTAGCCGTTGCTCGCCGCCACGTTCACGGTGGTCGCGCTCGTGAAGTTCGTCCCGGAGATCCGCACGGTATTCACCGAGCCGATCGCGATATTGGTCGGGCTCACGCCGGTTATCGTCGGACTCCCCGCCGCGACCGGCATGAGAATGCCCGGCAGCGGCGACGCGGAGCCGTTCTGGACCTGAAAGTCGACCGTCTCGCCCGCCGTCAACGATGCCGGCGCGAGCGCGACCTCAAGCTCGGTCGCGGACACGAAGCTCGTGCTCGTGACCGGGACTCCGATGACGACCGTGGAGCTCGTGTAGCCCCATCCGTTCACCGTCACGGTCGGCGTGGTGGTGAGGTTCAGCCCGGCGAAGTTGTTGCTCGTCGAGTCGAGAACCTGCTCGATGAACGCGCCGGTCTCGACCGTGAAGGAGGTCGCGAGCGTCTGCGTCGGCACGAAGTTGTTCTGCGTTTGGCTTTGCGAGGAGGTGACGCCGAAAATGAGGTAGTAGTTCCCGTCCACCGCTCCGCGCGGGAGCACGCTGGAGAGGTCGTTGAGGTTGATGATGAGGTTTCCCGACGACGGCATCGGCCGGCTGGTCAGCGTCACTTGGACGGCGTTGTAGGGCAGCTGCCACGGCTGCTGCCCCGTCCCCGCGGTCTGGCCGGCCGGAATGTAGGCGAGCTGGTACTGACAGCTCGCGGGGTCGGTCGGCGCGTTCATCTTGTAGGGGATCGAGATGATCCCGGACGTGAACACGGCCGGATTCGGGACCGTCCACGAGATCGAGGCTTGAGCAGGCCACAGGCTGCAGGAGGCGAGGGAGCAGAAGAGCCCGATCGCGAGAAGCCCCATCGTGCCGACAAGCTTCATAAGGCGCCATCATACCCCGGTTGTTCTTTCCGTGGCAAGAATAGCGTATGAAGGGTCCGAACTACCGCGAAATTCCCTCGTAGGCGAACAGATCCTGGCGCTCGACGGCAAGGAGGCGTTCCTTGATCCACACGCCGCCGTGATAGCCCGAGAGCTTCCCGCTCGATCCGATCACGCGATGGCAGGGGATCACGATCGGGATCGGATTCCTCCCGTTCGCCGCCCCGACCGCCCTGACCGCCCGCTCCCGGCCGATCCTCGCGGCGATCTCGCCGTAGGAGACGGTCTCGCCGTAGGGAATGGACCTGAGGGCCGTCCACACCTCGAGCTGGAACGGCGTCCCGACGGGCGCTATCGCGAGCTCGAAGGAGCGGAGCTCCCCGCGGAAATAGGCGGACAGCTGCCGCTTCGCCTCGTCGAGGGACCTCCCGGCCCTGCGCCACCCCGGGAGCACCGGCAGGGGGTCGCTCCCGCGCTGAAAGTTGACGACGCGGAGGCCGGCTTCGTCCCCCGCGATGAGAATGTCGCCGAGCGGGCTCTCGACGAGCGCGTAGTCAAGCACGCGCTCGTCGCTCCGCCCGGAGATCTCAGTCCCTGTCTCGACCATGTTCGCCTCCTGTCAGGCCGTCGTAAGGCGGCTCCAGAGATACATCGCCGCGTAGCCGCGCCACGGGCGCCAGCGCTCGGTCGTCTCCGCGCGCTCGGCGGGAGTCCTGCAGCCGAGCGACCGGAGCGCCTTCCGGATCCACAGGTCGCTCTCCGGGAACGCGTCGGGCTCGCCTGCGCCGCGAAGCGCCGCGTAGTTGGCGGTCCAAGGACCGACGCCGGGGAGCGCGCAGAGCGTCTCGACGAGGGTCTCAAGCGAGCCCCCGGGGTCGAATCCGCTCGCGACGAGGTGGGCGGCCTCCTTGAGCGCGCGCTTTCGCGCGGAGGGAAGCCCGAAGCTCGACAAGTCGGCCTCGAGGATCCTGGTCGCGCTCGGGAAGACGAGCGTGAGCGCGGAGTCCTCGGAGGCCTGAACGCGCGATCCGTAGCGCTCGGCGAGCCGACCGACGGTCGTCCGCGCCCCCGAGACGCTCACCTGCTGGCCGACGATCGCGCGCGCGAGCGTCTCGAAGAGATCCCAGAAACCCGGCACGCGGAGCCCGGGGAGGCGCTCGACGAGGGGCGCGAGGCCGGGATCCCTCGCGAGGTGGCGACCGATCGCCTCGGGGTCCGCGTCGAGGTCGAACATCCGGCGCACCCGCTCGACGATCCGCATGAGGCGAGACGGCGGGATGCCTTCGATGCGCGCCTCAAGCGCGTCGCCGCGCTCGAGGCGGCGCACTTCGAGGAGCCCGGTCGAGCCGCCCGCCGCGATGGTCCGCCGGTAGGAGCGATCGGTCACCTCCTCGACGCCGGGAAGCGAGCGCGCGCGGAAAAAATCGATGAGCGGCTCCCATTGATAGGGAGGGCGGTAGGGAAGGGTGAGCACGACGCCCGGCCGCTCCGATCGGCGGGCCCGGCCCGCGGAAGCCCGCGCGCTCCGCATCGAGCTCGGCGGGGCGGCGAAGACCTTCCGGAAGGCCTCGTTGAAGCGGCGGACGCTCCCGAAGCCTGCGCCGAGCGCGACGGCCGTCACCGGAAGGCTCGTCTCCCGCAGCAGGCGCGAGGCGAAATGGAGCCGCCGCGAGACCGCGATCGCGACCGGCGCCGCGCCGACGTGCTCGTCGAACAAGCGCCTCAGGTGCCGCGCGCCCATGCCGAGGAGGCCGGCGAGCTCCTCGATCGAGTGCTCGTCGAGGTAGCCTTCGCCGATGAGCCTCAAGCCCCGCGCCACGGTTCCGGAGGTGCCGTTCCAAGCCGGGGTGCCGGGGGCGGTCTCCGGGCGGCAGCGCTTGCACGGCCTGAAGCCCGCCGCCTCGGCGGCCGCCGCGCAGGAGTAAAAGCGCACGCTCGCGCGCGCCGGGGTCCTCGCGGGACAGATCGGGCGGCAATAGATCCCGGTCGTCACGACCGCGGTGAAGAACTTCCCGTCGAATCGGGCGTCCCTGCTCTCGATGATGCGGTAGCAGACCTCGGCGTCGAGCTCCATGGGCTTATCTATACTCCCTTTCGGGACATCGGTCTCGCGGTTTTCGGACGCGGCCACGTCCAGATCGCCCGCCTCACGGGACGGGGGTACGGGCGCTTCCGCTCAGGAGCAGGATTCTCGTGAAGATGTAGTCGAGGGAGTCGCGCTTGATCACGACGCGGAAGAAATCGGTATCGCCGAGCTGATCGGCGCTATAGGTGTCGTAGTGGAGGTATTTCCTGCTGCGGTCGCGGTCGAACCAATAGACGAGCGCGATGTCGTCGTCGCGGATCTCGAGGCAGGTCATGCCGCGCTGTCCGATGACGCAGCCCGAGTTGAACATGCAGGGCACGACGAGGTCGGCGTTGTAGAGGCTGCTCGACTCGTGGCCCTTCCTGCGCTTTCCGAACGACTCGAGGTCTTCCCGGTATTTCCGCACGAGCTGCTCGATCTCCTCGCGCTGCGCGCGGGACGCCTCGGGATAGCTCCGGCAGAGCTGCTCGATGCGGAACTTGATCGAGTCGAGCTTCGACATCGACTCGAACAGGGGGCGGTGGGTGTGCCCGATGATCGCGAGGATCTTCGTCTGCGACGCGAACCGGTAGACCCTGCGCTCGGTCCGAAACTGCTTCGTGCTGTCGTGCGCGACGGAGCGGTTGCGGATCCGCAGCGGGTTCGCGAGGTAGCGCAGCGTCAGGTAGATCCAGAGATTCGGCTCCTCGTAGGCCTTTGCCGTCTGGTGTCCGTGGAAGATGAAAAGGTCGTTCCCGTGGTGCTTGAGCCGGATCGCCTCGCGGACCTCGGCGGAATGCTGGGGATCGAGCGCGAGCAGCATGTCGTGGTTGCCGACGAGCCTGATGCAGGCCGTTTCGCGGCCGAACTCGCCGAAGAGGTCGAACGCCTGTGCCCAGCGCCTTCGGATCGACTCCGGCGAGAAGCGCTGGAGCTCCTCGACGTCGCCGTTCAGGATGAGCTTGAACCCCTCGGAGAGGTAGTAGTCGCGGAGGACGGTGAGGAACAGGGAGGAATTATGGATGAAATCGTCCGTCCGTCCGCCGTTGCCGAGGTGGAGGTCGCTGAACACGACGTAGCGGTCGCCCGTCCCGATCGGCTCCATCGGCGTCTCGTTGAACAGCTGGATGAGGTTCTCCTGACTGTACTGCTTGCCCGTCATGCCTCTCGACTATATCACAACCGGAGCGTTTCCGGGCGTCGGAAAGCCGCCTGTTCGGATGTCGGAAGCGCGCACGTCGGGCTTGGGTCGGACGCGCGCGGTTCGCTCTCAGGCGGCTCCTGCGGGGAGGGTCGAGCGGCGTGCTCCCGGCGAGACGCAGGCCCGCGCTTCCGCACCCGGGCGGCTGCTCGGCCACGACGCGCGCGCCCGCGCGCGGTCCTAGGATCCCGGGCCCTCCCTGAGTCGAGGCGGATCGGCGGCCTCGCGGGATGAAGAATTCCGGCCCGCGGTAGCTGCCCGGCCGGCGCGTTTTGTGGTAGCATGGCGGCCTTGAATCGTGCAGCGAGGTCTGACGTACGGAATGAACAATCACAGACGAGGCAAATTTCTCGCCTATTTCGGAACCGCGTCGACGCAGGGGGCCGGCGGGATTTTCTCGGCGCAGTTTGACAGCGGTCCCGGGCGCCTCACGATCACCGGGGAGACGCGCGGTTTCGCGAGCCCGAGCTGCCTGATCCTAGGTCCGGGTCTCAAGAATCTCTTCGCGGCGAGCGAGGTCGAGGAGCTCGAAGGCGAGCCGACGGGAACGGTGAGCTCCTTCTCCGTGGACCCGCGCTCGGGAGCGCTCGCGCCGGTCAACACGAGGAAGTCGCGGGGGCCGAGGCATCTCGCCGTGGACGCGAAGGGGCGCTTCCTTCTCGTCGCGAACACCAGGAGCATCGCCGTTCTCCCGATCCGCGCCGACGGCTCCCTCGCGGAGGCCGCTCACGTCGTGAGCCTCGAAGGGCCGGGCGCCTCGTCCGAGGAGGGGGGAGGCGCCTGCGCTCGATCGGTGACGGTCGACCCGGCCAACCGTTTCGTCTACGTCGCCGACAGCCGCGCCGACAAGATCCTCGTCTACCGCTTCGAGGCGCTTCGCGGAGCGCTTCAGCCGAGCGGCGTGCCGTGGATCCGGATGGACGACGGCGTCGGACCCTGCAAGTTCGTGCTGCACGGGAACGGGAGGTTCGCCTACGTGGCGGGCGAGGGGGACTCGTCGATGCATTTCCTCGCCTACGACGAGGCGGCAGGCTCGCTTCGCGCGATCCAGACGCTCCCGATGCTGCCGGAGGAGTGGCTGGAGCCGAGCTTCGTCACCGACGCCCAGGTGCATCCGTCGGGCCGCTTCGTATACGGCCTGAATCGGGGCCACGACAGCATCGCGGTCTTCTCGATCGGCGAGAGCTCGGGAACCCTGAGCTTCGTGGGGCACGCCGCCTGCGGCGGGAGAGGCCCGCGCTGTCTCGCCTTCGATCCGAGCGGAAGCCACGCGCTCGTCGCGAACGAGGAGAGCGGAAGCGTCTCGGTGCTGTCGGTCGACCAGCAGACCGGCATGCCGTCGCCGACCGGCCGCGACCTCGAGCTCCCCGCCCCGCGCTGCATCATGATCGCTCCGTCCCGTTAGGGCTCGCGCGCTCCCCCCGTCCGGCGAAGCGATCCGCCGCCCCGAAGAGGCGGCGGTCGAGCGAGCAGGCGAGCGCCGGCCGGAAGAGCATGACCACGGTCGGAAGCGCGAGCAGGAAGTCCCTGAGAATCGTGCCCCAGCCGATCGACGACTTCGCGAGCTGTCCGAAGCAGCCGCAATCGATCGAGAGCCCGCGCGATCGGGCCTGGATCTGCGCGGCGAGGAACGCCGCCATGAGGAGCGTCCCGACCAGCGCGGCGCCGCGCGTGAACAGGCCGCAGGCGAGGTAGAGCCCGAGCGCGATCTCGGCGAACGGAAGGATGGAGGCGAACGGCGCGACGAGACCGGCGGGGAGGAGCTCGTAGCGCCCCACGGCGGCGCGAAAGGCGTCAAGCGCGGGGACCTTGCTGATCCCGGCTGCGAGCCAGATCCCGCCCGCGACGACGCGGATCGCGAGGCCCGCTCCGCCGAGCGCGCTACGCGCCCGCAGCAATCCGGAGCTCGCGGAGGAGGGCGGCGTCGGGCTGCTCCCGATCCGAGCGCCAGACGATGCGCCCGTCGCGGTCGATGACGTAGAAGGTCGGAAAGACCCCTGCCTCGTAGCGCAGGCTCACCGGGCCGGGGGCTCCCTGCTGGTTGAACGAGCCCGGTCTGCTGCTCGGGTCGAGGAGCGTCGGATAGGGTATCCCGAAGTAGCGGTCGAAGGCGTAGACGCTCGCGGCGTCCTCGCCGTCGGCGTTCACCGAGATCGTGGCGTAGGTGCTCGCGGGCAAGCTCTCGGTCAGGTGGACGAGGTGCGACGCCTCCGCCTGGCAGTGCGGGCACCACGTCGCGAAGAACTCGAGGAGCACCGCCTTGCCCCGGTAGTCCGACAGGCGCACCGTCGCGCCCGAGGGTGTCTGGAGGGTGAAGTCGGGCGCCTCGCTTCCGACCGGGAGCAGGGAGGGGTTGAGCGGGGGGAGCTCCGCGCTCGCGCTCCTCGTTTCGATGACGCCGACGTCCCGGTTCATCGTCGAGTGGAAGTGGACCCCCGCCGCCGCGGCGGCGAGCGGGTCGGCCGCGCCCTCGACCGGCGCGGGGCTCGGCGGTCGGGAGAGGAGCGCGACGAGCCCCGCGGCAAGCGCGAGAGCCCCTACGAGGCAGGCGGTGACGACGAGCGCGATCCGCCGCGCGCCGAGCCCGCTTCGCGCCTGCGCGTCGCTCGGCTTCCGTTCCGCGGCGGATCGCTCGCGCTTTCCTCGCGCCTTTCTCCCCATGTCTTCACGCTCCTCGCGCCGCGCGGCCCGCCGATTTCCTCGGGAACGGGCTCGCGGCCCACGCACACGATACCAGCTCCCCTCAGCCGAGGTCAAAGGGGCCGGGAAGAGCTTACGCCCTTGCTCCGCGGCTCACCCGGCCCGGACGGGCGAAAAGAGATCCCGGAAGAACAGATAGACGGTGTCGAACAGCTCGCGGAAGAAGCCGCCGCGCTCGACGGTCCCGGCCGCGACGAGCGGGAAGCGGGCCGCCGGTCTTCCGTCGACGCTGAAGGTCAGGCTCCCGAGAATCTGGCCCGCCTCGACCGGCGCGAACACCTCGCGCGCCTCCTTCAGGGAGGAGGTCACGCGAAGCGCCTCGCCCCTGGGGAGCACGAGGAGCGGCTCGGGCTCGGGCACCACCTGGACGCTCCGCGCCCTTCCCTTCCAGACCCTCACCGGCCTGGGCGCCTCGAAGGAGGGCTGGATCTTCCTGAAATTGTCGAAGCCGTAGTTCAGGAGCTCCTCGGATTCGATCGCTCGAAGGCGCTCCCCGCCGTGACGGCCCTCCCTAGGGACGCCGAGCACCACGGCGACGAGGCGCATGCCCCCGCGCTCCGCGGTCACCGCCATGTTGTAGCCGGACTCGTCGATGTAGCCGGTCTTCAGGCCGTCGGTCCCCTCATACTGCCAGAGAAGCACGTTTCGATTGCGCTGCGTGATCGGATGATCGTGGTTGTCGCCGGTGAGGTTCTCCGCGAGGGGGTAGCTGAACTTGCGAAGCGACAGGAGCGTGCCCAGGGCCTCGGGGTGAAGCCTGATGAACAGGCGGCAGAACTCGGCGTACTGGCGGGCGGTGATCCGGTTTTCGGGGCTGATGCCCGACGGCTCGACGAAGTGCATCGCGTCGAAGCCGAGCCTCTCCGCCTCCTGGTTCATGAGCTCGGCGAAGGCGGGAACCGAGCCCGCGACGAGATCCGCGACCTCCACGGCGGCGTCGTTGCCCGAGGCGACCGAAAGCCCCTCGAGGAGCTGCATGACGCTCAGGCGCTGCTGGGGGCCGAGAAACATCAGGGACGAGTCGGGCGGCATGTTCCTCGCCCACGCGTTCGGGCTCGGCACGATCTCCTCGTCGGGATCGAGCTTGCCCGCCTCGATCTGCTCGAGGGCGATGTGAAGCGTCATGAGCTTCGTGAGGCTCGCCGGGGGAATCGAGAGGTCCGCGTCGCTCTGGTAGAGGACGTCGCCGGTTTCCTCTTCGATGAGGATCGCCGAGCGCGCGAGGAGCTTCGGAGGCTCGTCGGAGGGACCGCTCGACCTCGCAGAGAGCGGCGCGGTTGAGAGCGCGGCGAGAAGCGCCGCAGCCAGCTGAAAGGCTCGAGGGATGCGGATGCTCATGCGCCTCACGCTACACCCTCCTCGTTCGGCGCTTCAAGCCGCTCCGAGTGACGGTCGTGAAGCGCACCACCGCCATCTTGAGCATGACGGGAGGCGGCTGGGAGACGTAGAGGTCGGGAGGCAGGCGGTAGCGGTCGAGCGGGTCGCTCTCGATCGAGGCCCTGCACTCGATCGCGCTGCTCTTCTCGATCGCGATCGCGGCGGTCGGCTCGAAATCGATGTCGGTGAAATAGGTCGGATCCCAGACCGTTACCGTGACTTCCCGCGCTCGCTGCCCGGCCGGGAGAGCGAGGGGCACGAAAAAGCGGTAGACCATCCGGCTATCGCGGTAGTCGGCCTCGAAGGCGGTCGGAGTCGGGGTCGGCAGGCCGAGGCCGTCGACTCGGATGCTCGTGAAGTAGGAGTAATCCTTGAGGCCGTCGAAGTAGCCCGCCTTCAGCGCCGGGAGCTCCGCGCGGTCGATCCGCCCATTCCCGTTCGCGTCGAACATTTGGAGAATCTGCTCGGAGGTCGTCTCGTCGAACCGCCAAACCTCGGTGAAGCCCTCGAGCCCCGACGCGTCGAAGCGGAACGCGAGGCGGCAGGTGATCCAGATATGGGGGTGCGCGTAGGCAGGCGCGGGGGCGCTCGCGAGGAGCGCGGCGAACAGGAGGCGCGCGGCGGGCATCATCGCCAGGGTCGGTTCCCGCTACTTCGGATAGACAAAGGCGAAGTCCGGATGGCCGAGGCGCGCGACCCGGCTCACCTCGATGAGCGGGACCGTCGAGCGCAGGCGCGTGTACTGGTTCACGTAGGAGGTCGTCGAGAGCAGGCCTTCCACGGACACCCACTCGTCCCTCGCGAGGCTCGGCGCGCTCTTCGCGTCGGCGATGAAGCCGATCTCGACCGCGTCGGCGGCGCAGCACCACATCATCTCGCGCGCGGCGATGAACTGGCCCGCGGGCTCCGTCGAGTCGCGGTAGACGAAACCGGTGACCCGCACGGTCCTCCCGGCGTAGGCGTCGGGGTGCGCGTAGAGCTCGTTGTAGACGACATAGTAGTTCTTTTCGTCGAGCACAATGGGCCCCGCCGCCGGGATGATGCCGTTTTTCACGCCGGCGGGCTTTTCCTTCGGCGTCGGGAGGAAGGGGTTGACGCTCGCCTGGAGCTTCGTCGTGAGGTCGATCGGCGCCGGCCCGCCGCCGAGCGAGATGGACCCGTTCGCGGAGAGCACCGAGCTGTTCGCCCCGAGCGTGAGGGGGAGGATGGCGAACGGCACGACGAAAAGGAGCATGCCCTTCCGCCCTTCCTGCGGCCTCCGGATCATCCGCCGCCCTTGAAACAAGGTGAACACGGCGAGACCGACGAGCCCCACGACGACGAAGGGCGTCATTCTCGGATGCATGAGGTCCTGGAGCTTGTCGAAGGCGATGAGATAGAAGAAGTAGCCGGTGTACCCCGCGAGGATGGCGAACCAGGCGATCTCTTTGAACCGTGCGTTCAATTTCTTTACGCTCTCGCTTCCATCAGAACGTCGGATAGACGTACGCGAAATCCATCTTCGGCATCGCGCGCACCGAGGTCACCCTGATCATCGGGACGACCGTCGTCGCCTGCGTGTACTCGTCGGTATACTCGGTCTTGTCGAGGACGCCGGTCACCGAGACCCACTGGTCGTCCTTGAGGCCGGCCGCGCCCGGGAAGCGCGACACGAACCCGATCGTCACCGCGTCGGCGGCACAGCACCACATCATCTCGCGCCCCGCGATGAACTTGTCGGTGTTCCGCAGGTTGCCGTGATAGACGAAGCCGGTGACGTGAATGGTGCGCCCCGCGTATTTGTTCGGATGATTGTTGAGCTCGCTGTAGAACGGAAAATAGGTTTTCTCGTTGAGCTCGATGACGCCGCGTGCGGGAATCGGAGAGGCCTCCGCCGCCTGCGGCCGGGGGCTCTGCGCCGAGATGTTCGCCGTGACGCTCACCGGCTCGGGGCTCGAGTAGAGCGAGATCGTGCGGGAGTTGGCCGCGAGAACCGCGCTCGTCGAGCCGAGCGAGAGGGGCGCGAAGGCGAACGGCACCACGAAGAGCGCCATTCCCGGCTTCACGGCCGATTCGGTTCCCCGGGAAAACACCCGCCGCGACTGGAACACCGCGAGGAGCACGAGGATCGCGAGGCCGAACACGACGAACGGCACCATCCTCGGATGCACGAGGTCCGTGATCTTCCCGCAGGCCACGAGATAGAAGAGAAAGGCCGCGTAGCCCGAGAGGATCAGGAGCCACGTCGCCTCGTTGCGGTTGAGCGATCGCAAGCGTCGGATCACGGGCGCCTCCTCCTCACCGCGCGATCCACGCGTTGAGCAGGTATCCGCTCGCCAGGCTCACCACCGCGATGAGGCCCACGAGGACGACGATGAAGCGCTTTCGAAACGTCGTCGAGAGCATGAGCGTGTTCTTCATGTCCATCATCGGACCGAAGATCAGGAAGGCGATGATCGCGCCGGTGGAGAACTGCGCCATGAAGGTGCGCGCGATGAAGGCGTCCGCCTGGGAGCAGATCGACAGGAAGTAGGCGCCGAGGACCATGACGAGCACCGACAGGATCGGATTATGGCCGAGCGCGTAGAGGAGCCCGCTCGGGACGACCGACTGGACGAGCGACGAGAGGATCACGCCGACCATGAAGTACCGGCCGATGTCGTAGAGGTCCGAGGTCGCGTGTTCCGCGACCGCCCCGACGTGGCCGACGAAGCCCCGGGCAGGCTCGTGGGAGTGCCCATGCTCGGGGGCGCGTCCGACCGCGACCGGCTTCGTCTGGTTGCCGTCGAGAAGGGAGACCAGGAGCCCGACCAAGATCGCGGCGACGAGCCCGAAGCCCATGCGGTAGTACGTGATCGTCGGATACTGGTAGAACGCGAACCAGGTGGAGAAGATCACGAGCGGATTGATCATCGGCACGGCGAGCATGAACGTGATCGCCACGTGGAGCGGCACGCCCTTCCCGACGAGCCTGCGCACGATCGGGACGGTCGCGCAGTCGCAGACCGGCACCACGAAGCCCATGAGCGAGGCGGCAAGGACGCCGAGCACCCGGCTTTTCGGGATGATCCGCGCGAGGGTCTCCTCGGAGACGTAGATATGGATCACCGCCGAGAGCAGGCTCCCGATGACGAGGAACGGGAGCGCCTCGACGGTGATGCTGAGCGCGGTGAGCGCGAACTTCCTGAGGAACGTGAGATCCGCGCCCTCGATCACGTACCGTATGACGATGAAAAGAACTCCCAGAATCGCAAGGGGATAGAGCGTCACGAGCCTGACGTCGATCGCCTTGTCGGTAACCGAATGTCTTGAAACCACCTGCTGTCCTTACGAGCTCACGCAAAGAGCCTATGCGGGCCGGAGCGGGTTGTCAACAGCCGTCCCTGGTCAGGCCCGCTCCCTGAAGCGCACCTCGAGCATCTGCAGGTACTCAGGCGGCGCCTGGCTGATGTAGAGGTCGGGCGGAAACTCGTAGTGATCCTGCAGATCGTTCCTGACCTCGTGCCGCTCCGCGATGCTCCCGGGCGCCACCACCGCGAGGGGGTCGGAGGCGACCGAGAAGTCGACGAAATAGGAGGGGTCCCAATCGATCACGGTCACGGTATGAGGCCGGGCCCCCGAGCGGACGCGGAGCGGCACGAAGAATTGATAGACCACCCGTCCGTTCTCGACGGTCGCGTTGAAGTCGGTCGCCTTCACCTGCCCCACGTCCCGGCCGTCGACGCGCGCGGTGACGAAGTAGCCGTATTCCTTCGTATTCTCAAAATATCCGACCCTGACGGCCTCGACCTCCTGCGCGGAGAATCGCCCGTCGTGATTCGTGTCGAAATCCTGGAGAATGTCCTCGGACTGATACTTGTCGAAGGTCCACTCCTCGTAGAAACCCCTCAGGCCCGAAGCGTCGAACACGAAGCTCACGCGGTAGTCGATCCAGATGTGCGGGTGGGCGTAGGCCGCGACGGGCGTCGCGGCGAGCGCCGCCGCGAGAATGAAGGCACGCATTGTTCTTCATCAAGAGTATCGACCTGGAAGGATCGAAGGTTGAATCGCCTCCGTATGCCCGGAGCGCGCGCTTTCTCAGGCGGCCGCCTGTGCTATACTGCGCGGGGTAAAAATCGTGGAGAGGAACCGTCCGTGCCGTTCGCTCGGCGAGGTCTCAGGAAGCGCCGTCCGCCGGGGTCCCGGAGGCCCGAGAGGATGATCCGTCTCCGAACCCTCCTCTTCGCGCTCCTCGTCGCCGCGATCGTCCTCGCGGGCGCGCTCGCGATCAAGGCGCAGACCGGAGC